>CAJQNO010000102.1 GCA_905479745.1 uncultured Flavobacteriaceae bacterium | reverse complement strand
ATCAATTTTTCACGTTCGGTCCCTATTTGCACAGGGGAGCTAACTGAGGATCACGCAGTAATCCTGAGAGGGTGCTTTTTTGTAGCTGACCAATATCATAGTAATTCGATGGATTGAAAAATACCTTTGGTAAAATACCTCGTCTGTTTAATTATGAAAAGTCTGGCCATGTTACGATCCCGGACAATCTCCTTTTTTAAAGAGATTGGAGATATTTCGTATTTCGCTTTACGTTTTTTTAGAGAAGTCTTCACCTCGCCTTTTGAATTTAAGGAATTACTTCGACAGTGCTATAATATGGGCAACCGATCCATTCTACTTGTGGGAGTTACTGGCTTTATTCTGGGATTGGTGTTTACTCTGCAATCACGGCCTACACTTATGGAATTCGGAGCTGAATCATGGATGCCTTCCATGGTAAGCATTTCTATTGTCCGTGAAATAGGGCCTGTGATCATTGCATTAATTTGTGCCGGTAGGATAGGATCTGGAATTGGAGCTGAACTAGGATCTATGCGAGTGACCGAACAAATTGATGCCATGGAAGTTTCGGGAACTAATCCGTTTAAATATTTAGTAGTAACGCGTATTCTTGCTGCTACTTTAATGTTGCCGTTACTTATCATATTTGGCGATACCGTAGCTTTAATTGGCTCGGCAATGGTTGAAAATCTTAAAGGTGAAGTTTCCTATCTGTTGTATTTTAACGAGGTTTTTGACGCACTAAAATATTCTGATGTGGTTCCGGCAACCGTTAAATCATTTTTCTTTGGCTTCGCGATCGGACTAGTGGGTTGTTATAAAGGATACTACTGCGGCAAAGGAACCGTAGGCGTTGGTGAAGCATCCAACGCAGCAGTTGTTTACACGTCAATGCTCCTGTTTGTTATCGATTTTATCGCCGTTTTCGTAACCGATATATTCTTTGAAGTTTAATGAAAAGCAGTAGAAACATATCACCGGTTTTGGAATTGAAAGAACTTCGGAAAAGTTTTGGAGAAAATCAGGTGCTTAGAGGGTTCAATTTGCGAATGTACGAAGGCGAGACGCTGGTTGTGATGGGTAAATCCGGATCGGGAAAATCTGTGATGATAAAATGTCTTGTAGGATTGATACAAGCAGATTCTGGGGTGATCCGTATAAAAGGAAATGATATAACAAAACTGGGACAGACAGAACTGGATATACTTCGTACCGAAATTGGATTCCTTTTTCAGGGAAGTGCTCTTTACGATTCGATGACTGTGAGGGAAAATCTCGAATTCCCACTTCGGCGTCATAAAAAGAAACTAAACATTTCCGAAACCAATGAAGCTCTTGTAAGGGAAGCACTTGTGAACGTAGGCCTAGAATCGGCCATGGACCTCATGCCAGCCGAACTTTCCGGTGGAATGAAACGCAGGGTAGCACTGGCGAGAGCACTAATTCTCAAACCGAAGATCATCTTGTATGATGAACCCACCACTGGGCTGGACCCGATAACCTCGAAGGAAATCATCAATCTCATGCGATCCATCCAGCAAAAATATAAGACCTCTTCTTTAATAATAACCCATGACGTGGATTGTGCAAGGGTGATTTCGGATAGAATAATCCTACTTGTGGATGGGGTGAACTACAAAGAGGGAACTTATAACGAGCTTATTGCTTCAAATGATCCGAAGGTTAAAGCTTTTTTTAAAACTTAAAAATTATGCAAAAGTCAGCATCACAAAAAATACGGTTGGGAATGTTTGTAATTCTTGGAACAGCCTTATTTGTAACGGCATTGTACATTATTGGAAACCGGCAAAACCTGTTTGGGCGAGATTTAGAGTTGCATGCCGAATTCACTAACGTTAACGGGTTACAATTGGGTAATAATGTGCGTTATTCGGGGATCAATGTAGGTACGGTTAAAGGGATTGAGATGATAGGACAATCTCGCATCGTGGTTTCAATGCTTATCGAAGAGAAAATTGCATCGAGAATCAACACGAATGCTGTGGCGACCATCGGCTCTGATGGTTTGGTAGGAAGTATGCTTATCAATATTCTCCCTCAGGAAGGTACTGCAGTTCCTATTAAATCTGGAGATACCATACAAACCTATACCAAAATAGGGGCCAATGATATCCTCAGTACATTAAGTGTTACCAATGAAAATGCCGCTATCCTAACTGCCGATCTTCTGAAGATCACTTCAATGATCACCGAAGGTAAGGGTACGGTTGGGATGCTTATTAACGACACGGTTATGGCTCAAAATCTGAAAGAGAGCGTATTTCAGCTTAAAAAGGCAAGTTACGGAGCAAATAATTCTATCGATCAATTAAATTTAATGATCAGGTCCATTGATTTCGATCACAGCGTTGCTGGTGTGTTGTTGAAAGATTCGACCTCAGGGAATAAAATGAAGCAAATAATTACCGATTTAGAAACTTCGGGAGCTAATATAGAAAGGATGAGTACAAACCTGGATCAATACCTCACAGAGATCCGGTCGAGTAAGGGAGCCGTTAACCACCTTATAAAGGATGAGGCTTTTGCCCAGAATTTAGACACTACATTACTCAACCTTAAAGAAGCGACAGAGCTGCTCAATGAAAATATGGAAGCGTTGAAACACAACTTCTTTTTCAGAGGGTATTTCAAAAAACAAGAACGGTTGGAGAAAAAAGCGCTTAGGGATTCACTCAGGAATCTAGGCAATTAAAGATCTGAGCTAAACATTTAAGTTTCGTTATTCTGTTTTACTCGACCTACGGCACAGCTAACGTACGACCTGGCTTTAGTGAGCAGCGAATTATCATCTTCGATCAAGGGATAACCCAAGTGCGTCAATTTTTTTTGAGCGGCGTAATAGTTAGCCTCTTTATTATATGTAAAACTAACAGTCGATTGGTCATTATCAACATGTACAGCGCTAATTCCGTTAAGTTGTTCAAGACCCTTACGGATAGTCGCAGCACATCCACCGCATTTTAAGTTTTGTATTTGAAGTGTGGTTCTCATTTTAAAAAAGTGAATACAAAAGTACATATCTTTATGTACTGAAAGTTGATATTTATCATTGTTATGAATTCTACACCAGCTTACTTTTGGGCCAGGTTAATGAGTAATATAATTGGATATGGAGCAGTGTGCCCACTGTGGTGATTCTTGCGTTGATGAAACTGTATATCACAAGGAGATGTCGTTTTGCTGTAATGGATGTAAAACGGTATACGAATTATTACACGAAAACGACTTAAGTTATTACTACGAGTTGGAACGAACACCCGGGGTCTCTCCCAGGGAATTTGAACATAAGTTCGACTTCCTCGATAATCCATCCATTTCAGAAAAACTTCTAGATTTTAATGACGAACAAACCAGTGTGGTTTCGTTCGTAATTCCCGCCATCCATTGCAGCTCCTGTATTTGGGTTTTAGAAAATCTGAACAAATTACAACCCGCGGTTCAGGTGTCTCAGGTAAATTTTCCAGAAAAAACCATACGTATTACTTTCAGATCGGATCGTATAAGTTTGAAGGACCTGGTTCTTCTGCTCAGTAAAATAGGGTACGAACCCTATATTTCCCTTGAAGATTCCAATAAAAAAGACCGGGTTATAGACCGTAGTCTTATCTATAAACTTGGGGTAGCCGGATTTGCTTTTGGAAATGTGATGTTCCTGTCTTTCCCGGAATATTTTGAGGTAAACGAATTTTGGCTAGACCGGTTCAAACCTCTTTTTCGCTGGCTGATGTTTGCTTTTTCGGTTCCGGTTGTACTTTATTCGGCTCAGGATTATTTCATATCGGCTTTTAAAGGATTACGGTCTAAGATCTTAAATATAGACGTCCCTATCGCACTTGGTATCCTCGTACTTTTTGTAAGAAGCACCATGGAGATCGTCTTTAACTGGGGTACTGGATTTTTCGACAGTCTTACAGGCCTGGTATTTTTCTTGCTCGTTGGGAAATTCTTTCAGCAGAAAACCTACAATTACCTCTCTTTCGAACGAGATTACAGGTCGTATTTCCCGATAGCCGTAACACGCCTTAGCGGGACTTCCGAAGAAATTTCAGAAGAACAAATAGAAGTATATGAAATAAAGAAGGGCGACAGAATCCTGGTGCGAAATAACGAACTGATACCCGTTGATGGTATTCTCATAAAGGGAAACGCACTCATTGACTATAGCTTTGTTACGGGCGAATCGGAGCCTGTGGCACGTAAGAGTGGCGATAAAATATACGCTGGAGGGAAACAACAGGCAGGTGTACTTGAAGTAGAAGTTCTCAAACCTGTAGAACAGAGCTATCTCACCCAGTTGTGGAGCAATGAAGTTTTTGATAAGGATTATCGGAGTATTTTTCAATCCCTTACAGATAGTATTTCAAAGCGATTCACCATAGCCGTTCTGGGGATAGCATTTTTGTCCACTCTCTTCTGGCTGGTTTACGATCCTTATAAAGCCTTCAATGTGTTCACGGCCGTACTCATTGTGGCCTGTCCCTGTGCCATAGCTCTCGCAGCCCCGTTCACGCTGGGGAATTTGTTGCGCATCTTCGGAAGGATGAAATTCTATGTAAAAGAAGCTTCGGTTATCGAGAAGATCGCAGCTGTAGATACAGTGGTTTTCGACAAGACCGGAACGCTAACCAGCGGTAACGGACATCATATTATCTACGAGGGTGTGGCCTTAACTCAGGAAGAAACAGAGATACTCAACAGCACACTAAGAGCCTCTAATCACCCTTTAAGCAGGTCTTTATACGAAATGCTGAAGGTTAACAATATAAGGACTCTCGATGCTTTCGAGGAACAGGTAGGTAAAGGGATAGAGGCTTCTATTGATAATCAGCTAATAAGAGTGGGTTCCTATAGTTTTGTTTCTGAAGGAGATACTTCGGAACAACTTCCCTTAACAACCGCCAATAAAACAGCGGTTCATATTAGCAGCAATCACCTGTATAAAGGATGTTACGTTTTTCAGAATCATTACAGGGAAGGCCTTTCGGAAGTATTTGGTTCTATTTCCGAAGACAAAGAAGTGGTGATCCTCTCCGGCGATAATGATGGCGAACGGGAACATCTGGAACATTTACTTCCGAAGAAAACAAAGATGTATTTCGGCAAGAAACCGGAGGACAAGCTTGCCTTCATTAAAAAGCTTCAGAGTCAAGGAAAGAAAGTGATGATGGTAGGAGATGGGTTAAACGATGCCGGGGCATTAAAACAAAGTAATGTAGGTATTGCAATTGCTGAAAATGTAAATGTATTCTCACCGGCTTGTGATGCGATCCTGGATGCGGGGCAGTTTGAAAAACTGACAGATTTTTTCCAATTGTCCAAAAGGGGGATGCAAATAATTAAATGGAGTTTTGTGCTCTCACTGATCTATAATATTGTAGGTCTGGGTTTTGCAGTTTCAGGGCATTTGGCACCCGTAGTTGCTGCAATTTTAATGCCGTTGAGTTCAATAAGCATCGTGATTTTTACTACGGTGGCTACTCGCTTTTATGGCAATCGAATATTTAAAATTAATAAGCCTTAACCTGACAAATGTCATTTTAGGAGGCATACACTCAGGTTATTTTTACACCTTAATTTCAAACAGGGATGAGTATTATATATGTTTTGCTAAGTATTAGTGTGATCGTGGCACTTGGCTTTTTTATTGCCTTTGTGGTTTCGGTACGAAAAGGGCAATACGACGATACTTACACCCCCTCTATACGCATGCTGTTTGAGGATGAAATTGTGAAAGAATCGAAAAAAGATCAACCAATAGAAACAAACGATAAGCACTAATTATGGAAGTAGAGAAGTTTTATTACGATAATAAGATCGTAAAGAGTTTTTTATATGCCACCATCTTCTGGGGCATCATAGGAATGTCCGTCGGTTTAATACTGGCGTTCATGTTTTTATTCCCTAACATGACCGATGGTATTTCGTGGCTTAGTTTTGGAAGATTGCGCCCATTGCATACCAATGCGGTGATCTTTGCCTTTGTAGGGAATGCCATCTTTGCTGGAGTCTATTACTCGCTGCAACGCCTCTTAAAGGCACGAATGTGGAGTGATTTTCTAAGTAAGGTAAATTTTTGGGGATGGCAATTGATCATAGTCGCAGCTGCCATTACCCTCCCCTTAGGGTATTCTACTTCCAAGGAATACGCCGAACTGGAATGGCCAATAGATATCGCCATTGCCTTGGTTTGGGTGGCATTTGGTGCCAATATGATAGGTACCATGATTAAAAGGAGACAGCGACACCTTTATGTAGCCATCTGGTTCTACCTGGCAACTTTTGTTACCGTGGCGGTGCTTCACATTGTAAATAGTATTGAAATTCCTGTCTCCGCTTTTAAAAGTTATTCTGTTTATGCAGGAGTACAGGATGCCTTGGTACAGTGGTGGTATGGGCATAATGCAGTAGCTTTCTTTCTAACAACACCATTTCTGGGCCTTATGTATTATTTTGTACCAAAGGCAGCAAACAGACCTGTATACTCCTATAAACTATCCATTGTACACTTCTGGTCTCTCATTTTTATCTACATCTGGGCAGGGCCACACCATTTGCTGTATTCGGCCTTGCCAGACTGGGCACAGAACCTGGGCGTTGCTTTTTCAGTGATGCTGATCGCACCTTCCTGGGGAGGTATGATAAATGGTCTGCTTACCCTTCGGGGAGCCTGGGATAAAGTAAGAACAAGCCCGGTATTGAAATTTATGGTAGTGGCGATCACCGGCTACGGGATGGCTACTTTCGAGGGGCCAATGTTGTCATTGAAAAATGTGAATGCCATTGCCCACTTTACAGACTGGATCATTGCACACGTGCATGTGGGTGCCCTGGCCTGGAACGGTTTTCTTGCCTTCGGTATGATCTATTGGTTAGTTCCAAAATTATTTAAAACCACGCTGTGGAGTAAAGGTTGGGCTAATGCCCATTTCTGGATAGGTACCCTTGGTATCATAATGTATGCTTTGCCAATGTATGTGGCAGGTTTTGTACAAGCTTTTATGTGGAAACAATTTAATCCGGATGGGACGCTGGTTTACGGAAACTTCCTTGAAACCGTGAGCGAGATCATCCCAATGTACTGGATGAGAGCCATAGGAGGAAGTTTATATATTTTAGGGGCAACCATGATGTTGGTAAATGTTATTAAAACTGTTAGGCAAGGAACTGCAGTTACCGATGAATTGGCAGAGGCAGCTCCATTGAAACGGGTAACTAAACGAAAAACAGCCAAGGAAGGATATCACACCTGGTTGGAAAGAAGACCTGTTAAGCTTACTATTTATGCTACTATCGCTATCCTTATTGGAGGGGTAGTACAAATTATTCCTTCATTGATGGTAGATGACTATGTTCCTAAGATCACCAGTGTTAAACCATATACGCCACTGGAACTGGAAGGTAGAGACATTTATATCAGGGAAAGTTGCAATGCCTGTCACTCACAAATGATACGCCCATTTCGAAGTGAAGTGGAGCGATACGGGGAATACTCCAAATCCGGTGAATATGTATACGATCACCCCTTCCTATGGGGAAGTAAGCGAACAGGACCGGATCTGTTCAGGGTAGGAGGTAAGTATTCGGATAACTGGCATTTTAACCACTTTTACGATCCTCAGTCGACCTCTTCAGGTTCTATAATGCCGTCTTACAAATGGCTTATTCGCAGCGAACTTAATAAATCTCTTACAGAGAAGAAAATGAAAGCTATGGTGAGCCTTGGTGTACCCTATACCGAAGAAGAGATCGGCAGGGCACAGGAGTGGATGCTGGAGCAGGGAACACAGATAGAACAAAACCTGTTTAGCGATCCCGATTTCCAAAAAACTTATGAAGCCGATAAACAGGCTGCTGCCGAAAGTGGACAGGAGTTCATTGAAATGCGCAACAGGGAAGTGGTGGCTATAATAGCTTATCTTCAACGCTTAGGCACCGACATAAAAGTAAAAACGAACGAAGAGGTATCTTCAAATAACTAAGAGCGCTATGTTGAAATTTATAAAAGGAAATCTCGAAAATATAGACGGCGTAGCGATCTATCCAATTATCTCGCTACTGATATTCTTTATCTTCTTTGTGTTGCTTTTCTGGTGGGTGGTGACTGCCAAAAAACAATACATCAAGGAAGTAAGTAATATCCCATTAGAAGAAGACAACACTAACAACAATTTACAATTATGAAATCATTCGCATCATATTTACGGGTCATTGGGTTTATGGTGATCGCGTTTTTGCTACTCGAGTTTACCATCGACTCCGGCGACCAGATGGCTATAGAGAAATATCCCATTATTTGGGGTGTTCTGGCCATGTTGGTTCTGTTTGCTGTGGCGGTTGAAGTAATTTCCGAATCGCTTCGATCTATCTTATTTCGTGGCCTTAGCCCTGAAGCCCGGGAGAAATTTATTGAAAATGAGAAGGTTCGGAAGGCTAATCAGTTTGCGGGAATAAAGAGGATCTATACTAAACTGAAGGGGTCCAAACCAATTGAGGAAGAAGGTGAGATCGTCCTGGACCACAATTATGATGGCATAAGGGAATTAGATAATAAGCTTCCGCCGTGGTGGCTATACGGTTTTTATATCACTATCGTATTTGCCGTGGTTTACCTGTCTAGATACCATATTTTTAATGGGACACCGCAAGTAGCCGAATTTGAACAGGAAATGGAAGATGCACGCCTGGCAATTGAAGAATACAAAAAAACAGCCAAGGATCTTGTAGATGTAAACACCGTTGTCCTGCTAACAGACCCGGCCGACCTTAACGCAGGCCAGACTATCTTCAATACAAATTGTGTGGCTTGTCATAAAGCCGATGGAGGAGGAGGTATTGGTCCCAACTTAACCGATAAATACTGGATCCTGGGAGGTGGAATAAAGAATGTGTTCAATACGATCTCCGAAGGTGGTCGTGATGGTAAAGGAATGGTGTCGTGGAAAACCGAATTGAAGCCCATTGAAATGGCTCAGGTGGCAAGTTACCTTTTAACTTTACAGGGCACTACCCCGGCCGAGCCTAAAGCACCTGAAGGAGAATTGTGGGTAGATCCCGATGCCGATATACCTGTGGAGGAAAATGCTATGGAGGTAGTTGTAGATTCTACAGCTGCAGGAATTGGCATGATCGAAAACTAACAAATTACCTTAACATAAAAACCCTGATCTGTAACGGAAGGATAATCTTAACAAAATTTAGCTTTGGAAACACCGGAAGATGAAAGATTTAGGGATAGTATAGCAACTATAAATAAGGAAGGGAAACGCGCCTGGATCTACCCGAAAAAACCTTCGGGATGGTTTTACGAAAGGCGTAAACTGGTAAGTTATATCTTATTGGCCTTTTTATTTGCTGCACCATTTATAAAGATAGGAGGGAACCAGTTCATCCTTATTAACGTACTGGAACGCAGGTTTAATATTTTTGGATTTCCGTTCTGGCCTCAGGATTTCCATCTGTTTGTGATCATGATGATCATTGGGGTGGTATTTATTGTTTTCTTTACGGTGGCCTTCGGAAGGATATTCTGTGGCTGGATGTGTCCTCAAACCATCTTTATGGAAATGGTATTCCGGCGGATCGAATACTGGATAGAAGGCGATAGAGGAAAGCAGATCCGGCTCGATAAACAGAAATGGAATGCCGAAAAGATCAGAAAACGTGTGATCAAGTGGTTCTTGTTCTTTGTCATCTCCTTTTTAATTGCAAATATATTCCTGGCTTATCTAATAGGTTCAGATAAACTTATCGAATATATAACAGAAGGCCCGGTAGAGAATCTCAATACCCTGATCTCCTTGCTCATTTTTACAGCGGTATTCTACTTCATATTTGCCTGGTTTCGGGAACAGGTATGTATCATTGCTTGTCCGTACGGCCGATTACAAGGAGTACTACTCGATAACAAATCGATCGTAGTGGCGTACGATCACAAAAGGGGAGAAAAGGAAAAAGGACGCGCAAAATTCAAGAAGAACGAAGATCGGGCCGCCTCGGGCAAAGGTGATTGTATAGACTGTTTTCAGTGTGTGCATGTATGTCCCACCGGGATAGATATCAGGAATGGGACTCAATTGGAATGTGTTAATTGCACTGCTTGCATCGATGCCTGCGACCATATGATGGAACAGGTGAATCTGCCCAAGGGTTTGATTAGGTATGCAAGTGAAGACAATATAGAGAAAAAGGCCAAATTTAAATTTTCAGCCAGATTAAAAGGCTATTCAGCTGTCTTGGTCATTCTCATAGGAGTATTTATAGGGATGTTATTCCTTAGGAATGATGTGGAGGCAAGGGTACTTAGGCTACCAGGCCAATTATACGAAAGGCTGGACAACAATATCATCAGTAATGTCTATACCTTTAAACTGGTGAACAAGACAACGGAGAATATACAGGATATTCGCTTCGAATTAATGTCGCATGAAGGAACCATTCGCCTGGTGAAAAACCATAGCTTCAACCTTGAACCTCAGGGACTGGCAGAAGGAACACTATTTATCGAAATACGTGCCAGCAACATTACCGGGGATAAGGACAATATAAAAATAGGGGTTTACAGTGGTGATAAACTCATTGAAACCACAAAAACAGCCTTCCTTGGGCCAAGAACATATAATTAATTATTAAGTTATGAAGATCAACTGGGGTACTGGAATTGTAATTGGAATGGTACTATTTATTGGATTTATCATGTTCATGGTAGTAACAATGATGACCAATAAAGAATACGATCACGACTTGGTTACCGAGGCCTATTACGAGAAGGATCTAAAATACCAGCAGGAGATAGATGCCGAGGAAAATACCAGTAACTTTTCAGAAAAAATAGTTGGTGAAAAAACTACCGAAGGATGGCTGCTCAGCTTTCCAAAGGAGATCGATCCGGAAAAGATCGAAGGAAAAGTGTTCCTATACAGACCGTCTAATAAGCGATTGGATTTCTACATACCCATAGTTATATCCAATGCTCAATTACTCATACCTGATGAACGTTTATTGGGCGGTCGCTGGAACATTACAGTGGACTGGCATTACGAGGGACAGCATTATATGTATAAAGAATCAATAGTATATTAAGCGTGCTTTGGTCTGGTTTCATATTAGGACTATTAGGTAGTTTTCACTGCGTGGGAATGTGTGGCCCCATTGCTTTTGTATTGCCACTGGACAGGAAGAGTAAATCCAGGAGATTCTGGCAGATCTTACTCTACCATACCGGTCGAATATTTACCTATAGCTTGATCGGTCTCCTTTTTGGCTTTTTGGGACGAGGATTGTATCTCTTTGGGCTGCAACAAAAGATTTCTATTCTTACCGGAGTACTAATGATTGGAGCCGTGATTCTGGCCGCACTCTCCGTTAAGACCAGCAGCTTTACCAACCCTTTGTACAGGAGCATCTCTAAACTAAAGAACAAATTAGGAGCAGCCCTTAAAAAGAAATCTCCAGACACTTTTCTCACCATCGGGTTCCTTAACGGATTCCTGCCTTGCGGATTGGTTTATATGGCAGTTTTTGGTGCTGTTGCCGCAGGCGACCTCATTAACGGGAGCCTATATATGATTCTTTTTGGTCTAGGAACGGTTCCTCTAATGACCACCGCTGTGTATTTTGGCAATTTTCTTACACTGCGGTTACGACAGAGGATTCGTAAAATAATTCCGGTTTTTGTATTTGTGATAGGCGTATTGTTTATCCTTCGTGGAATGGGACTTGGAATTCCCTATGTATCTCCCAAACCGGTTACAAAGGAGATCAATACTGAAGTAGAATGTCATTCAGTTGCAGGGTCTGCAGACTTTAATAAATATAATTCGTAAGATTATGAATGTACTTAAAATACCATTAGTAGATTGGGGAAATGGCGTCATTATGATTGGCGTTTTCGCATTAGTAGTGATTATACTTATCGTGGTGATCATCTCTTTTATGAGCCAGGGGAAGAATAAGGACAAATAATGCATAAAACGGGAGCAAACCAATCAATTGCATCCCGTTTTACGCTTCTAACTAATAAACCAAATTAAACCGTCATTGAGAATAGTCGTGTTTCGGGTTTATTACGTTGTAAACGCAAATCGAACCCCATACATACATTTCTTACAAACGGTTTACCTTTATCTGTGACCAGCAGTTGGTCACCGTAAATTTCGATCAATCCATCTTGTTCCATTTCCTTCAACCGGATGATCGTCTCACCTAATTCGGCGAATTTCATGGACGCTTCTTTCCAGGAAGTTTTAAAATGACACATGATATTTAAGATATGCGATCGAATAATAAGATCTTCATCGGTTAACAGATGACCCCGATAAACCGGTAGTACATCATTTTCGAGCAGGCTCTGATATTCTTCTACCCCTTTTACATTCTGAGCGAAACTATACCAACTGTCGCTTATCGCCGAAACACCAAGGCCTATCATTACCTGGGTTTTGGACGCGGTATAACCCATAAAATTTCTATGAATACGTTTAGCTTGCATCGCTCTGGTTAACGCTTCATCCGGTAAGGCGAAATGATCCATCCCTATCTCAATATATCCCGCATCTAGAAGTAATGCTTTGCCCGTTTCGTATTGCACCCTTTTTTCGGAAGGAGAAGGTAAGTCTGTTTCCTTATAACCTCTTTGGCCATTTCCCTTCATCCATGGTACGTGTGCGTAACTGTAAAAGGCAATCCTGTCTGGCATTAGTTGCTTGGTTCTTTCAATTGTATGTATAACATTTTCTTTCGTCTGAAATGGCAGTCCAAAAATAATATCATGACCTACCGAAGTAAATCCGTGCTTTCGCGAAGTTTCGGTAGCAAATTTCACATTCTCGAAGGGCTGAATCCGATGGATCGCTTTCTGTACGGTTTCGTTATAGTCCTGAACTCCGTAGCTTACCCGAGTAAAGCCAAATTCAGCTAAAGTTTTTAAATGTTCTTCTGAAGTATTGTTAGGATGGCCTTCGAAACTTAGCTCTGCCTCCATTGGTTTTTTTGTTCTTCTGAAAATACCTTCAAGCAAAAGCTGGAGATGTTCTGCAGAGAAAAAAGTAGGTGTTCCACCACCAATGTGCAGCTCTTTTACGATGGGTTTTTCTCCCAACAGGTCTAGATAAAGTTGCCATTCCTTTATTAGGGACTTGATATAGGGAATTTCCACATCATGATTTCGTGTTATTCTTTTTGTGCATCCACAAAACGTGCACATACTTTCACAAAATGGCAGGTGAATATAAAGGCTTATACCTTCTTCCTTACTTTCCAAATAACTCCAACCTAAGGTGTTTTTCCATTCTTTCAGTGAGAAGGTATCATTATTCCAGTACGGTACCGTAGGATAACTTGTATACCTCGGGCCGGGGACATTGTATTTAGTAACTAGTTCAGAGTGCATGGTATGGCAGTTGAATGGATACCAGTAAGCACAAAACTAAAATGTCAAGCATTCAAAATATATGATAAATGTCAGCTTATAAATTTCCTTCTAAATTTTTAACTGCTGAAAAATTGTGTATTTTCATTGCCTTTAAACTTATTAGTGAATGGATAGAATATTAGGAATTGGTTCGCGAATAGATCATCCCGAATTCGGTAAAGGGGTAGTGACCAACGTAACAGCTAAAATGTATTGGGTAACCTTCATCGATCGAGGCCTGGAAACTATCGATGTAGCAGATACATTTGAAGTGATAGAAGCTGCGGAAGACGAAGTAGATACGGTTAGTTTTTATGAGGTAGAAAAGAGCCTGAGGAGCATACTAAAAAAATGGAGTGATGTTAGCGAGATCGTTCCTATTGCCGATAAATATCGAGGAGGAACCATGATTCTCAAGCCTAAGGATATTTCCCTTTCCGATAAAGAAATCCCCATCGAGACCTTTTTTCATAAGATCGTAATGCTACGAGATCGTCTGCGGGTAATGGAACAGAAAATAAATTCCAGTAAAAATCTGGACGATCAGGAAAAAGTAGATCTTCAACAGTATATCACTCGCTGCTATGGAAGCTTAACTACCTTTAATGTATTGTTTAAAAACAGTTCTCAAAATTTCAAGGGAGAAAGCTCAAAAAAGTAATAAATAGACGATTTAAAACGTTTTTATTCAGGTAATTACCTTAAATAGGTGATTATTCGGTATATTTCTTATCCCAATTCTTTATGATGCTACTTTTACAGGCCGATGAAAATGCAACTTGGTTGGCTCCATACGCCTATGGAGTGGTGATCATTATTATATTAATTGCCATTTTCAGGGCTTTTGAGAATTGGTATGCCAACCGTTTTAACCGACCATTATTTAGGCATTATCTTGTTTACAAAAAGCTAAAACCCGAACAAATAAAGGTTCTGGATCATGAATTCCTGTTTTACAAGAAGCTTTCGCTAAAATACAAACGACAATTCCGGCACAGAGTAGCTTCCTTCATTGCAGATAAAAAGTTCATCGGTAGGGAAGGACTTATCATAACAGATAGAATGAAAGTTCTCATCGCAGCTGTTGGTTGTATGCTTAGTTTTGGCCGAAAGAATTACGAATATGGGCTTATTGATTATATACTGATATATCCCGGAGAATTTTATAGCACAATGAACGATTCCCACCACAAAGGTGAGTTTAACCCAAGAGAAAAAGCCCTGGTACTTAGTTGGAAGGATTTTGAAGAAGGCTATAAGATCACTAACGACAATTTCAACCTGGGGATTCATGAGTTTATGCATGCTATGCAACTGGAAGCCAAACAACGCACCGATATTGATTCGTCCAGATTCTCCAGGCAATTTCAGAATATATTAAAGAGACTTACCAACGAAGATGTAAAACAAAAGCTAGACGAAACGAGGTATTTTCGCGAATATGCCTTTACCAATCAATACGAGTTCATGGCTGTGTTGGCCGAGTATTTTATAGAGTCCCCGGAAGAATTTAAAAAGCACTTTCCCACACTTTATAAATACACCCAGAATCTACTTAATTTCAGGTATGCAGGCTATTAACTTTTTCAAGAATTTCCCGGATTATAATCTTTGCATGTATCCTGCTATTCTCGATAAACCACTTGTGCGTTTCCATTCCCCCGCAAATCACTCCGGCCAGGTATAATCCGGGAACATTAGATTCCATAGTATTGGGATCGTAGGTGGGAAAGTAATTACCATCGTCTGAAAGAAGAACCCCCATAGATTTTAAAAAGCTAAAATTAGGTTTGTAACCGGTAAGTGCAACTACAAAATCGTTTTCAAGGTACTGCAGCCCGTTGGGAGTGTCGATTATTACTTCCTTTTCCTTAATTTCTTTAATCTCTGTATTGAAGAAAGCCCTAATACTACCTTCTGCGATCCGGTTCTCAATGTCCGGTTTCACCCAGTATTTTACCCGCTCGCCAATTTGAGGCCCTCTCACGATCATGGTCACTTCTCCTCCTTTACGCCAAATTTCCAAAGCCGCGTCCACCGCCGAATTACTCGCGCCTACAACTAAAGTCTTCTGCATCACGTACGGATGTGCTTCTTTAAAATAATGCGATACTTTAGGCAGGTCTTCCCCGGGAACGTCCAATAATTTCGGAATATCGTAAAACCCTGTACTCACAATAATCTTACGGGCCGTGTAGGTTTTTTTATTTGAAAAAGCAGTAAAATGGTCTCCATTCTTTTCAACCGAGACTATCTTTTCGTACAATTTAATGTTGAGGTCATTAGAGGTGGCGACCCGTCTATAATATTCGAGGGCTTCATCTCTGTTTGGTTTAGACTTGGTACTAATAAATGGAATATCATCAATCTCCAGTTTTTCTGAAGTCGAAAAAAAGGTCATGTTCAGCGGATAGTTATACAACGAATTGGTAAGTGCTCCTTTTTCTATTACAACATAAGACAGGTCGTTCTTCTTACATTCCAACGCACAGGCGATACCTATCGGGCCCGCACCAATTATCAATACATCTGTTACTTTTTTCAATGCAAATGGTTTCTTGCAAAGATACAAAAAGCCCAACTCTATTAATAAAAAGAGTCGGGCCTAAACCTACTTATCCAACAGCGGTTTACTTAGTCTTCACTACGATTTTTTGAGTTAATTTTCGTCCATTTTTTGATGCTGAAATAAAATATATTCCTTCTGTCAAGTAAGAAGCATTCCATTCGCTGCTTGGCCGGGTAAGGGTTCCTACTAATTTTCCATGCTCAGTATGTACATAGAAAGTATCGAATTGCTCCAGGGCTTTCTGTGAAAATTGAAATAAAGTTCCAATCGTGGGAGTCACCATCACTAACTCAAGGGCGTTCTCCCCCACGGACAAAGGGATGTCATCTCGTATAACGATCGCATTTGGAGTCTCTAAAATACCGGGATCGACGAAATTCTCAATGAAGTTATACGAGCTATCATATCTGCGTACAGATCCATCAGATCCTACTCCAATGAGAATATCTCCATTGGGGAAGAAGGCAAATCCTTCGCACCCATTTACCCCTGTGATAAGATCTTCTACAAAATTTCCTGAGGAGTCAAACCTTTTTACAATCCCGCTATTGTAATTAAAAACTATCAGATCGCCCCCAGGTTCGAAGAAGATGTTTGTTGGGCCTGAAAGACCTGTATTTATAAATGGTCCCAGATCCATACCCGTTGTACCGTCATATTTCTGTACCACATTCCCTCCATAGGAGGAAACATAAAGATCGCCATTGCTGTCCCAGTCAATTCCGATACTCTGTGCCAGCCCGGTGCCGGTAAAATTACCTAAGGGAGTACCATCGAGTTCGAAACGAAGCACCTGGTTTACGGTATTACTCCACTGCAGCACATATAATTTGCCATCGGGACCCACCTTCATCCGGGTAGGACCCCCCAGGCCTTCGGCAAAATTTTCCACATAGTTTCCGGTATCCCACTGGTGCTTGGTGATCCGTCCTAAGGGACCAAGATTAGATATTAGTACCTGCTGTTCACTATCGAGGAATATGATATCCTGTGGCCATACGATTCCGTCTGAATCTGTCATAAGCGCTCCTTCAAAGTTTCCGTTCTCATCAAATTTTGCTATCTGCCAGGGACCGGTATTAAAGTTTCCGGCGTCACTTACATAAACCGCTAAGTTTTGTGCGCTCAACCCTGAAATAGCCAGAATAATGAGGAGGGTACATAAAAGTTTAAGTTTTTTCATAGTTTTCGTTTTTAAAGGTTCTGTTACCGAATATCCCCAGAATCTTACTAAATACGGTGTGATTTTATAATTCCATACTCTTGATTTAAAAATCAAGACTTGCTGTCCCTGCTCTTAAATTGGGATGGAGTGCAACCGTATTTTCTTCTGAAAGCACTGTAAAATGTCGCCTTATTGTTAAATCCTACTTCGTAATATATATTCTGAATGGAAAGGTTGGTGGCTTCACGCAGCAATTCTTCGGCTTCAGCCAGACGATAATCGTTGATGAACTGATTGAAGTTCTTACCCGATTTATCGTTGATCACTTTAGACAACAAGTGAGTAGAGAACCCCAGGCGATCGGCAAGATGGACTAAGCGAAGTTCGTTCTCAATATAGGGTTTCTTGGTTTCCATATAGTTGGTTACATTCTTATAAAGCTCGTTTAGCAGGGATTGCTCGAAACTTTCTTTTTTATTCTGAAGCGGAATAAACAGCTGTTTGTAAAACTCCCCATCGAAGACCTTGGGTTGCTTAAAAATAAAGAAACCGATCGCGTATATAGAAGCTGTCATCATTAGGGAGATACAATAATCCCATTCACTATTGAAGAATGTAAATCGAACGAGCACAAAATATACAGCATACGAAAGGATGAACAGACTGTATAAGGTAACTAGAGTTACAGCCCATCGATGTCGTAATCGCAGGTATTGTGTGGTTCGGCTGGGTGCAGCCCTTATAAGGCGAATGATCAAAAAAGTATAAAGTGACATATGCCCGACAACCAGCCATGGGTTCCGGGCCAGGTATAGCAGAGGAACTTCAATTTCGTACCAACCCAGGTACTTCATCCAGATCACAACATTCGGAATTAACATGATACCTGCTGGAATAAAGTGAAGTATCATATTAAACTTGTGATTATTCTTATATAGATTCACAAAATATAACAGCAACAAGGGGCCGGTGGCATAGTAGCATATTTGCGGAACAAACCTGAGGTATGGGAAGACGTTTTGGTAGTTGGTCCAGTACAGCACATACTGAAACAGGATTATCGAAAAGGCCAGAACAAGGAAAGCAATAGGGTAGTTCTTTTTATTTTTTCCTGAGATCAGTAGTACAAAGAGAAATAACCCCATCGCAACTGCGATCAGGAACATAGATGTCCAGGTATCGAATGAGGGAGTTTGCTGCATAACCAAATATAGGTGTGAAAGTAAGGGCAATGCAACAAATAGGAGTCTTGAATTATAAATTCAGACTACAAAGTAAAGGAAATCAGGAAGTGAGTGACTTTAATCCTGCTATGGTAGCAACCGGATCTTTGGAGCGAAATACGTAGCTGCCGGCGACCAGCACATCGGCTCCCGCTTCTACTAACTGGGCTGCATTTTTATCGGTAACGCCACCGTCAATTTCTATTTTTGTTTGTGCACCCTTATCATTGATCATCTTTTTCAGGTTGCGAACTTTGTTATAGGTATTCTCAATAAAACTTTGTCCGCCAAAACCGGGATTAACGCTCATAACACAAACCAGATCGATATCCATTATAGTATCTTCCAGTAAACTCACATTGGTATGAGGATTAATAGCGACTCCGGCCTGCATTCCTTCGGCTTTAATAGCCTGGAGAGTACGATGCAGATGGGTACATGCCTCGTAATGCACTGTTAGTATATTCACTCCCAGTTCTGCGAAGGTTTTGATATATCGGTCCGGATCCACGATCATGAGATGAGTGTCCAGCGTTTTTTCCGCATGTTTGGCGATCGCCTTGATCACAGGCATTCCGAAGGAAATATTAGGAACAAAAACGCCATCCATGACGTCCAGATGAAACCAATCGGCCTCGCTTTTATTCACGATTTCACAATCTTTTTGAAGGTTGGCAAAATCTGCGGCCAGGATAGAGGGTGCAATTAGGGTGCTCATTATAATAGGAAAGGTTCTAGTATACCTTTTATGTATTTAACGTTAGGTGCATCTTCTATAAGATCCAGATAGGATTCGATGGACTGTAATTCTTCCTTCGACTTCACTATGCTGAAACGGGATGCGTAATTAGCAAATATTTTTCGCTTACTTTTCTTATTCAGAATTACAAAGATATTGTTGTGTCTTGAATCAGTTTCAATTTTTTCGAATAAATTTTTCAGCAGAGATTCTTCGCCTTCCAAAACTTGGAGAAACTTCCCACTTTCAAAAAGAAGTATTCCGGTAATATTCATGGATGTATTCTTGTTTTCCGTAAAATTGAAAAGATGCGTGAGTTCCTTCTGGGTAATATTAGGGCGGGCGCTACTTACGTAACAAATGGTATGCATATTAAGTTAGGTTGTTTTTGGCAAGATAGAAAAACTAATTCAGTTAGATTGAAATATCTGAAGATCATATAATTAAAAACCCCCGGTAATCAGCCGGGGGTCATTCATCAATCAAAAAACGAACAGTTATTTTATAAACTGTTGTTGCTGTTACTGGTTATCCCAGATATGTTTTAAGGATCTTACTTCTTGAAGTATGCTTCAGTCTGCGGATCGCTTTTTCTTTAATTTGTCTAACTCGCTCACGGGTTAAGTCGAAAGTTTCGCCAATTTCTTCCAATGTCATGGGATGTTGATCTCCAAGACCGAAATACAGTCGAATTACATCGGCTTCCCGAGGCGTTAAAGTTTCCAGAGCTCGTTCGATCTCCGTACGGAGTGATTCGTGCAATAAGGTTCTGTCCGGATTTGGAGATTCTCCACTACGCAATACATCGTAAAGGTTAGAATCTTCACCTTCCACTAAAGGAGCGTCCATAGATACATGACGGCCACTATTTTTCATAGATTCCTTCACGTCGTTTATGGTCATATCCAGTTCCTTGGCAATTTCTTCGGCAGATGGCGGACGTTCGTGCGCTTGCTCCAGAAATGCAAAGGTCTTGTTGATCTTATTGATACTTCCAATCTTATTCAGGGGAAGACGAACAATTCTCGATTGTTCTGCCAGGGCCTGAAGAATGGATTGACGAATCCACCAAACAGCATAGGAAATAAATTTGAATCCCCTGGTTTCGTCAAAACGTTGTGCTGCTTTAATAAGCCCAAGGTTACCCTCGTTGATCAAATCGGGGAGAGTAAGTCCTTGATTTTGGTATTGTTTTGCTACCGAAACCACGAAACGCAAATTGGCTTTTGTCAACTTTTCCAGCGCACGTTGGTCACCCGCTTTTATGCGTTGTGCCAACTCTACTTCTTCGTCTGCGGTGATTAAGTCAACTTTACCAATTTCCTGTAGGTACTTGTCTAAAGAAGCAGTCTCTCTGTTCGTAACCTGCTTCGTAATTTTAAGTTGTCTCATTAAGGTGTGTCCTTTCTTAAGTTAAATTCGCTTTCGTATTGGGTTATACGTAAAAAGGATGCAAATTGTTACAAAAGGTTGTTTGTTTTTCGGTAAAACGAGTGTTTTTCTGGGCTAACAGAGCTATAAATTTACAAAAGTCATTAGAAATAATCAAGTTTGAAATACAATCTAAGCGAGAATTACACAAATTTTTATCTAAAAACTTGATTCCTTTTTACTTTAAGCTATCCTTCTTTTTCAGCGGAAGCTCGTGTTGTGTGGAATCTTTCTTTATTACCGATCGTTTATGCTCTTCTATCAGGCTGTCTACCTTGCTCTTATCGGTAGTAATGATCTTTTGTTCATCGCTGCTTCGGTAGTAGTAATAGGTGGTTTTAGATTCGGTAAAGGAATCGAGGTAGGTGTCAGACTTCTTGTTTACTTCACTATGGCCCGGATTGTTCTTCTTTATTTGTTCTTCTGAAGTGTTTGTCTCATCGATAGAATCGGTTTTAGTAAAAGCAACTGTTTTATTTCTGGGATTATTTCCTTTATCCTGAGATTCAACGGAAGGATTTGTATCTATCTCAATAATTTGATCCGGTTGAATATTTCTTGTCGTTCTTCCAAAGTACCAGAAATAAACTAGACCTACCATTATAATCCCCACAGTGCCGAATAACAGCCAAAAGAATCTTCGTTTGCGTCGGTTTTTTGCATCCAGGGTGGTGTCTATCCTTTCCCAAAGAGCTTCGGGGACCTGCTGCTGCATTGTAGCCAGGTTCTCTTTGAAGTATTTGCCAATGTCCTTTTTTTCTTCCATCATTTCATGCTGTTGTGGGAACTTGCCTTAAGG
>CAJQNO010000101.1 GCA_905479745.1 uncultured Flavobacteriaceae bacterium | reverse complement strand
AATATTCGGGATCTTCAACATTTTTGGATGTTGTAAACTTTACATTCCGAAGAAAATAAACCGAATCATTCTCTTTTTTGGTCACTTCGGCGATAGTTTGTATACCGTTCTGTTCGGTTCGGGTATTGTATACGATCGCTTTTTTAGTATCTGTATTAAACCGTAGAGAGTCCGGTTCTGCGGTATTGGAAGCCTGTACAAAAACAGGGCGTTGCGAGTAGACACCGGCACTATCGATCCCCTTTGCAGAGATCTCGTTCTTATTCAGGTCCAGGATTATGAGGCCGGCGTCTATCCTCATGTCTCCATAGATGATAAAGGCTTTGTTGTACATATATACCTTGTTGTTCTTACGGTCTATGTACACATAGTCTTCCCCGTAGTAATCTACCACATCCTCCAGCAATTCCTTTTCGGGCTTAATGGTATCTGTCTTGACCGTATCGGCTAAGACTTCATTGATGGGTTGGACAGGCACCGCGATGTTCACCGTAGTGGTATCGGCATCGTTCGTCGATTCGATGACCACATCATTCTTAGGCGGAATATCCTGGGCTTTCCCGCAGAAGATTCCGAAGCAAAAGAAAAAGATAAGCAAAGTGTATGTATAGGGTAGGTTCAAGCTGCTCTTGTTATAGAGTTTTCCTTTGTAAGATTTTGAATAATTGTTCAAAAGTTTAAAATTAAATTTTCAACAAAGGAAGTTTGCATAACCAATTTTCATTTTTCTTTGTGATACGCAAAATACGCTATGCCCTTTTGGCTTAGTTTTTGAAACCTCAAAATTAAGCATATTTTTTATGAGGGGTTTTTAAATTTAGTAAATTAAAATATCAAGTTTCAACACACGTTATTAACAATATGAGAACGAAGATTTTACTTTTTTTCGTACTTACCATAGGATCTATCACTTTCTTTTCGTTCACGGGGCACAACAATGATACCATAAAGCCCTTTGTGGTTGTCCTGGATGCAGGCCATGGTGGACATGACAGTGGTAATACCGGAAATGGCTATAAAGAAAAGGATATCGCGCTGGACATCATACTCGAGGTGGGGAAGATACTGGAGAAAGAACCCGAAATAAAAGTTATTTACACCAGGGATACAGATAAATTCGTCGATCTGTGGGAAAGAGGGGCCATTGCCAACCGCGCAGATGCAGATTTATTTGTGTCTGTACATTGCAATGCACATAACTCCGACGCTTACGGAACAGAAACCTTTGTTTTAGGTTTGCATGCGAACAAACGAAATCTAGAGGTTGCCAAAAAAGAAAACGAGGTAATATTCCTGGAAGAGAATTACGAAGAAAAATATGCTGGTTACGATCCCAATAGTCCGGAATCCTTTATAGGCTTAACTTTATTACAAGAGGAATACCTGGACCAGAGTATTATGCTTGCCGGCCTGGTACAAAATAATTTTACGAGTAACTTAAAAAGGAAAGACCGTAGTGTTAAACAAGCTGGGTTCATTGTACTCCACCAAAGTTATATGCCAAGTGTTCTTATTGAAACAGGATTCCTTACTAATAAGAAGGAAGGCGCTTATCTCAATTCTAAAAAGGGGCAGAAAGAAATGGCTCGGGAGATCGCTAAAGGCATAATAACTTATCGTAAAAACCTTCTGCTGGCCACCAGTGACAGTCAAAACCCGGTAATTACACAGGATGAGATCGATAAGGCCATATCGGAGGCAGAGGAGGACATATACGAAGGCGTGGTGTTTAAGGTTCAGTTGTTGGCCAGCAAGAAAAAAATTGAAACTTCCGCCACTAATTTTAATGGCTTGAAGGATATTGACAGGCATCTTGAAGACGGGCTCTACAAGTACTATTACGGTAATTCATCAGATTATAACAAAATCCGTCTGATGCAGACATATGCTAAGAATAATGGGTATCCTACTTGCTATATAGTAGCTTTCAGGGATGGAAAAAAGCTAAAACTATCGGAAGTACTAAAATCGCAAGACAATTAAACCGCTTATTGTAGATTTATTTCTAAATTTGTTTCAGCACTAAAAAACCAGCCCTTGAAACTATCCAGAGAACTAAAAACCGGTATTTTCGCTACAGTAGTGATCCTACTTTTTATATTCGGTTACAGCTATCTCAAAGGCACTAATCTACTGGAAAATCAACGCGTTTATCATGTAAAATACAATAATGTGGAAGGCCTTGCAGTTGGCGCTCCCGTTACTATCAATGGTTATCAGGTAGGAAAGGTTCAGAATATCGACTTTGCCAATGGGAGTGGAGATCTGGTAGTTACCTTTTCGGTAGAAAAAGATTTTAAATTCTCTCGTCAAAGTGTTGTTCAGATTTACAGTAGTGGTTTTATTGGTGGAAACAACTTGGGAATTCTTCCTAAATACGATCCTAATGACATTGCTCAAAAAGGAGATACATTAAAAGGTATCATTCAGCAAGGAATTTTAGACCAGGTAACTGGTAAATTGGCACCATTGGAAGCCAAGATCCAAAGTACCTTAACCAGCCTGGATACACTATTAATTAGCGTGAATGAAGTATTGGATGAAGATAGCAAGAAGAACCTAAGGCGTACTATAGCCAATCTAAGTGCTACTGTTGCAGAATTCAGGGGAGCTTCATCATCCATGAATCAACTATTGGGTGATAATAAAGAAAAACTTAGCAGTACCATATCCAATCTGGACAAGACGACCGAGAATTTCGCAAGGCTTTCAGATTCCTTGGCAGAGATCGAAGTAGGGAAGATGGTACAGGAGCTGGAGGGTACCCTCGAACGATTTAATGGCATCGCCACACAGATAGAGAGTGGTGATGGCACTATTGGAAAGTTGTTGAAAGACGACGAACTATACGATAATCTGTCCGGTGCCTCTCTGCAAATAGAAAAACTTTTAGAAGATATGAGGCTTAACCCGAAGCGTTATGTGCATTTCTCTATCTTCGGAAAGCGACAAAAACCCTACGAACCACCTAAAGATACCGTTAATTAATATTATGAAGTATCTCCCGAATATCATATTTCTGGTTGCGCTTGCTGTGGGTATAGGCTACTTCACCCTAAATATCCGTAAGCTCATCCGGAATATCAAATTAGGTCGAGAAATCGAAGAGTTAGGGGATAAGAAAGAGCGTTGGGGGAATGTGGTTCGAATTGCGCTAGGGCAATCCAAAATGGTAGTACGACCCGTCGCAGGGATCATGCACATAATTGTCTACGTAGGCTTTGTGATAATCAATCTGGAAGTGCTGGAGATCATTATCGACGGTTTATTTGGGACCCATCGTGTATTTGCTTCGTTAGGACCGGTATACGACCTGTTGATAGCGTCGTTCGAGATCCTGGCGTTACTTGTTATTGTTGCCGTGGTCGTATTCTGGATCAGGCGAAATGTTCAGCGGTTAAGACGGTTCATGAATCCCGAAATGAAGGGGTGGCCTAAGAATGATGCCAATTATATCCTTTATTTCGAAGTAGTGCTTATGACACTTTTCCTTACCATGAATGCTACAGATCATCAGCTGCAGCATCTGGGTTCAGCACATTATACCCAAGCCGGTATGTTCCCGGTTAGCAGTTATCTACTGCCTGTTTTTAGTGATATGTCTGAACAAAGTCTCATTCTGGTAGAAAGAACCGCATGGTGGTTACACATAATCGGGATTTTGATTTTTCTGAATTATCTTTACTTTAGTAAGCATCTCCATATAATTCTGGCTTTTCCTAATGTTTTCTTCGGAAAAGTGGTTCCGAAGGGAAAATTTAAAAACCTGGAATCTGTTACTAAGGAGGTGAAGCTGATGATGGATCCCAACGCCGATCCGTTTGCTGCTCCGGCTGAAGGAACTGAGGTACCGGCGAAGTTTGGTGCCAGTGATGTGATGGATCTTAGCAGGATCCAACTCCTGAATGCATATACTTGTACAGAGTGCGGACGATGTACCAGTGAATGTCCGGCAAATCAGACCGGAAAGAAACTATCACCGCGAAAGATCATGATGGACACGCGGGATCGCCTGGAGGAGATTGGTAAAAATATTAATAAGAATGGCGAATTTAAGGATGACGGTAAACAATTGCTCGACGACTATATCACTCGTGAGGAACTTTGGGCATGTACAACCTGCAATGCCTGTGTTGAAGCTTGTCCGGTAAGTATAGACCCGCTTTCCATTATAATGGATATGCGACAATATTTAGTGATGGAAAAATCTGCAGCACCTAACGAATTGAATATTTCTATGACGAATATAGAGAATAACGGTGCCCCATGGCCGTATAATCAAATGGACCGATTGAACTGGAAAAATGAATTGTAAATGAAAAGAGAAGAGGCAGAAAAATTATTACACGATAAAGTTGAAAAAGGTGAACAGGTAAGCCCTGTATTGCCTAAAGGCGTAAAGAACTATCTTATAGACATCGATGGTACAATAACCGAGGATGTGCCCAATGAGCAGCCGGAGCGTATGGCAACATGCAAACCCTTCCCGGATGCCCTTCATACCTGCAATAAATGGTATGACGAAGGCCACCTTATTTGTTTTTTCACTTCCCGAACCGAAGCACATCGTGAGGTTACAGAAAAGTGGCTGGACAAACACGGGTTTAAATATCATTCGCTGCTTATGGGAAAACCACGTGGTGGGAACTACCACTGGGTGGATAACCACCTGGTAAAAGCGACTCGCTATAAAGGTAAGTTTACCGATATGGTAGAAAAGAAAGTAAAAATCGAGGTTTTTAAAGACTAAGAATTAAGCATGAGCGAATCCATCAAGGTACCTACAATGGCCGAATATATGGCCCAGGGAAAGCAACCGGAAGTTTTATTTTGGGTTGGATGCGCTGGCAGTTTCGATGATCGTGCGAAAAAGATAAGCAAGGCCTTTGTGAAATTACTCCATAATGCCAAAGTAGATTTCGCCGTTCTGGGAACCGAAGAGAGCTGTACAGGAGACCCTGCAAAACGTGCGGGTAATGAGTTCCTTTTCCAGATGCAGGCCATGATGAACATTCAGGTATTAAATGGATACGAAATTAAAAAGATCGTAACTGCCTGCCCCCATTGCTTTAACACACTGAAGAACGAATATCCCGAACTAGGAGGAAATTACGAGGTGATGCATCACACTCAATTTCTGAAGTCCCTTTTAAACGAAGGCAGATTGAAAGTGGCCGGAGGGAAATTTAAAGGGAAGAGAATAACCTTTCACGATCCATGTTACCTGGGGCGTGCGAACAACGAATACGAAGCTCCACGGGAATTACTGGAAAAACTGGAAGTGGAATTGGTAGAAATGAAACGGTGTAAGTCTAGAGGATTGTGTTGTGGTGCCGGGGGAGCGCAAATGTTCAAGGAACCAGAGAAAGGAGATAAAGACATAAATATAGAGCGCACAGAAGAAGCGATCGAAACTCAACCCGAAGTGATCGCGGCAGGGTGTCCGTTTTGTAATACGATGCTTACCGATGGTGTAAAAGCCAAGGAAAAAGAAACAGAAGTAGCTGTAATGGATATAGCCGAAATGATTGCTAATGCAGAAGATTTATAGAGATGGTTACAGATTTCAAAAAATTACCGGACGATTCGCGAATCTGGATCTACCAGGCGAACAGAAAATTGTCCGATGACGAAGTTCAGAAAATAGCAGAGCAGACCAGAGAATTCCTTACGCAATGGACAGCACATGGCACCGAACTGGAGGCTGGTTTTGAAGTAAAATACAATAGATTTATCGTAATAGGCCTCAACCAGGCAAATGCTTCGGCCTCAGGATGCAGTATAGATGCATCCGTTAGATTTATTCAGTCTTTGGAGAAACAATTCGAACTGGACCTGCTAGACAAAATGAACGTTACCTTTTACAACGGTCCGTATATAGCCCATAAGTCATTGGAAGATTTCAAGAAAATGGCCAAGTCGCGCTCAGTATCCCCAAATACCGTCGTTTTCAATAATTTAGTGAATACAAAAGCTGAGTATGAAGAACACTGGGAAGTGCCCGCTAAAGATAGTTGGCACAGTCGTTTTTTAGCATAGTTTTTGCTACATTCGAAATATGAAAAAACTGCTTGTAACCTCACTTCTTGCATGCTCATTCCTGTCTGTTTGCGCCCAGCAAATAAATCCACTCATCGATAAAGACGATTTCGAAAATCAGAAAAAATGGGTGGATAGTATCTATGGGAAAATGTCGCTACAGGAAAAGATAGGGCAACTTTTCATGACAGTTGTTTTTTCCAGCGATCCAACATCGACCACCGATAAAACCAAGGAGTTGATCTCTAACTATTACATTGGCGGGGTTATATTTTCTAAAGGAGGCCCGGTAAGACAGGCACGGCTTAACAATGAATTTCAAGAATTAGCCGAGGTACCCCTTATGATAGGAATGGATGCCGAATGGGGACTGGCCATGCGGCTGGATTCTACATATGCCTATCCATGGAATATGACCTTAGGTGCGATCACCGATAATAAGATCGTAGAAAGAGTAGGGAACAGGATAGGAGAGCACTCAAAAAGGCTTGGGGTTCATATTAATTTTGCTCCTGTAGTGGATATTAACACCAATCCTAAAAATCCAATCATTGGGAATCGCTCTTTCGGAGAGGATAAGGACAATGTAACCCAAAAAGCACTGGCTTTTATGAAAGGGATGCAGGATGCCGGTGTACTGGCAAATGCCAAACACTTTCCTGGCCACGGAGATACCGATACCGATTCGCACAAAACCTTGCCAACTATCGAGTTTACAAAGGAACGCCTGGACAGTATAGAACTCTATCCTTACAGGAGGCTTATAAACGAAGGATTGAGCAGCGTTATGGTGGCACATCTTAACGTACCTGCATTGGAAAGAAGAGACGGGTTTCCAAGTTCTATCTCGGAAACAATTGTTACCGAAATATTGAAGAATGAACTGGGATTTAACGGCCTGATATTCACAGATGCTCTCAACATGAAGGGGGCTTCAAATTTTAAAGAACCCGGGGAGATCGACCTTGCGGCATTCCTGGCGGGTAATGACGTCCTTCTCATTTCCGAGGACATTCCAAAAGCACACGCCTTAATGGTTGCAGCATACAGAGAAGGAGTAATCACCGAGGAACGACTAGCACATTCAGTAAAAAAGATATTGTACGCTAAATATCTGGTTGGATTAAATGAATACAAACCTGTAAATACGAATTATATTTACGAAGACCTGAATTCGGTGATCGATGATGCGCTATACGAAACCGCAATGGAACAGGCATTAACTGTCCTAAAGAACGATAAGGCCATTCTTCCCATAAAAGATCTTCAGAAAAAAAAGATCGCCTATATAAATTTCGGGGACGATGATGGAAAACCCTTCCTGGAACAATTAAGAAAATATGCCGATGTGGATTGGGTAAGGGCAAATAACCTCGAATCTTATCTCAGTAAACTAGAGAACTATAATTATGTGATCGTTGGCTTTCACAAATCTAACGACAACCCCTGGAAAGACTACCAATTTACCGACAAGGAATTAGTTTGGCTATACGAGATCGCACGCACAAATACGGTGATTCTAGACGTCTTTGCAAGGCCATATGCAATGCTCGACTTGAATGCTACCGCAAATTTTGAGGGTATAATCCTTTCTTATCAGAATAGTAAGGTTTCCCAGGAATTATCTGCTCAACTTATTTTTGGTGCGCGGGAGGCTAATGGTAAACTCCCGGTGTCCCTGGGTGAGGATTTTCCATTGCATACTCATTTCAGGACGAAATCTTTACGCCGACTCCAATACGGAACTCCGGAGAGTGTTGGTTTGAACAGCTATAAATTGAAAAAGATCGATTCGCTGGCAAATATTGGGCTCTGGGGAGGAATGATGCCGGGAGCACAAATTCTGGTGGCCCGAAAAGGAAAAGTGGTCTACAGCAAGAATTTTGGCTATCACACACAGGATAAAGAGAACAGGGTACGGTCTAATGACATATACGATGTGGCGTCTCTAACAAAGATTCTGGCCACCCTCCCTGTAGTTATGTCGTTGGTAGACCGGGATATTATCAATATGGATACCAAATTGTCGGAAATGCTGCCTGAGTATGCAAATTCCAATAAAGCGAATATCAATTTAAAGGATATGTTATCCCATTATGCCAGGTTACGAGCATGGATCCCCTTTTATATTAAAACGATCGATTCTGTAACTAAAAGGCCTTCCGAAAAATATTACGCTTCTGCTGCTTCGAAAGAATTTAATATTAAGGTTGCTGAAGATCTATATATGCGCAGCGATTATAAGGACAGTATTTATGACGCTATAAAGGATAGTGAACTGAGATCCCGACTTAATTACAAATACAGTGATCTGCCGTATTATATTCTGAAGAAATATCTCGAAGAATTCTATGGAGCTCCCCTTGAAAACATTACACAAAGAGATCTATACGAATCTCTTGGCGCTAATTTTACTACCTATAATCCATTGAAGAAATTTTCAAAGAACGATATTGTGCCTACCGAGATAGACGATTACTTTCGTATGCAGACGGTACATGGCTATGTGCACGATCAGGGAGCCGCTATGTTGGGTGGTGTAAGCGGCCACGCCGGTTTGTTTAGCAATGCCAACGACATTGCCAAGATCATGCAAATGTATCTCTGGAAGGGATTTTACGGCGGAAAGCGATATTTTAATCCTGAAACTCTGGATCTCTTTAATACCTGTTATTATTGTGATAATGATGTAAGGAGAGGTGTAGGTTTCGACAAACCTCAATTAGGGGATGTAGGTCCAACCTGTGGATGTGTGTCTATGACCAGTTTTGGACATAGTGGGTTTACAGGTACCTTTACTTGGGCAGATCCCGACGAAGAGATCGTATATGTGTTTTTGTCGAACAGAACGTATCCTTCTGCCGAAAATAGAAAATTAATTAGCAGTGACCTTAGAAGTAAGATACAGGAAGCGATCTACGAGGCCATAGACTATAAATTGATGGAATAAGATGAAAATTGCAATTGTATGTTACCCAACCTTTGGAGGTAGTGGCGTAGTAGCGACCGAATTAGGAATAGCGCTCACCGAACATGGTCATGAGGTACATTTTATCACGTATAAACAACCGGTTAGACTGGAGTTGATCTCACATCATATTCACTATCATGAGGTTTCTGTACCGGATTATCCACTCTTCCATTTTCAACCATATGAGCTGGCCTTGTCCAGCAAGTTGGTGAATGTGGTAAAACAACATCAGATCGATCTACTTCATGTACATTATGCCATTCCGCATGCTTACGCTGGTTATATGGCTAAGAAAATGCTTGAATGTGATGGTATTTCCATTCCGATGGTTACCACCTTGCACGGTACCGATATCACGTTAGTTGGAAGTCATCCTTACTACAAACCGGCTGTTACCTTCTCAATTAACCGAAGTGATGTTGTTACATCGGTATCGCAAAGTTTAAAAGACGACACTAACAGATTATTCGACATCACCAATGAGATCATTGTAGTTCCTAATTTCATCGATGTGGCCAAGCATGTAAACCCCTATACCGAATGCCAGCGTGATCTCATGGCCGAACCACACGAACGCATCATAACGCATATTAGTAATTTAAGACCTGTTAAGCGTGTGCCGGATGTGATCGAGATCTTTGACCGTATCAACAAAAAAATGCCGGCAAGACTACTCATAGTAGGTGAGGGGCCGGATAAGAAGGCATGTGAAGAATTATGTGTCGCGAAAGGGATAGAAAACAAAGTGGCATTCTTAGGAAATAGTAATGAAGTAAATAAGATCCTGTGTTTTTCGGATCTGTTTGTTCTTCCTTCCGAAAAAGAGAGTTTTGGTCTGGCAGCACTTGAGGCAATGGCTTGCGGGGTACCGGTTATTTCATCGAACACCGGAGGACTTCCCGAAGTGAACGAGCACGGAGTAAGCGGTTATCTTAGTGATATTGGTAATGTTGCCGAAATGGCGGAGCATGCAATTAGCATTTTATCATCAGATAAAACATTAGCCCAATTCAAGGCCAACGCCAAAGAGGTGGCTAAGAAATTCGACACCAAAATGATCGTTCCTCAATACGAAGCAGTGTATGAGCGCGCCCTTCATCTTGTGTCCTGATCACAATAACTAAGTTATTAAATTATCAATCAGCCCGGTGTCCGTAGGCGGTGTAAAATCATCTAGTTTAACGGAACGAAGGAAGTCATTTGTAAAAACCTTTGCCATTTCTTGAGACAGCAGGGTGTTTCTAATATCCTTCCACTGTTTTACATTATTGCCATACATATGTACCGCAAGTCCTGGAAAATTCCAATCGGCGTTCTTTCCCCAATGTATCGTAAAGGGTATATTTTCAGCTTTTAAGACCTCTATCATTCGTGTAGCGAATTTCTCAAGACTAATAATGTGCTGAGAACCGTCCCATTGGATCCCGTCGATCTCTATCATGCAAGTGATAGGAAATTTTGAAAATGCCAGTAAGCCCTCCGATCTTTTTATAAATCGCATGGCATAGATACCGGGAATGGGTCCTTCATTCTTAGCGAGATCGGCCAACACTTTGAGCGCCTTTGCCGAATCCTTATGATCTACACCAAATGAGCAGGCAAAAGCCCTACCCTGATAGCCCGCATCCCAGAATATTTCAGATAGTTTTCCTACCACCACTTTATCTTCCTTTGGTAAAATGGCTCCATTGAGCGCTTCGATGAATTTGGGTATTACCCTCGGAAATTTTTCCGAGATCTTTATGAGTAAATAGATGAGATCACGGTAAACGAATTCCTTCATAAACGGAATAGGATCTCCGAATTTGTTCTTGTAATCCGGGTCGTACGGCTTTTTATAAATAGCTTCTATAGCATATTCATCCTGATCGTTGTACGGATTAATAAAAACCTTGTAATGATACGGTCGCAGGGCATTTCCCTGGGCGTCTGTTTCGCCGGGAATCTTAAATTCCGAATTTTTAAAATCGAGTGTTGTTGCAAGTTTAAGTGCGGTCTCCTTTTTTATCTTTCTCACATAACGCTTGAGTAGAAAACGATCTTCGGCTTCAATAACAACACCATGGATATACCCCATGGACCCCAGGCCAACAAGTACGGCATTAAACAGGTCGTCATTTCTAATTACGCGTGCATTGATGGTCGCAGCAAAACTATCACTAAGGGCCGGCTTACTATGCCTTTCTATGTACAGATTATCGTTCGCTCCAAAACCGGTTATAAGATTGATCCCTACCACGTAATCCTGAACAGATCCAACATCTAGTGCCGAACCGTGTACCCCGGTTGAAATACACCCCGCTATAGTTTGACCATTACTCGCTCCGGTTGTTTTAAGGGATTTTCCCTGGTCTTCCAGAAATTTGGAAATCTCTTTGATCTGATTTCCACACTGTAAGAAGAACAGGTTTTTATGATCGTATGTCGTGTTGGAATGCAGATCACCCGAACTAATGTTGAATTTCAAATTCATCAACGCATTAAAATGCATTCGGTCCTTTTGGTGGGCAATGGACGACATAGACCACTTAGAGCCCAGTGCTCTAAAGCCATCACCTGCATCCATCGCGTTCTTGATCAATTTCATAATCTCCTTCGCTGCATCGTTATACCTGTCTATAGGATCTGGCATATCACCTTTACGTTCCAGCTTGGTCGATATAAACCACTTTAAAGGAAACGGACCATTTTTATGTAAGGTATCCCAGCGTGTTCGTGCCGTTATTGAAGTTCTTGCCATGTTCTTTTAATTTGGATCCTTTAAACACACATATTTTACTTTTACCACACGTTTTCTTCCAAAGGTGATCAGGTAGAGGAGGATGCCACCAAAGGTATTCTTATACTCAATGGTATGTAAGGCTCCGGAATCGCAATCGCGTATGTTTATCGGGCTCTCATCTGTGGTTAATTTTACCTTAACTATGGTGTCCATTTCCCTAACCATGAGTCCGCTAAGTGCATCTTCACGCTCGGT
>CAJQNO010000100.1 GCA_905479745.1 uncultured Flavobacteriaceae bacterium | reverse complement strand
GGCCGAAGAGATCATTAATTCCAATCTTCGAGAAGGCGATTCTATTGCTATGGATCTGGATGAAAAGAAAAACGAGCTAAAGATCAAGATCAAAAAACAAAAGAAGACAACAGAGTCTTAGTTTTTTTTCAGTATAAAAATTAGCACCTGTTCCAACAAGCAGGTGCTTTTTTATTGGATTTAATGCAGAGAAATAAATTCAGAAATGAAAGATAAAAAACAGGTAAAACAAAGAATAATCGATGAAATAGAAGCCACCAATATTCTTGTGGAAAAATACCGTGATCTCACTAAGCCCATCGCTCCGGAAAATGCAATCGGACGTGTTTCCCGTATGGACGCCATTAATAATAAGTCTGTAAACGAAGCTGCATTACTTAAAGCAGAGAATAAACTGAAGAACCTTCAAGTGGCCCTAACAAAGATTAACGACCCCGATTTTGGATATTGTTTATCATGTAAAAAAGAGATACCTTTAGGTAGAATACTTTTAATGCCTCATACAGTTAGCTGTGTAAATTGTGCGAGATAAACAGTGAACTTAACCGTGATGTACTCTAAAGACAAACATATCGAAACTTTCGATTTTGGTGTTGCCGAATTGTATCGGGATTACATTCTTATGGTTATGAATGAGGGAATAACAGTAGATTTCGAAATTAATAAACAATTATGCGAGTATGCTGCTAATTATTATAAGAACAGGCAATTTGGTTATATCACTCACCGAAGGAATTCATATTCGGTAGATCCTTACGTGTACAGGGAAACTTCAAAATTAAAAGGATTAGTAGCCTTTGCTATTGTATCCGATAAGCATATACGGCGGGAAACAGCGATCCTCGAACAAATATTTCTGAATAAACCTTTAAAGACTTTTAAGGATTTAAAGCCTGCAATTTCCTGGGTGCAAAACCATGTGAACTTTAGTTAAATAGAATATCGCTTTCTATATTCATACTTTGTAAAAACCCTATGGCCGCGTGTATGTCGTCTGCCAGAAGTCGGTCTTCATCTACAAAAGGAACAGCATTTCTAAATGAACTCACGAAACTTTCAAGAAAAGGAGAAGATTTTTTAGGCCTTCTGAATTCCAAAGCCTGAGAGGCATTGAATAATTCGATAGCAAGTACGGTCTCAAGATTCTCTAATACCCTGTAGCATTTCGTAGCGGCATTTGCCCCCATACTTACATGATCTTCCTGCCCATTGGATGACACGATCGAATCTACAGAGGCGGGCGTGGCAAGTTGTTTGTTCTGACTCACAATACTTGCCGCCGTATACTGTGGGATCATGAATCCACTGTTCAAGCCGGGATTATTAACAAGAAAATCAGGCAATCCTCTTAATCCGGATACCAGCTGAAATGTACGCCGTTCAGATATATTAGCCAGCTCGGCAAGTGCTATGGACAGGTAGTCCAAAGCAAGAGCAAGTGGCTGCCCATGAAAATTCCCTCCTGATATGATCTTGTCTTCAGCAACAAAGATATTTGGATTATCTGTCACAGAATTTATTTCGGTTTTAAAGGTTTTATGTGCAAAAACTATAGTGTCTTTACTTGCTCCATGAACTTGAGGGATGCAACGAAACGAATAGGGATCCTGTACATTTTCCTTTTCACTCATGCCTATTTCACTTCCTTCAAGCAGGTATACCATGCGTTCGGCTGTCTTTACTTGTCCACGATGAGGCCTTGCCAGGTGAACAAGTGGATCGAACGGGCTCATATTGCAATCGAAGGCATCTAAAGACACAGCACTAATCACATCTGCCAGATAAGATAATTTATGGGCACGGAGTAATATATAAACTCCGTATGCACTCATAAACTGAGTTCCATTAAGTAGTGCGAGACCTTCCTTGGCTTCCAGGCTAATCGGCTCCCAATTATACTGTTTCAATACTTTTGCAGCATCCACGATCTTATTCTTCACGTACACCTCTCCTTTTCCTATTAATGGCAGGGCCAGATGTGCCAAGGGTGCCAGGTCGCCCGAAGCACCTAAACTTCCCTGTGTATAAACTACCGGAAGTATATCGTGATTGAACATGTCTATTAACCGTTCTACGGTTTTAAGCTGAACCCCACTATGTCCATAGCTTAAAGACTGTATCTTTAATAACAACATGAGTCGGATCACATGTTTAGGAACGTATTCTCCGGTTCCACAAGCATGAGACATTACCAGGTTTTCTTGCAGCTTAGAAAGGTTTTCTGAAGAAATCTTCACATTGCATAAAGCACCAAATCCCGTATTTATACCATAAACCGGGCTATCGTCAGACTTTAGTCTATTGTGAAGATAATCGTGTGATTTATTGATATTTAGTATGGCTTCTTCTGAAAGTTGAAGTTTTCTGCCTTCTTCGATGATCTCTTTTAGAACAGGCAGGTCCATTATATCACTACTTACGTAATGTGTCTTTTGCATGAAGTGGGTTATTTCACGCAAAAATACAAATTCCATGATAGGAATTTCAAATAATCATTAAACTCGAATAATTCTCTTATTTTTGCCGGTCTAAAATACATTTTATGAAAAAACTCATTTTTGCTTTATTTGCCCTAGCCGTATTGGCATGTGCAGAAGAAAAACCGAAGGATTATGTAACCTTTTCGGGTAAGATTACTAATAAAAACAGTGACGAAATAAAGATCTATAATCGCACGTATTCGAAAGTTATTAAAGTTTACGAAGATGGAACTTTTAGCGACACATTAAATGTTATAAAAGGAAAATACAATTTCTACGACGGTAACGAAGGTACTTCAGTGTTTCTAGAAAATGGGTATGATCTTAACATGACCCTGGATACCGATATGTTCGATGAAACCATAAAATTTACGGGGGTAGGTGCCAAGAACAATAATTTCCTGGCCGAAGAAGCCCTGTTAAAGGAAAAATTACTGGATGGCGATTTCGATTCTTTTGACGAGGCGCAGTTAAAGCTGGCAATGGAAAATGTAAAAAGCGAGGTTACTGCCTTTATAGATAATGCCGTGGAGATCGACACCATGATCACTAATGATAGCAGAGAAAGACTTGATGCCACCATACAATCGTATGAGCGTTATTATGGTGGTATTATAGCGCTTAGAAAAGATTTTCCAAAAGGGTCCCCCTCCCCTGTTTTTAAAGATTACGAAAATTATAAAGGAGGAACGACCTCCTTATCAGATCTTAAAGGAAAATATGTCTACGTGGATGTATGGGCTACCTGGTGTGGACCCTGCAAAGTGGAAATTCCACATCTGAAAAAACTGGAAGCCGAATTCCACAATAAGAATATCACCTTTGTGAGTATGTCTATAGACGACGACAAACGACATAACGATTCCTGGGAGAAAGCGCATGAGGCGTGGAAAGAGATGGTAGCCAATAAAGAATTAACGGGAATTCAGATCATGGCACCAAAAGGATGGGAATCGGATTTTGTGAAAAATTACAAGATCAATGGTATTCCACGATTCATCCTTATAGATCCTAATGGAAATGTGTTCGATCCTAATGCGCCTCGACCATCAGATCCTAAACTAAAAGAACTATTGCAAACGTTAATCTAATACGCGTTGAAGCAAATTAAAAGAGGGGGTTCTTCCCTCTTTTTATTTTTGGTCATTTTCGTCCTGCTGAACCGGAGGATCCGGCTCCAATAACGACAGATATGCTTTTCCTATATGATCGGCCACATCCCCGGCCATGACTGCTTCAAAACTATTGGATTGGGAAACTATGTTACCGGCCAGTCCGTGGAGGTACGTAGCAAAAACTGTAGCAAGTAACGGGTCGTATCCCTGCGCTAGCAGAGCCGCGATCATCCCGGACAATACATCACCACTTCCTCCTGTGGCCATTCCGGGATTTCCCGAGGTATTAATGTACAGTTTATCTTCATATACCGCAATGGAATTAGCTCCTTTTATTAGCAGGATACAATTATGCTTTCTTGTAAATTTTTTCACTTTTTCCAATTTCTCATAATCGTCTTTCCACTCGCCTATTAATCTTTTTAACTCCCCCGGATGTGGAGTTAAAATGGATTGAGGCGGGATCAATTTTTTCAGTTCCTTATCCAATGCGATACAATTGATGGCGTCGGCATCAATTACATAGGAGGTCTTTGTTTCTGTAAAAAGCTTTTTTAAAGCATTTACGGTTCGTTCGTTCGTACCAATGCCCATGCCTACTGCAATGGCCTGCACCTCCGGAATGTCATCTACTTCCGAGATCAAATGGTCGTAAGCATCGGTAATTGCCATAACCTCGGGTAATGCCGTCTGAATGATCTCGTAACCGCATTTCGGAATAAAAGAAGTTACCAGGCCTGCGCCTGCCCTATAGGCGGATTTAGATGCGAGTACAGCAGCACCCATCTTTCCATAACTTCCACCTACTATCAAAACATGTCCATAATCTCCTTTATGCGAATATTTTTGCCGTTGCTTATAGAATTGCCTGGCTTCTTGCTTTGAAATAAGATGAGCTAGGGGCTCTGTTTTTTGCAAAAATTCGGGGTCAAGACCTATATCAATAGTTTCGAAGTACGGGACGAAATCTCCAGAATCTGGCAAGAAGAAGGCTAATTTCGGCGCCTGGAAAGTTAAGGTGTGATTTGCCTTTATAACAGCTTCTTTATCTGCCACAGGTTTATTGGCGTGAAGTCCGCTCGGAATATCTATTGACAGCCTAAACGCCTTTTGTTCATTAAGAAATTGAATAAGCTTTTTTACCCAACCTTCCGGAGCCCTGTTCAGACCAATTCCGAAGATAGCATCGATAATTACATCGTCTGGGTGGATTTCAGGGAAATCTGCTTCCGAAGTCATTAATACTGGCCATTTCTTGGTGATATCCTTTACCCGATCATAATTTATCAGGAAGCATTTAGAACGTTTGTCGGTGAAATTAGCGATGTACATATTCACCACATAGCCATGCTCTATAAGCAGCCTTCCCAAAACGAGTCCATCACCACCATTATTCCCTATACCGCAGAAAATATGCACCGGTACCTGGGCACCCTGCATCCTTTGATGTAACCAATTGAAAATCTGAGTTCCGGCCCGTTCCATTAGGTCAATTGAACTTATATTATGTTTTTCGGTGGTTACTTCATCTGCCTGTTGCAGTTGCTCTGCGGAGAAAACTTTCATGTTTTAAAATGTTTTATGCAAGTTACCATCCTTGTTGAAAACAATCAAGGAATTCCTTCGTTAGCTTCTTCAGATTATAATACATTTGCCACAAAATTATTTATCACCAATGAAAAATACAGCTCTTAGTCATATCCACGAAGCCCTGGGTGCCAAAATGGTTCCATTTGCAGGTTATAATATGCCGGTTTCTTACGAAGGAGTTAATGCCGAACACGAAACTGTACGTAATGCCGTAGGCGTCTTTGATGTCTCCCACATGGGCGAATTCCTAATTACCGGGCCCCACGCGCTGGATCTAATTCAAATGGTTTGTAGTAACGACGCATCAAAATTAGTTGATGGCCAAGCCCAGTATAGTTGTTTTCCTAACGAAAATGGAGGTATTGTGGACGATCTCATCGTGTATCGCCTCGATGCTGAAAAATGGTTGTTAGTGGTGAATGCGTCTAATATCGATAAAGACTGGCAATGGATTAGCAGTAAGAACAGCATGAATGCCGATATGCGAAATCTTTCCGAAGATTATTCTTTATTGGCCATTCAGGGCCCAAAGGCTGTTGAAGCAATGCAGTCACTAACTTCTGTAGATCTTAGCGAAATTAGTTTCTATACCTTCAAAGTAGCAGATTTTGCAGGGATCGAACATGTTATTATCAGCGCCACAGGTTATACCGGCAGTGGTGGTTTTGAGATCTATTGTAAGAACAGTGAAGTTGAGCAGGTTTGGAACCAAGTCCTGGAAGCAGGAGCCGATTACGGGATCAAGCCTGTAGGGCTTGCAGCACGGGATACGCTACGCCTGGAAATGGGATATTGTTTGTATGGAAACGATATAGACGACACTACTTCTCCCTTGGAAGCAGGACTTGGCTGGATCACTAAGTTTACAAAAAACTTTATCAACTCGGACGCCTTACTAAAACAGAAGGAAGAAGGTGTTCAGCGAAAACTAGTTGGCTTTCAATTGGAAGAACGTGGCATTCCCCGTCATGGCTACGAAATTGTAAATGATGATGAGCAGGTTGTTGGAAAAGTAACCAGTGGTACCATGTCCCCTTCTCTCAATATAGGGATAGGACTAGGTTATGTCCCCTCCGAATTGAGCAAACCCGGTACTTCCATCGGAATTCAAATAAGAAAGAATGTAGTGCCTGCTACTGTAGTTAAATTACCGTTCTACAAGGGGTGATCGACAACAGAATACTTATACTTGGCGCCAGTGGTTTTTTAGGTAATGCCTTATACAGGGAATTGGATTCGTATTTCGATGTATACGGTACATATTGTTCTCAGGACGGACTATATCTGGACAACCAGGTCTTTTTTAAGTACAAAGCAGAGACAGATAGTCTGTTAAAATTGCTGGATGAGATAAAGCCTCGTTATATCATTTCTACATTTTCTTCGGAAATGGAAGCAGCTATAAGAGCGCATGCCGAAATGATATCGTATTGTGAGTTGTTGCCCATGAGTCGGATATTGTTTGCCTCTTCGGCCGAAGTATTCGATGCCCGAAAGAAGTTTCCATCTTACGAATACGATAAGCCCCTGTCTGAAACTAATTCAGGGCGGGCTAAACTAGCACTGGAAAAATTACTATTGGAACAATTACCATTGCAAACGACCATTTTCAGGTTGCCGGAGATACTTGGGATCAACGCCCCGTCCATCATGCAACTTCGGCAGGCCATTAAGCATAATGCAGCATTCGAAGTGTACCCAAAGCGTATCATAAGTGTGACCACAGCCGAGAAGATCGCACAACAGCTTCACTATATCATCAACAAGGATCTCATTGATATCTTCCACCTGGCGAGTACCGATGTGGTTCATCACGACGACATCTTCAGAGAGATCGCCATACGAATTGGGGATAAGTTACCTGTTTTTAAGAATGTTTTCAGTAGTAATGAGGATGAATACCAGGCAATTCTTCCGAAGGAAAATAAATTACCCGAAGCTTACAGAATTACTGTTGCCGAAGTCATTGAAAGTAGTACCTTACACGATGAAATAATTACGCTAAAAAAGTAAAGATGAAAAAACTTTCCGAAGCTGAAATCCAGGATGAACTTCAATCATTGCCCGGGTGGGAATATGCAGATAACGCCCTTCATACAGGTTTCGAATTTGAAAACTTCAAAGAGGCCTTTACCATCATGACCCGCATTGCGTTTGAAGCAGAAAAGCTGGATCATCATCCCGATTGGAGCAATGTGTATAACCAGTTACACATTTCATTATACACTCACACCGAGGATGGGGTTACCGATAAAGACATAGCACTCGCTACCATTATTAATGCGCTTGTTAGTTAAATTTTTGTACTTTTCTCGCAATTCATTGCTATGATCAGGAATCTTTGCCTCATTACTACTTTCTTATTCAGTCTGGCGGTTATTTCACAATCCACACCTTCGTTCTGTGAACAAATGTCTGCCCTTAAATCACTTGTAGAATCACAACATTTTAAACCCAAGCCCCTTGATGATGCACTAAGTAGCGGGGTTTATAATTTATTTATAAAAAGGCTGGACGAAGATAAAGTATTCTTCACCGATGCCGATATAGCGGTGTTCAGGAAGGATTCTTTGCAGATTGATGATTACATCAGGGACAATAACTGCGATTTTCTTCAGAAATATATAAAGACGCTTAGAGAACGCATTGCAGAGACTAAGCAGGTACTGGAATCGTATCGAAATACAAAACTGGACTACAGCGGAACAGACACCCTTAAGTATTATAGAACCAAAGAATCTGGGTATTTTGATGATACAGCCGCCATGAAAAAATACTGGTCTAAACGATTGCGATTCGAGATTTTGTCTAAAATGAGTGAGGAAGATTCTCTGGTTGAAAGACTAGAAAAGAATTTTAAAACACTAGAGGCCGAAGTAAAGCCAAAGGTTTTCGAGAAAATGCTGTGCCAGTTAGACGAGTTGGAGAATGCAGAAGGTAGTATAGAGCGGTTTACCACCGAAACATTCCTGAATTCATTTACAAATTATCACGATCCTAATACCACCTTTTTTAACAACACCGAAAAGACCATGTTCGAGAATTCGGTGTCTACAAGCATGATGACCTTTGGTATATACACCAATAAGAATGAAGAAGGTGAGATCGTGGTTAGTTATGTAACCCCTGGTAGTGCCGCATATTTTGACGGTAATATCGAAGAAGGTGATGTGGTTCGTTCTTTAAGTTCGGGAACTAGTATGGTTGAAACTACATGTATTTCGAATGAAGAGATCACCGCATTTCTTTCAGACAACAATCATAGTAAAGTCACTTTCAGAATTAAAAAAAAGGATGGCGCTATAAAGTTAGTGAACCTATCGAAAAAAGCGGATAAAGCGGTGGAGAACCTAATTCGCGGCTATGTGGTAGAAAAGGAATTTCGGGTTGGTTATCTTAATATACCAAGTTTTTATACCGATTTCGAGTCGCCTAATGGCCTTGGAGTCGCTAACGATGTTGCCAAGGAGATCTATAAACTCAAGAAAGAGAACATACAGGGATTGATTATCGATCTGCGTTTTAATGGCGGTGGCAGTATGAAGGAAGCTTCAGACCTTAGCGGAATGTTTATCGACCGTGGCCCCGTTTCTATATTGAAATACAAGGATGGTGAAACTTATACCGTAAGAGATGCCAATCGCGGTACTGTTTTTAACAAACCCATAGTGATCATAGTAAATGGTTATAGTGCTTCAGCCTCGGAGTTCTTCGCCAGTTTGATGCAGGATTATAACCGGGCGATCATTGTTGGAGCCGTAAGCTACGGGAAATCGAGTATGCAGGCTATCTTTCCTTTGGATGAGGAAAAGGAAGAATTAGGTTATTGCAAGATCACTACAGATATGTTCTACCGAGTCACCGGGCATAGTAATCAGTCAAGGGGTGTGATTCCGGATATAATCTTCCCCAGTATGTACGATGGATTGGAAATAAGTGAAAAGTTCATAGATTTTGCATTACCTAATGATAGTGTGGCTGTTACTGTTCCTCACAAGCCCAAACGAAAAATCCCGATTAAATTCCTGAAAGAAAAGAGTGAATCCCGCATGAGCATGGATGAAGGTTTTCGAAAGATCAAAGACCTGAATAAGGTGTTGGTTAATAACTACATTAAGAGAGATACCATCTATTCGTTAACGCTCAAAAATGTGTATGGCGATCTTAATGGGTACAACGAACTCTGGAAGGATTTCTTTACTTTTTTTGAAGAACGAAAAGGTGTTTTAACGGTGAAGAATACCGCTTCAACAGAAGAGTTACTCCAGTACAACGAGGATGAGAAAAAGATGAACGCCTTTTCCATGGACGAAATAAGCAACGACATCTTTATTGAAGAGGCTTTCAATATTATTTCCGATATCAATGAAATTAAATAATATGATGAGACTATTACTGCTTTCTTTGCTGCTATCTGTTTGCAGCACACATAATGTACGCTCCCAACAATTTAAAACGGCACTCGACTATCTCGAATTTGTTTCCAATGAGCAACAGATCATAACAAAAAACACCTGGAAATATACAAAGGCCATCGCCCACAGCAAGAACGATCGAACTATTGCCAGTAAGAGAAATACCCTTATAAAATCTGTAGAACGTGCTATGCTAAAAATTGAAAAAGCGAAAGGATTTGATGGTGATGAGTTCAAGAATAAGGTATTACAGAATCTAGATCTGAATAAAAGCTTGTTGCAACAGGATTACGCTAAGATCATCGACATGAAGGCAGTTGCAGAGCAATCTTACGATGCGATGGAGGCCTATATGCTCGCCCAGGAAATGGCCGATAAGAAAATGACAGAAGCCCAGCAGGAATTTGAGATGAATTACTATGCCTATGCCAGAAAACACAATATCGATATCGTGGAGAACGATTCGGATCTGGGTAAGAAAATGAAGATCTCCGGAGAGGTTTTCGACCATTACAACCAGCTTTACCTCATTTTCTTCAAAGTTTATATGAATGAGGTCTATCTGTACGATGCAATTAGTCGTGAAGATGTGAGTGGCATTGAGCAAAATGCTTCTGCTCTTCTAGAGAGTGCTAGGCAGGGACTCACTAAACTGGACACCGTTACGCTCTATAAAAAGGATCGAATGCTAGTAGATGCTACTACAAAAGTTTTCGAGTTCTTTATAGATGAATCTGAAAACAAGATCCCTGTTATCACCGATTTTCTAGTTGCCAATGCAGATTTCGAAGCCATCAGGAAGTCTTTAGAATCTACTCCAGAGCGTAAACGCACCAAGGAACAGATCGATGCGTATAACGAAAAAGTGCCAGTTATGAATAATGCAGTTGAAGAATACAATAAAACCAATGCAAGTCTGAACAAAAAGCGAGAAACAGTAATTGGGAATTTGGACGCATCCTACGAGAGGTTTTTGGCGAAACATATCCCTAAGGACTAACAGATTTTATAAATTTGCGCAGTAATTAAAAAACCTAATAAAGAATGGGAAGAGCATTTGAATTTCGAAAAGCACGTAAAATGAAACGTTGGTCTGCCATGTCCAAAGCCTTTACTCGTATTGGTAAGGATATAGTAATGGCAGTAAAAGAGGGAGGGCCGGATCCGGATTCAAACTCTCGTTTGAGGGCTGTTATTCAGAATGCTAAGTCGGTAAACATGCCCAAAGACAACATCGAAAGAGCCATTAAAAGGGCTTCCGATAAGAGTCAGGGCGACTACAAAGAAGTTATCTTCGAGGGTTATGCTCCCCACGGGATCGCAATTCTTGTGGAAACTGCAACCGATAATAACACGCGTACTGTAGCTAATGTTCGTTCCTACTTCAATAAATGTGATGGTAGTCTTGGAACATCGGGATCTGTTGTATTTATGTTCGATCATGTTTGTAATTTCCGCATCAATGCAGAAGGCATCGACATGGAAGAATTAGAATTGGAATTAATCGATTTTGGTGTGGAGGAGATCTTCGAGGACGAAGATGGAGTGCTTATTTATGCGCCTTTCGAAAGTTTTGGAGCTATACAAACCTACCTAGAAGAGCGCTCCCTTGAAATTCTTTCTTCCGGCTTCGAACGTATCCCGCAAGTAACCAAAAAGATTTCCGCCGATCAGGCATCGGATGTAGAAAAACTCTTAGAGAAGCTTGAAGAGGATGACGATGTACAGAATGTCTACCATACCATGGACGAAGCATCCTCCGGAGAAGAGGCCTAACTACTCTCAGGTATATTGGGGGACCTTGCCCACTACCCCATCGTAAAATTTATGTAAGACTTTTAGATCTTCCTCAAGATTACCGGTTGGATAAAAGGCGGCACCCACTTTTACAGTTTTTGTCTTATAATCGAATGCTACAGGGATTATAGGGACCTTAGCCTTTAGTGCGATGTAGTAGAATCCTGTTTTCCAACGGTCCACTTTTTTCCGTGTTCCTTCCGGTGCAAGCGCCATTCTGAATTCTTTTTTTTCTGAAAATATCTTAGCGATCGCATCTACTTTATTGAGTCCACCCGTCCTGTCCAGGGGTGTACCTCCCATCCACCGAAAGTAAGCGCCGAACGGCCATCTGAAAAGTTCTTTTTTCGCAACAAAGTTAATATTGGTACGCAGGATCCTCCGCGCAAATACGCCAATATAGAAATCGTGCCAGCTTGTATGAGGAACCACGATGACAATGGATTTACGTATATCCTTATTAAATTCACCGTCGATCTTCCAGCCTAACAGCTTATGGAATATAAATTTGGTAAGTATCAAATAGTTGTGATGATGCTTTACATTTTTAGGTAAAGCGATCTTAATTTTTCCCGGGTCGCTATAGCTTCCCAATTATCTCCCAGTGCGTTCTCCCATAAAGGTACAAGACTCAATGCGATATCGATCATGGTATCCATTTCCTCTTCCGTAAGATCCTTACAAAGGCCATTAGGGATATCGATATTATGTGCTTTAACCATCTGCTTGAATAGAGCCACGTCTTTTGGGTAGAATTCCTCGAGGTGATTAAAAACAATACAGTTACCAATACCGTGTTTTGTGCCCAATACGTAAGAAAGACCGTGACTCATGGCATGTGCCACACCTACCTGCGAATATGCAATGCTCATTCCTCCATGCCAGGAAGCCATCATCAGCTTAGCTCGTGCCTCTTCACAAGACAGATTGCTATCCACGAAGATCTCCTTGCAAAGATCGTATGCTTTCTCGCCATAACTCTGACTAAAGGCGTTGAGGAAGGTACCGTTTAGCGATTCCACACAATGAATAAAACAATCCATCCCTGTATAGAACCACTGGTTCCTAGGTACTCCAATAGTGAGATCCGGGTCGAGAATAACCTGGTCGAAAGGAGTGTAATCGCTATTGATACCTAGTTTTTTAACCGGGCCCGTGAGTACGGTTGTGCGTGAAACCTCTGCCCCTGTACCTGAAATTGTTGGAATACCAACATGGTAGATAGCTTTATTGGGTACCAGATCCCAACCCTGGTAATCTGAAGCACTTCCTTTATTAGTAAGCATAATCGCCACTGCTTTGGCAAGGTCTAGAATGGTTCCCCCGCCTATACCTATAATACCAGAGGGTTTATATGTGAATTCCGATTTAATTTCTTTTACGATTTCATCTACCTGACTGGTTTTAGGTTCTTCATCGGCAGAAACGAATAGCAACTTATCGTTAAATCTGAGGTTGATCCGGTCTACAACATTTTCATCTCCCACAAATACATCATCCACAAGAAATATGAATGGTGCTTTATCTCTTCGCTGGGGTGCCAGGATAGAAGACAATTGATCGAAACTTCCCTCTCCAAAAACTACTTTTGGCACCATCGGGAAATTCCGGTACTTATTGTTTACCGTATCTTTTTTCTGTTCTTTTAAAACCTTATTCGCCCGTTTTAGATCTTCCGGGGTGTCTATTTCGATTCCTTGGGTTGCAGTTACAGCCATTTTAATGTTTTTTCCATATTCGAGGTAACGTATACATTCGATCTTTTCGGCAGCTTCGAGGGATCGCATCGGCAAGCGATAGAAATCCATAAGCGCTTCCTTTCGGAATGCATAGATACCTTTATGTTTATAATACTGTACTGCGGCGTTCTTGTCCCTGGGATACGGTATTGGGGAGCGCGAAAAATATTGTGCGAAATTGTCCTTGTCTACAATTACCTTAACACAATTTGGGTCGCTTATCTCCTTCCAGTCGTGAATTTCGGTCATTAAGGATGCCAGATCTATTTTATCGGCATCCGCCCCGTTAAACACGTTTAGCACCTGTTCCAGCCCATCTTTGCTGGTAAATGGTTCATCTCCCTGAACATTCACTACAATGTCGACATCCATATTCTCGGCGGCCTCTGCAATCCGGTCACTTCCACTGTCGTGCTCCTTTTTGCTCATTATAGCCTTTCCACCGTGTAATTCGATCTCTTTGAAGATGATCTCACTATCTGTTACCACATATACTTCGTCGAACAAGCCGGTATCTTTAGCGGCTTCATACGTACGAACGATCACGGGCTTTCCTCCCAGGTCCTGCATCAACTTTCCCGGAAATCGGGACGCGCCATATCGCGCGGGTATCATGGCTATTACTTTCAAT
>CAJQNO010000099.1 GCA_905479745.1 uncultured Flavobacteriaceae bacterium | reverse complement strand
CGAATGAAAAGAGTGATATTTCACCTGCTTATCTTTCTGTTCGTTGCCCCCGTTATTTCCCAGGAGGCATCGGATATTCCTTCTGTTTCAGAACAAAAAGAGCAGTTCAAGCTTCTCAAGAAAACTTCAGATGAACATTATAATAGTGGAAATTACCGCAAATCGCTCGAATCTAACATATCCTTACTAAAAATAGCGTTAAAGCTGAATGATCCTTTTTATAAACATCAGGGATACCGACTTTTAGCGTACGATTACCTGGCCATGAACGATACGGTAATGGCTCGGGAGAATTTCAGTAAATCCATTCAGTTTGCAAAAGAAGCCGAAAACGATACGGCAACAGCACATATGTACATGGATATGGCGAATATATATTCTACCATTCAGCCTAATTATAAAAAAGCAATGGACTACCACAACAAATCGGTAGACATGCTAAAACAGATAAACGATTCGGTTAATCTTGCCAAAGCACATTTTAATACAGTGCTTACCGCCTTCGAAGCTGGTGAATATAATGAGGGTTATGCACATTTATTACGGGCCAGAAAACTGGAAAAATTTGAACCACATGCGTCTTATGGTGTAGCTCTCGATAATCTAATGGGTGAATACTATTACAGTAAGGAGAAGTATGAACTCGCCCAGAAATATCTTAGAAAAGCCGCCGAAGTAGCCGAACGAGAAGGCTTCACCCTGGAATTGGAAAACGCTTATTTCTATCTTAGTGAATGTTTATATAACCTGGAAGAATACCAGGAAGCTTTTCTTATAAAAGATAAATACGAAGAGTACTCCATTGAGAATATGGAGAAAGCGTTATATGCCGAAAAGGACGAAACCTCCGCCCGATTTGCCATTGAAGAGTATAGAAAAGAAGTTCAGGCAGCCGAATTGCAAAACAGCTTACAGGCCGAAATAGTGCGTAACAAGAGTATGCTCAATAATGTCTTGCTCATCGTTTCCTTTTGTATATTATTCCTTTTACTGGTGTTATATCTTGCTTATAGGAAACGAAAGGAGCTAGTAGGTGAACTACGTGTAAAAAATGCCGAATACCTAATGGCCAAGGAGGAGTCTGAACGGCTTGCCAAAGCAAAAAGTAACTTCTTCTCTACTGTTAGTCACGAATTGAGAACTCCGCTTTATGGGGTAATCGGACTTAGCACCTTATTACTTGAAGACGAAGGATTGAAATCTCACGAAAACGACTTGAAATCACTCAAGTTTTCAGCAGATTACCTGCTGGCGTTGATCAACGACGTTTTACACCTAAACAAAATTGATTCGAAAACCGTGGAAAATGAAAAAGCTTACTTCAATCTAAGGGAGCAGATCAAAACGATCGTTTCTTCCTTCGAATACATGCGTATTCAGAATGCGAACACATTTTATATCAATATAGATGAAGATGTTCCTAAGTTAATACGAGGAAATTCGGTTAGACTTTCCCAGATATTAATGAACCTTATAGGGAATGCCTGTAAGTTTACTGAACATGGAGAAATATATGTAAATGTTTCCTTAAGGGAAATTTCATCAAACCAGGCAACCATTTCTTTCTCGATAAAGGATACAGGAATAGGTATTGCTGAAGGAAAACAAGCCTCGATATTTGAAGAATTCTCCCAAGGGAATAATATTAATTACAATTACCAAGGTAGCGGACTTGGATTACCCATCGTTCGAAAATTACTGGAATTGTCTAACTCAGAGATCCATGTGGAGAGTAAACTTGGTGAAGGGTCGGTTTTCAGCTTTGATCTTACCTACGATATATTGAATAAGGCATACAAAAAGGAGACAGTACAAACACTGGACACTAAAAATTTAAAGAACAAGCGTATTCTAATAGTTGAAGATAACAGGATCAACCAAACAGTTACTTTAAAAATACTGGAACGCGAAGGCGTGATTTGCGAAATTGCTGAAAATGGCGAGATCGCTATAGAAATGGAGAAAAAATCTAATTACGACCTTATCCTTATGGACATCAATATGCCGGTAATGAATGGGTTGGAAGCAACTCGCGGAATTCGAGAACGCAATAAGGGCATTCCTATTCTGGCGCTAACCGCAGTTGAAGTTGAAGAAATGAGATTTAGTATTTACGATTCGGGAATGAACGATATCATTGTAAAACCCTATGATATCGGCAAATTCACTCAAACCATATTAAAGCACATTAACGGTACTAACTCCCCAGGGGATATGTCCCAATTACAAGCAATCTAACTTATCCCTTCAAACCGGCACTTAGGTATTCCCGGTTCATTCGTGCGATATTTTCCAGCGAAATTCCTTTTGGGCATTCCACCTCGCAAGCTCCGGTATTGGTACAATTACCAAATCCCTCCTTATCCATCTGCTCAACCATGTTCAGCACCCTGCGGCTTGCTTCAACTCGCCCTTGCGGAAGAAGAGCAAACTGACTCACTTTTGCGGCAGTAAAAAGCATCGCACTGGCATTCTTGCATGCCGCAACACAGGCACCGCATCCAATACAGGCGGCAGCATTAAAGGAAGCATCTGCATCATCCTTTTCTATCGGAATCGCATTGGCGTCTATGGTGTTTCCCGAAGTATTAACCGAAATGTAGCCTCCGGCCTGTTGTATACGGTCGAACGAACTTCTATCCACCATAAGGTCCTTTATCACCGGAAAAGCCTTAGCACGGAAAGGTTCTATAACAATAGTATCACCATCATTGAACTTGCGCATATGCAGTTGGCAGGTGGTGATTAGTCGGTCCGGGCCATGTGGCTCACCATTAATCTGCAAGGAGCAGGTACCACAGATACCTTCCCTGCAGTCGTGATCGAAAACCACTGGCTCTTCTCCTTTGTTGATTAGTTGTGTATTTAGCACATCCAGCATTTCAAGGAATGACATGTCACCATCAATTCCATCAATAGGATATGTTTGTATACTTCCTTTAGCAGTAGCGTTCTTTTGTCGCCAAATTTTTAGTGTAAGCTTCATAGCAGCCTTTTATTTATAACTTCTTGTCTTAACTTCAATATTTTCGTATTCCAGGTTTTCCTTGTGTAGGATTGCTTTACCGGGGTCACCAGTATACTCCCAAGCTGCGGCGTACATGAAATTTTCATCATCTCGCATCGCCTCACCTTCCTCTGTTTGATATTCTTCCCTGAAATGTCCACCACAGGATTCATTTCGGTGTAAGGCATCAACAGCAAACAACTCCCCTAATTCGAGGAAATCTGCTACCCGCATTGCTTTTTCAAGCTCCGGGTTAACCTCGTTGGCTTCACCAGGTACCAAAACATCCCTCCAAAATTCCTCACGCAATTCCCGGATAGAGGTTATGGCCTCTTTTAACCCCTGTTCATTTCGGGACATCCCCACATTATTCCACATGATCTTACCAAGACGCTTATGGAAATAATCTACAGATCTTGACCCTTTATTATTGATAAGTTTATCAACTTGCATCCTAATGCTATTCTCGGCCTCGTCAAATTCCGGAGTGTCGACAGGAATTGGACCGGTTCTTATATCGTCTGCGAGATAATCACTAATGGTGTATGGTAAAACAAAATAGCCATCGGCCAGTCCCTGCATTAGGGCAGAAGCACCCAACCTGTTGGCTCCATGGTCACTAAAATTAGCCTCTCCGGCACAGAAACAACCAGGAATAGTAGTTTCAAGATTGTAATCAACCCAAACTCCTCCCATGGTATAATGCACGGCCGGATAGATCATCATAGGCGTTTTGTACGGATTCTCATCTACGATCTTTTCATACATCTGAAATAGGTTCCCGTATTTGGATTCGATTACTTTTTCACCTAATTCTCTAATTTTTTCTTCTGAAGGATTCTCAATATGTTCAATAGCTGCAACTTCTCGTCCGTATCTCATAATAGCCGATGCAAAATCCAGAAATACAGCTTCCCCTGTCTTATTAACACCAAAACCGGCGTCGCATCTTTCTTTCGCAGCCCTGGAGGCCACATCTCTTGGCACAAGGTTTCCGAACGACGGATACCGTCTTTCCAGGTAATAGTCCCTATCTTCTTCGGCCAGGTCTACAGGTTTAAGTTTCCCTTGTTGTATGGCTATGGCATCTTCTTTTTTCTTCGGAACCCAGATCCGGCCGTCATTCCGAAGCGACTCAGACATTAATGTAAGCTTAGACTGATGATCTCCCGAAACAGGAATACAGGTTGGATGTATTTGAGTATAGCACGGATTTGCAAAATAAGCTCCTCGTTTGTGGATCTTCCAGGAGGCTGTCACATTACTCCCCATTGCGTTGGTAGAGAGGTAAAACACATTTCCATATCCTCCACTGGCGATCACAACAGCATGGGCCGAATGTCGTTCAAGCTCCCCGGTTACCATATCTCGTGCGATGATCCCTCTGGCTTTTCCATCAACGATTACAAGATCAAGCATTTCATGACGGTTATAAGGTTTTATCTTTCCACGGTTAATTTGCCGGTTCATCGCCGAATAAGCGCCCAATAGTAGTTGTTGCCCTGTTTGACCTTTGGCGTAAAATGTTCTGGACACTAATACACCTCCGAAGGAACGGTTGTCTAACAGACCTCCGTATTCCCGAGCAAATGGCACTCCCTGAGCAACACATTGGTCTATAATATTAGCAGAAACTTCTGCCAGGCGATAAACATTGGCTTCCCTCGATCTGTAGTCTCCACCTTTTATCGTATCGTAAAATAATCTGTAAGTAGAATCACCATCTCCCTGGTAATTTTTTGCTGCGTTGATCCCTCCCTGTGCGGCAATAGAGTGTGCTCTGCGAGGAGAATCCTGATAGCAGAATGTCTTTACATTGTAGCCAAGCTCCGCCAGGGTAGCAGCGGCACTACCACCAGCCAGTCCGGTCCCTACCACGATCACATCTATATTACGTTTATTCGCCGGGTTAACCAGATTTATATCATTCTTGTGTTTTGTCCACTTTTCACTTAAAGGTCCTTTAGGTACTTTTGAATTCAATTTCGACATATCTTCTGCTTTTTAGTGGGGTAATTGATTGAAATGATGGTACAGGGCTATAAATACAAAGCCTAATGGAATTAGTACAGCATAAAGTCTTGTAAAGCCTTTTAGTGCACGAGAATATTTGTTGTTGAATCCAACACTCTGAAATGACGAAGAAAATCCGTGCCACAGGTGAAAGATGAGCAATATAAACGCTAAGGCGTATAATCCAACTCTTACCGGACTTTCAAACTTATGTACCAGTTCGGGAAAATAACGGCTAGGGTCTTCCGGGTGCGATTCGATGTATTTATGAACAATTTCCGGCACCCAGAAATCGTAAAAATGCAAACCGAGGAACGCCAGGATAACCACTCCGGAGATAAGCATATTTCTCGAGGCCCAACTGGAATTATTGTTCCCTTTGAATGATTTATAGTTAATGGCTCTTGCCTTGCGGTTTTGATATTCTAAAATGAATCCCATTATAAAGTGGAAGATCACCCCAAAGATCAAAACCGGCTGGAGCAGGAATTGCACCAGGCCATTTGTACCCATAAAATGCGACCAGGAATTAAAGGTGTCCGGATCTATCACCGATGAAATATTTATTACAAAATGCTGTCCAAGGAAGAAGACGAGAAACAGACCGGAAAGTGCCATGGCAACCTTGCGGGCTATAGAAGTAGATATAAATCCCATTATGGTATTCTTTTCGAAGATTTAAGATGTACAAAAATACGGCTGAAAAAAGTTAAAGCCAAAAAATATGGTTAGATATACTAACAAAAAAGCCACATCTAATCGATGTGGCTTTTTAGTTTTAAATTCAAGTGGCAATTACTTTACAACTAATTTCTTAACAGCTGTATTTCCTTGCTGAGTAACTTGTACCATATAAACTCCGGCGTTAAGTCCTTCAACACTTAGTTCATTATTTGTAAGAACAGTATTGATTACTTGCTTTCCAAGAACATCAAATACAGCAACCTGCATTTCGGCCTGGATACCAGTGTTAATAGTTACAGTACTTCCGTTTGCTGGGTTAGGAGCAATTGAGAAATCTGTTAGTGTATTGTCTCCAACTCCTGCGATAGGAAGTAACTCAAGTCCGAAGATCAAGTTAGAAGGAGTACACTGACAAAGACCGATCATTTGCCACATGGCAGGATCAACCTCATTTGTGATAAACAATCCACCTGCAAGAACATCAGTTGCACCTGCACTAGCACCATCCGCTGTAAAGTCGTAAACAACTCCAGTTGGTGTTCCACTAGGAAGCTCTAACTGAACAACGAAGTCACGGCTAGGAGCTACACCATTCTGGTCATGTATCCAAAGGAAAGGTCCACCAGCAGAAACGTTATCTACAGCTCCACCATAGATAGTAGTTCCGTGAGTTGCTGCACCAATAACAGAAAGCTCATTTCCACTCATGTCTACAGAAGCGATATCTGAACCGAAGTTACCGATCCAGAAACCACCGTTACCACCATCAAGTGTCTCATCATATGTCACCATTCTGGCAGAAGCAGATGAACCTGTTGTGATATTGATAGTATTGGAAACCGTCATAGCTACAGGGTCTACTTCAAAGATATTAAGTCCTGCTGTACCTAAATAAAGGTTTGTTCCATCTGTGGTTAAAGAACGTGTTCCGGTTACACCAGGAACAACAATTGTTTGAATAAATGCACCAGCGGCATCAAGAATGTGAATCTGATCTGTATTCCAGGTAGATACCCACCATTCGTTGTTGATAAAGGCAACACCCGCTTGAGACTGTGCTCCAATACTTCCATTAACTCCAACGTCGATAATGTACTGAAGATCAAATAATGCATCAGGAGTATTACCGTTAGGAGCTGGTCCGGCAGGCCCAGCTTCGGCTACCTGTGCAAATGCACCAACAGTACCTACAGCCAACGCCATAATAAATAGTCGTAGTTTTTTCATAATTAATTAAGTTTTAGATTAATGATCATATAAATATAGTACTTTTTTTAAATTCCTTAACACACTATTGTGAAATTAATTTATTTCTTTCAAATTTTTCTTATTTCACCTCAAGTGTGGTTATTGCTTCCTTTCCGTCAATTGAAACTGTTATATTGTAACTTCCTTTAGGTAAATAAAATAGGTCATTTTCGGCCTTTTTTATCTCCGTTCCGGATTTACTAAATGCTTTTATCCCTTTTTCTGAAATTGACAGATCGTATTTTACAATATTAATTCCTCGTTCAACATCCACAACCTTTCGCTGAAGTCTGTTATCGTTTTCATCTGTGACAACCACCTCGGCTTTGCCCGTAGCCGGGCTATAAAACTGAATATCCTTTGAGGGCTCAAATATATCGTACCAGGGGCTAAACTTGCTTCCCCATCGTCCCGAGGACCTGATGGAACCTAAATCAGCCACTAGCACCTCATTCATGGATCCCGAACTCATCTTACTTAAGACCTCCGTATCAGCCAGGTAAAATGACCTCCCGTGCGTCCCCAGAACCAAGTCCTTTTCTCGCTTTTGAATTACCAGATCGTGCACGGCCACATTAGGCAATCCTCCCGAGAAAACATGCCAATTATCACCCCGGTTAAAACTCACCCATGCCCCGTTGTCGGTCCCCAGGTAAAGTACATTTTCATTATGTGGGTCTTCCTTGATCACATTAACCGGAGACGCGGTTAAATTAGTTGTGATCTTTTTCCAGCTCTGCCCGTAGTCCTCGCTAACATACACATAAGGAGTGAAATCATCCCAGCGATATCCGTTTAGCGTAACATAGACACGTTCCTTTTTATGCACGGAAGCAGTTACCCGGCTAACCCACAGATCCTTCGGAAAGGAATTGGAAATATTAACCCAATTACCTCCACCGTTGCGTGTTACATGCAGCATTCCATCATCACTTCCGGCATAAATTAATCCAAATTGAAACGGTGATTCGCTTATAGATGTTAGTGTTCCATACGCAACGTTCCCTTGCTTTCCTCCTCGGGTGAGATCGCCGGAGATGGGTTCCCAATCATCTCCCCTATTCATGCTGCGCATCAATTTGTTCCCTCCTAAATACAGTATATCCTGATTATGCGAGCTCAACAATATAGGAGTTTGCCAGTTAAATCGATATGGGGTTTCGCCTAGTTCGTGTTTGGGCTGTATATAGGTCTGTTCATCGGTTTCGAGGTTTAGCCGGAAATAGTTTCCAAATTGAAAACCTGTGTAGACCACATTGGTATTCCTGCTATCGATCTGCACTTGCATCCCATCGCCTCCCATAATGGATTTGTACGGATTCTCACCGCTTTGATGCCAGCGACTATTCATTTCGGCATTGTGAGCCCCTTTCCAAACACCGTTATCCTGTAAACCCCCATAGACATTATAAGGTTTCTCATTATCCACATTAACCGTATAGAACTGTCCCACTGCCGGGGCATTGTTCTTGATCCAGGTCTCACCATCATCGTATGAAATATTTACACCACCATCGTTCCCATTGATAAGATGGCCTGATAATTTTGGATTGATCCAAAGGGCGTGATGGTCTGCATGCACATTATCGGCACTGATCGATTTGAAGGTTTTACCTCCATCGGCCGATTTTAAAATTGGGACTCCATATATATAGATCTTATCTGCATTGTTCGGGTCCACATGGATCTTTCCGAAGTAATACCCATAAGAAAAATAAATTCCGTCCAAATATCCTTCATGGGTTTTCTTCCAGTTTTTTCCACCATCTGTACTCTTATATACTTCCGCTCCTATTACGGGAGTGTCGAACAACAAGGTATTGGCATCCTCAAGATAACGGGCAAGATCTACCGGTTTTGCCTTGCCGGACTTCACCATCTCTTTTACACTTTCGGCCGTGTATTTTTCCTGAAATCCGTTCTGCGTCAGGTAGGTTTTAAGCCTGTTGTTATCAAGCCCCATAAATTGTGCGGTAGTCATGGTCTTAAAATCGTCTTTCAACAACATTCCATCATTAGTTTCCTTCTTCTTCTCATCTTTTCTTCGGAACTGATTATCGTGAATGGCATACACTGTATTAGCATCTACTACGGCAAGCCCAATGCGGCCTACTCCTTCACCAACCGGAAAACCACTTCCGGCAACCGTAACTTTAGTCCAGGTATTTCCGGCATCGGTACTTTTATATATAGCACTCGCGTTTCCATTACCTCTGAAATTCCAGGCTTTTCTGTCTTTATCCCAGGCAGCCGCATACATCAGGTTCCAATTGTTGGGGTCCACATCCATTTCGATGATCCCGGTCTCATCGTTCACGAACAAAGTTTTGTTCCAGGAGGCTCCCCCATCAATGGTTTTGTAGACTCCTCTCTCGTTATTCTTCGAATACAAATGTCCTACAGCACTTACCACAACCTCATCGGGATTGTTGGGGTTGATCATGATCTTACTAATATGATGCGCATCACTAAGGCCCATATTCTTCCAGGATTTCCCTCCATCTTCGGAAAGAAGAAGGCCAATACCGGCATAGGATGAGCGGGACGAATTTACCTCTCCGGTGCCCACCCAAAGCCTGTTATTCTTCCAGTCCATGGCAAGACTTCCTACATTTTGTGTTGGACTCGAATCCAGCACAGGCTCGAAGGACGTGCCGTTATTACGGGTGTGCCAAACTCCACCACTTGCGTAGCCAACATAGAATTCTACTGGATTGTCGGGGTTAACGGCAAAATCTACTACCCGGCCACTCATTATAGTAGGTCCGATATTTTTGAAGGGTAAATTTTTTACGAGAGAAGTTTCGGCTAGTTGTTGTTTTTGCTGAATGCCTTTTATCACTTCGGAAGCAGGTGTGGCTGATGGTTGAGCAAAGAGGTTAGATGTAACGAGAAGGAAGCTAAGAATGATTAGTTTTTTCATATTGGTGGATTTTCAGAATTTGAAAGTACAGAAATGCGAACTGATTGCAAAATATTCGGAAGTTGTATTTCATTAATTAAATTCGAAATTTTATTCGAAGCACAAATTGCTGTATTTTTGAATCTATTCTGAAAAGCTATCTATGAAATACAAACCGATAAACAATACGCTGTACATAAAGAACCGCAGGAATTTCATGGCTGAAATGAAACCAAGAAGTCTCGCAGTGTTCAACAGCAATGATATTTACCCCATTAGTGCAGACAGTACTATGCCATTTCAACAACACAGAGATATACTTTATTTAAGTGGTGTAGACCAGGAAGAAAGCATTTTGCTATTGTTCCCGGATGCAGTGGAAGAAAAACACCGGGAAGTACTCTTTCTGAGGGAAACAAACGAGCATATTGCTGTGTGGGAAGGAGAGAAGTTAACTAAGGAGAAGGCCTTGGAAGTGAGTGGCGTGAAGACGGTTTACTGGTTATCTGATTTCGATAAAATATTTTTCGAACTCATGACCCAGGCAGAAACGATCTATTTTAATACGAACGAACATTACCGACAATCTGTAGAAACCGAAACTCGTGAAGCTCGTTTTATAAAAGCTACCAAAGAGAAGTTTCCGGCGCATAATTGGGCGAAAAGTAATCCTATTCTACAACGGCTTAGAGCAGTAAAAGATCCACTGGAAATCGAAGTACTGCAACAAGCATGCGATATTACAGAAAAGGGTTTTAGACGAGTACTTCAATATGTAAAACCAGGTGTATGGGAGTATGAGATCGAGGCAGAGTATATGCACGAGTTTCTAAGAAACCGGTCTAACGGCTTCGCGTACACCCCGATAATCGCTAGTGGGAACAACGCCAACGTGTTGCACTATATAGAAAATAACCAGCAGTGTAAAGCGGGTGACCTCATCCTAATGGACGTTGGCGCTTCTTATGCAAATTACAGTAGTGATATGACGCGCACCATTCCTGTGAGCGGAACCTACAGTAAGCGACAGAAAGAGGTTTATAATTCGGTATTGAAGGTTAAGAACGAAGCCACCAAATTACTGGTTCCGGGTGCGTTTTGGAAAGAATACCACCTTGAAGTAGGTAAACTAATGACCTCCGAATTGCTACAACTTGGCCTGCTGGACAAGGCCGATGTACAAAATGAAGACCCGGACTGGCCAGCTTATAAAAAATATTTTATGCACGGTACCAGTCATCATATGGGACTGGATACTCATGATTATGGAATACTTTGGGAACCAATCAAAGCCGGAATGGTATTTACGGTGGAGCCCGGAATTTATATCCCTGAAGAAGGATTTGGGATTAGACTGGAAGACGATGTTGTTGTTCAGGAAAAGGGCGAACCTTTTAACCTGATGAAAAATATCCCGATCGAGGCCGGAGAGATCGAAGACCTCATGAATTCCTGATGTAGTAAGATCAGCAAGATTAAAATGAAAAAGGCTATCCGTGATGCGGATAGCCTTTTTTAGTTACACTGTACTTGGGGTTATACGTGTACTACACTGTTCTCGGTTGCTGCAAATTCATTCCACTGATAGCTGTCGGCCTGATCGTCGTTAGTCCAGTTACCATCTACTACATATCTGAATTCGTAAGACTGATCCTTATCAAGGGAAACGGTTCCTTTAAAAGATCCGTTCTTTAGTTTTTTAAGAGGAGTAGAATCTGCGTTCCACTCATTGAAAGATCCTGCAACTTTTACTTCATTCGCTTCGGCAGCAGGAACTGTAAAAGTTACTTTGCATACCGGCTTGCTCTTTAAATATTGCTTCGAAATAGCCATGATTATAATGTTTTTAATTTGGGGTAAATCTATGATACAAATTCTATAATCCAAACACTTAACTTGTAAAATACCAGTGTTTTACGAATAATTCAAAAAGTGATACTTCTTTTTAAAAACTTGCAAATAAAGAGGGGTTTAAAAAATGGAATTCGCAATGAAATACAGTCAATTTGAAAATTGAAACTGGCACTCTAAATAACTATATCGTTTGCGAAAAATCCGCATTTTGTAAAAAAGTTTAAAAAAACGTCAAATTCACTCATTTTGCTTTTCAATATCGATGGATTTTCTGTTTGAAATGCCATAAAGATTTGAAAGGATGAAAACGATCAAGAAGGGCAATAACCACCCCATATGATCATTGGAAAGTGGAATATACATCCGGATCGTTTCCAAAATTGGTGGAGATATTACTTGCAGGTTGAGGGTTGCGGCAAAGTCGGGTATGCTGAAGATAACAGTTGCGATCACAGTGGCGCGATACACTAAATTACTTGTATATCTGTCTGGTAAAACGCTTAGGATGATCAATACAATGGTAATAGGATAAATAAACATCAAAGCAGGAATCGCCACATCGATAATATAACCCACGGTATGCTGTCCCACCAAAACTCCTATCACACAGCCGGCCAGGGCGGTGATAACATAGGCCTTTTGCGAATTTTTGAAGACACCCTTTACAAAGTCGGCCGTCCCGGTCACTATCCCTGCTGCCGTTGTAAAGCAAGCGAGTGCTACCAGCACAGCTAGAAAAGCCGTCCCTATATCTCCCAGTGAAGTTGTACACAATAATAGAAGTAGTTCGGTGCGATCGTCCACCTGGATCGAACCACTTTGCCATGCTCCTAATGCGATCAGGCCGGCATAAATAATAAAAAGGCCCAGGCCGGCCAGCAGACCCGATTTTGCGATCATTCTCCGTCTGTCATCATATTGATATTTCCCTTGCAAACTGAAAGAAATAACAATAACACCTCCCACTACTACGCCGCCAATAGCGTCGAAAGTCTGGTAGCCCTCAAGTATCCCGGATACCATTGTATTGTCGAACATCGACGAGCGTAAGGCTTCGGTATCGGTAAATAGGCCCAGGATAATTACCAATAGTAAAATTATAATTATCAAGGGGGTGAGATATTTGCCAATGATGCTTAGTATCTTATTTCTGTTAAGTACAAATACAAGCACCAGCGAAAAATATATTATACTCAGCCAGAGAGATGAAAGTTCGAAATAAGGCTCGATAGCCATTTCGTATGCCATGGAAGCTGTCCTTGGAGAAGGAAGAGAAACCGAGATCGCATACACTAATACAGAGTAAACCATGGCGAACCATGGCGAAACCTTGTTCGCAAAATCGAGCATGGTTCCTTGTAAGCGGGCGTGGCCGTAAATTGCCATTATGGGTATAATAACTGCCGAAATAGCAAAACCAATGGCTACCCAAAACCAACTGGATCCTGCATTATATCCTAAGTAAGGTGGTAAAATAAGATTCCCCGCTCCGAAAAAAAGAGAAAATAGAGCAAAAGCCGTGATCACAATTTGCTTGCGTTGCGTCATTAACAGATATTTGCCATGAAGATAGAAAAATGATTTTTCCTTACAACGACGGTGTTATTAATTATGAGACGCAGGGTGAAGGACCTGCAGTTTTGTTATTGCATGGTTTTCTGGAAGATCTTGCCATGTGGGATGAACTTGCAGCTTTACTTCTGAAGAATTTCACTCTTATCCGCCTTGACCTTCCGGGTCATGGACGATCGAGTGTCTATGGCAAAACTCATAGTATGGAATTTATGGCCGAAGTTGCTCACGGTCTGTTGCAGCATTTGGGCCTGGAAAATGTTAGTGTGATCGGTCATTCCATGGGCGGCTACGTTGCTCTTGCATTTCTTGATTTATATCCTTCGGAAGTGCGGCAGATCATTTTGCTTAATTCGTCACCTTATAATGATAGTCCCGAAAGACTTCTAAACCGGAAGCGGGCGCTGAAACTAATTCCGAAGAACAAAAAATTATTTATCACCGTATCCATACTAAACCTGTTTGCCGAAGACCGACGGGAAGATCTAACTGCCGAAATTACAGCACTTCAGCAGCAGGCATTATCCATTCCTACTCCAGGGATACTGGCCGCAATCCGCGGTATGATGGAACGTAAGGACCGTCGTCATGTTTTAAAGAAATACCGGGGGACTAAATATATGATTGCGGGAACGAAGGACGAAGTGATCCCAATCACCGATTCGGAAAATGCTGCCAAGGAAACAGGTTGCACCTTGATAAAAGTGGAAAGTGGTCACATGACCTTACTCGAAAATGTTAAAGAAATAAATAAAATTGTGCATTTCATCGAATAATTTGTGTCTTTTATCGATTTTTTAAATAAAAAACATATATTGGGGTATAAAATAAATCCCTGATATATGAAATCCTCCCCTAAAAAGCACCTTTCGCTATCCAACCTTGTGTGCGTAGCTTTCGGTCATGATTACATTATCACCCGAAAAGTAACCAACCATATTAACGAGTATAAATGTTCTCACTGCGGTCGTGAAGTTGCAGAGAACGATACGGGACATCTGGAGATACTCACCCAGAAACTTAAGAACACCAATTCATGCCTGGCGACTTTCTTTCAGAAGAAAAATAGAAAAATCTCTACATTATGAAGCATTTGCGTTGCAAGATTAGAGGTCATAATCTATCCCTCGTATCTAAACAACTCATTCATATAAAAGAATACGAATGCACCCACTGTCATCAGAAATTCACCAAGGATGGGTATGGCAGGATCGTAAAATTTACGCGTTACTGGGAAAAGAATCACGAATTCTTCCAGAATCACTTTCAGAAACAAATCTTGTCCTAATTATTCCTCCTCACTAAGCGCGTTCCAACCACGGGCGATAAGTGGTATTTTGGTATTTGCTCTGGTAATCAAGTGCGCACCTTCCTTCTGGGCCGTAATATGCCCGATCACAGTTAGATTTGGATTTCCTTTTATCTTCGGAAAGTCCTCCTGTTTTGTAGTAAATAGCAACTCATAATCCTCGCCACCACTTAGTGCAATGGTCGTACTATCCAGATTAAATTCCTCGCAGGTACTGATAACCTGGGGGTCCAACGGGATCTTTTCTTCGTATAAGTTACAACCCACCTTCGATTGTTCACATAAATGAAGGATCTCCGAGGACAAGCCATCACTAATATCGATCATTGCCGTAGGAAGTACTCCCAGGTCGGCCAGTAATTTTGGGATATCCTTCCTGGCTTCAGGTTTCAACTGTCGTTCTACTAGGTAAGTATAGGGTTCCAGATCGGGCTGTGCGTTAGGATTAACTTCGAAGACCTTCTTTTCTCTTTCTAAAACCTGAAGGCCAAGATAAGCAGCCCCAAGATCCCCCGTGACCACCAGCAAATCGTTCTCTGAAGCCCCATTTCTGTAGGTAATATTCTTTTTATCGGCCATCCCGATAGCCGTGATACTAATTACAAGACCCGAGGTAGAGGATGTAGTATCACCACCTACTAGGTCGATATTGTAAATCCTGGCTGCAGTTTCTATCCCGCTGTACAATGCCTCGACGGCTTCCACAGGAAACCGGTTGGACAATGCGATAGAAACCGTTATTTGAGACGCCTGAGCATTCATAGCGTATATATCTGATAGATTCACCACCACAGCTTTATAACCCAAATGCTTAAGGGGCATGTAGCTAAGATCAAAATGGACTCCCTCAACTAACATATCGGTGGTTACAACGATCTCACTCCCCTTTTCAGGAGCGATCACGGCCGCGTCATCTCCAATTCCCTTAACGGTCGATTTATGGGTGATCTTAAAATTTGCAGTAAGGTGTGATATGAGTCCAAATTCTCCTAGTTCGGAAATGGCCGTTCTCGATTGATCTTTTTCTTCAAACATAGTCTAATTATTGCAGTGCAAAAGTACTGCTTAGATTTCAAGAATTTCACATTTAATTGAAATTTCAGAAATAATTCCTTTAAGTAAAATACTGCTAAATGTCTGCATTTATAAAAGCCGACCCAGATATGTTGCAGGCGAAAACCCTCTTGGTTACATTTAACAAATTTTCAACTATGAAATTAATAATAGTAGCAGCTATTGGGGGTTTATTGCTCTTTGGATGCGCTGGAGATGATGGCTTCCGCATTCCGGAAAATGCCCAGATCACCAACGAGAATGACAGTATCCCGGCACCTGTTCAATATCCCTTGTCCGCACAATGTGTGAATGGTTCTGCCGGTGGATTCGCTTGCAGGGGTTATAACCTTATAAGCCGTGTAGAATTGGGTACAATGGGTGCCAGAACGGGCAACGATTGCTGGGGGTGGACCGATCCTACCACCGGGATAGAATATGCCATAATGGGGCTGGACAGCGGAACCGCATTTATAGATATTTCAGATCCCGCTAATCCTTTATATCTCGGCAAGGTTCCTACGCAGACTTCGGCGTCTTCCTGGCGGGATGTGAAAGTTTACAATAATCATGCTTTTATTGTAAGTGAGGCTGCCGGACATGGGATGCAGGTATTCGATCTTACTCGCTTGCGGGATGTTCCCAGTCCTCCAACCAACTTTAGCGCCAACGCACTATATACCGGCTTCGGAAATGCCCACAATATTGTGATAAACGAAAACAGCGGTTATGCTTACGCTGTAGGGACAAATACCTTCGATGGAGGGCCTCATTTTATAAATATTCAAAACCCTGTAGATCCGCAACCGGCAGGAGGCTATGCGATGGATTCATACAGCCATGATGCACAGGTGGTAACCTATAGCGGTCCCGACTCAAACCATTTAGGATCTGAGATCCTTATTGGGAGCAATGAAAACGAGCTTGTTATTGTAGATATCACAGACAAATCCAACCCACAGCGGATTGCAACTGTATCTTATACTCAAACAGGTTATACCCATCAAGGCTGGTTTACAGAAGACCAGCGGTACTTTATTGTAGGAGACGAATTGGATGAACTTGCTTTTGGATTTAATTCACGCACTCTTATCTTCGATTTAAGCGATCTGGAAAATCCCGTTTTATCCAGTGAGTATTACGGTACCACAACAGCAATCGACCATAATGGATATGTAAAAGGAAACCTATATTTTTTATCTAATTATACGAGAGGACTTACCGAAATTGATATTACGGGCATTGCAAACGGCGATCTATACGAATCTGGATATTTCGACACCTATCCAGAAACTAATGCGGCATCCTTCAACGGCGCCTGGAGTGTATTTCCCTACTTCACAAGTGGGAATATTGTAATTAGCGACATTAATCTTGGTTTTTTCCTTGTTAGGCGAGGAAATTGATGATGAACCCTCTAGAAATGGGTTAATTAACATCTAAAACAGTTGGTCATATTACATATTTTTCTACTTTTGGAATGATTTCGAAAATTTTTTGAAAGAAATTTAGCAAAAATAGATTTTTAATACATTTTCAATAATCAAATTGACAAGTTCCTCAAATCTAGAATAACACTACTTAATCCTAACCTATGAAAAATTTATTACTCCCTGTCCTACTTATATTCACGTTACCTATTATTGCACAAACTCCATGTTCTGGTGGAACTGCTGGACCGTATCCATGTAGCGGTTACGATCTTCAATCTGAATTAAGCCTTGCAGCCTTAAATGCTAGTGGTGGCAATGATAGTTGGGGATGGACAGATTCTACAACCGGGAAAGAATATGCGCTTGTAGGTCTTAATAACGGTACTGCCTTTATAGATATTTCCAATCCTACGAGTCCGGTATTTCTGGGAAAGCTACCAACCCATACTTCCAATAGCAGCTGGCGAGACGTGAAAACCTATAACGATCATGCATTTATCGTGAGTGAGGCAAACGGCCACGGGATGCAAGTTTTCGACCTCACCAGGCTGAGAAATGTGAGCAGTCCTCCGGAAACCTTTACCGAGGATGCACATTACTCAGGATTTGGAAGAGCACATAATATAGTGATCAATGAAGACACAGGTTACGCCTATGCCGTAGGAACTTCCAGTTATAATGGTGGACCACATTTTATCAATATCCAGAATCCCACTAATCCAACAGCGGCAGGAGGATATTCCATGGACGATTACAGCCATGATGCTCAGGTCGTGACATACTGCGGTCCAGATCATGATTATATTGGGAGAGAGATCTTGATAGGAAGTAATGAGAATGAAGTGATCATTGCAGATATTACAAATAAATCTAATCCGGTGAGTATCTCAACCATATCCTACACTAATGTAAATTATACACATCAGGGTTGGTTTACTGAAGATCAGCGATACTTTATCCTTGGCGATGAGTTGGATGAGCAAAGTGTTGGGTTTAATACACGTACACTGGTGTTCGATTTCGAAGATCTGGACAATCCACAGTTACATACAACCTATACCGGGCCAACACCGGCCATCGATCATAATGGTTATGTAAAAGGAACTAAATACTATCTGGCAAACTACAGAGCCGGTATCCGTGTGATAGATATTTCGAATATCGCAAGCGGAACCATGACCGAAGAAGGCTACTTTGACAGTTACCCTAATAATGACAACGCAAACTTTAGTGGAGCCTGGAACGTTTACCCTTACTTTGCCAGTGGTAATATTGTAATTAGCGATATAAATAGAGGATTTATTCTGGTGAAGGCCCAAACGACCGATCTTGTAGCTCCGGTAGCAGTCTGCCAGGACATTACAGTATCACTGGACGCCAACGGAGAGGCAACGATAACCGGAGCCGATATAGACAATGGATCGACCGATAACAGCGGGGTGGTTTATTTTAATATATGTAACGAATATTTTGATTGTTCTAATCTGGGTGCCAATGTTGTTGAGCTGGAAGTTTATGACGATTTTGGTAACAAAGACTATTGTAGCGCTACAGTAACCGTGGTGGACGATTTAGATCCTCAGATAAACTGCCCGGGGAATTCTCAGGTGCTTGTAGACGCTGGACAAAACTATTATACCCTGCCGGACTATTTTGCTACCGGTGATGTAACCGCTACAGATAATTGTGCGTCGGGCCTGATACTCACCCAGAGTCCAGTGGCCGGGACTCAGTTACCTATCGGGACCCATACTATTAGTTTTGTTGCAGAAGACAGCAGTGGAAATACCAATAACTGTTCTTTCGATATTATCGTTACAGACGTTTTATCTGCCGATGATATAGCCTTTGAAAATGGATTAAGTATGTATCCTAATCCTGCCTCTGAAATAATTAATATCAACTCAGCGAATAGAATAATCTACAGAATAAGCATAATTGACATTTCAGGAAAATTGGTTTTAGACACCAACAATCTGGACACATTATCTGCTTCAGTTGATGTTTCGGCTTTCTCCAGAGGTATATATTTTGTTACGGTCAACAACAGCGTGACAAAAAAGATAATTAAGAAATAATTTGTAAGTACGAGGAATTAGGCGATCACGTACTTCAAAACACTATAATAACTATGTTAAGATTATTGTCGTGCTTTTTAGTACTGTGTTGCACTTGTGTCACAGCACAAACCCCGTGTAGTAATGGAACTGCTGCAGGTTTTCCCTGTTCGGGATACGACCTTATCTCGCAAATTCCACTTTCTACCATGGGCTCCAGTCGGGCCAATGACAGCTGGGGATGGACCGACCCTATGGACGGGAAGGAGTACGCCATTATTTGTTTAAATGAAGCCACAGCATTTATAGACATCTCTAATCCTTTGAATCCTGTTTACCTCGGGAAACTACCAACCCAGGGAAGCTCCAGTACCTGGCGAGACGCAAAAACCTATAACAATTACGCCTTTATAGTTAGTGAGGATCCTGGGCACGGTATGCAGGTTTTCGATCTAACACGTTTGCGAAATGTCCCCAACCCTCCCGTTACTTTCACTAACGACGCTCATTTTAGTGGGTTTGGAGGGGCGCATAACATCGTGATCAATGAAGATACCGGTTTTGCCTATGCCGTTGGCACCAGCCAATTTAGTGGGGGGGCTTATTTTATAGATATCCAAGATCCTTTAAATCCTGTAGCCGCTGGCGGGTATGCCGCCGAGGGATATACTCACGACGCACAAGTAGTAACCTACAATGGCCCTGATACCGACTACATCGGACAGGAAATCATGATTGGGAGCAATGAGGACGAAATGGTGATCGTTGACGTGACAAACAAAGCGAATCCGCAGGCTATTTCAGCCATTTCCTATGCGAATGTCTCTTATACACATCAGGGTTGGTTCTCCGAAGATCAACACTACTTTATCCTGGGCGACGAAACAGATGAGATTAATTTTGGCTTTAATTCCAGGACTTTGATATTCGATCTTTCAGATCTTGATAACCCACAATTTCATTTCCAGTATTCCGGACCAACAGGAGCAACAGATCACAACGGCTATGTAAAAGGAGATAAATTCTACTTAGCCAACAACGCGGCAGGATTACGGGTGATCGATATCTCGGATTTAGCAAATATGAATATGAATGAAATTGGATATTTCGACACCTACGCTGTAAATAACAACTCGGGATTTAATGGGTCCTGGAGTGTTTACCCCTATTTTGACAGTGGTCATATTGTAATAAGCGACAGGGAACAGGGTTTAGTACTGGTAAAACCATCGGTGATTCTCGGTATTGATGATATTATATCGGCGGAAGTTGCGATCTATCCAAATCCGGTATCCGATCAACTAACTATTAGTCTGAATGATAAGATTATTTCAGAAATAAATATTGTAGATGTACTGGGTAAAACAATTTATTCTGAAGAAAAAATAGAATCTAACAAGAAGGTGATCGACCTGGAAGACATCACCCAGGGGATCTATTTTGTAAGAATCAATAAAACTATTGTAAAGAAAATTATTAAAACCTAATTAAACCTAAGAAACACGATTATATCAGCGGCCTCGCTTTATAATAATTGACATTAGTCCTAAATGTAGTGCCGTAATATTCGTATTTTTGTGTTTTGCTAATAAATTCGTCATGATAAAGAAATTACTCCTATTCGGATTATCAATATTCGGCCCCCTGGCATTGGCTCAAACTCCATGTGAAAGTGGTATGGCGGGATCTTACCCCTGTAATGGTTACGACCTATTATCAACTTTCACACTTGGTGAATTGGGTGGCTCCTCCGGAAATGATTCCTGGGGCTGGACAGATCCTCAGAACGGTAAAGAATATGCCATAACCGGAGTAAATAACGGTACCGTATTTATAGACATTACAGACCCCGTTAATCCAATAATTCTTGGAAAATTACTGGGTCATGGCAATTCTTCCAGCCTTTGGCGCGATGTGAAAGTGTATAATAATTATGCTTTTATGGTAAGTGAGGCTGGTGGCCACGGGATGCAGATATTCGATCTAACGCGATTAAGAACGGTGAGCAGCCCTCCCGAAAACTTTACAGAAGATGCTTATTTTAGTGGCTTCGGAAGTGCCCATAACGTAGTTATTAATGAAACATCCGGCTATGCTTATGGCGTAGGAACCGGTCAATTTAGTGGCGGAGCTGTTTTTGTGAATATTCAGGACCCCCTAAACCCTGTGGCAGAAGGCGGATATTCGGGAAGTGGTTATACTCACGATGCCCAGGTAGTAACTTATACTGGCCCCGACACAGATTACACGGGTAGCGAGATCTACATTGGCTGTAATACCGACGAAGTAGTGATCGTGGACGTGACCGATAAGTCCAATCCTCAACTTATTTCAACTATTGGCTACGCCAACATAGGTTATACCCACCAGGGCTGGTTTACCGAAGATCAGACGTATTTTATAGCCGGAGATGAATTTGACGAATCTAATGTTGGGTTCAATACCCGTTCTATTGTCTTCGACTTCACCGATCTGGATAATCCGCAATTCCACATGGAATATTTTGGACCTACTCCTGCCATAGACCACAATGGATATGTAAAAGGAGACAGGTTCTACCTTGCTAATTACACTGCAGGATTCCGCGTGGTGGATATAAGTGATATCGCCAATGGAAACATGACCGAGATAGGTTATTTCGACACACATCCCGCAAATCAGAATGTTTCGTACAACGGTGCGTGGAATGTATACCCGTATTTCCCTAGTGGAAATATAATTGTAAGTAATATTGACGGTGGTTTTTTCGTGCTGAGAGAACAAAATCTGGGAACAGACCCTGTGGATAGTTCGATTTTTGCATTAACCCCTAACCCTGCTACAGATATCCTGATCGTAAATTCGGATGTTAGCGGGATACAGTCCATAGAAATTACAAATATGCTTGGCCAATTGGTATTGCAATACGATTTCAATAATACCCACAACGAACGCATAGATATCTCCGGTTTAACCTCTGGTTTGTATCTGGTAAAAATTAATAACAACACCGTAAAAAGACTAATAGTTAAGTAAACGGTAAAACAACAATCAAAAAATGAAGAAAATAGTTACAATAATTACTGTTCTGGCTAGCTCAATGATGATAGCACAAGTACCGTGCTCAGGAGGTTCTGCAGCGGGTTTCCCATGTTCTAATTTTACGCTTCAGGGGCAGATCACTCTTGCTGCGATGGGTGCCGGAGGAGGAAACGATTCCTGGGGATGGACAGACCCGCAGGATGGAAAGGAATATGCAATTGTTGGTCTTAACAACGGTACCGCTTTTATCGATATATCAGATCCTGTGGATCCTCAGTACCTCGGTAAACTCCCAACGCATTCTAGTCCGAGTACCTGGAGAGATGTAAAAGTCTATAATAATCACGCCTTCGTTGTAAGTGAGGCAAATGGACATGGTATGCAGGTATTCGACCTTACCCGCTTGCGCAATGTTACCAACCCTCCCGAAACCTTCACTGAAGATGCACATTACAGTAATTTTGGTAGTGCACATAATATTGTTATCAACGAAGATACGGGCTATGCATATGCAGTTGGAACCGATCTGTATAACGGTGGACCGCATTTCATAAATATTCAGGATCCGTTAAACCCAACAGATGAAGGCGGGTATGCTTTAGATGGTTACAGCCATGACGCTCAGGTTGTATTGTATAACGGTCCCGACACTAGCTATAATGGGAAAGAGATCCTTATAGGAAGTAATGAGAACGCCGTAGTGATTGTGGATATTACCGATAAAGGGAATCCACAACCCATTTCTTCAACCAATTACTCCAATGTGGGGTATACCCACCAGGGATGGTTCACAGAAGACATGAAGTATTTCATCGTTGGAGACGAATTAGACGAATTTAGTGTAGGTTTCAACACCCGTACACTCGTATTCGATTTTACCGATCTTGACAATCCTCAGCTAGATTTTGAGTATTTCGGTACTACTTCGGCCGTAGACCACAATGGTTATGTGGTGGGCGAAAGGTTCTATATGGCGAGCTATTCAGCAGGAATGAGAGTTCTTGATATTAGTAATATTGAAAGCGGCAGTATGTCTGAATACGGATATTTTGATACGTTTCCCAGTCATAATAATGCAAGTTTCGACGGATCCTGGAATGTATATCCCTTTTTTGCAAGTGGAAACATTGTAATAAGTGGTGATTTTGGATTTACTCTGGTACGTGACGAAAATCTGAGCGCACCAGATTTTAGTGATTCAGATTTTTCCATCTTTCCTAATCCTGCGAACAATGTACTAAATATCGCCTCTAAAAACGCCCCAATTGACACAGTTGCTATATACAATGTACTAGGACAGGAAGTAAATCGTTATGATTTTGCCAACAGTCTTACCGAAACTATAGATATTTCCAGTTTAAACGCCGGTTTATATATGGTTCAGATCAACAAATCAACTACTAAAAGATTGATTGTGAATTAAACTTAGAAACTATGAAAAGATACTTAACCTACGCCCTTGCCATCATCTTCATGTGTGGCTTCCACGCCTGTAAAAAAGATGAAGGTACTACCCCTCCTGATGGCACCACCGATGACGACAATCCACCGGTTGGTGGTAATTTTGAAGGTGTAATAGAATACGTTAAAACCTTTGGAGGCAGTAATGAGGATGAAGCCGTAGATGTAGTTCAGGCGAACGACGGAGGCTATGTAATAGTAGGTACTACATCCAGTAATGACGGTGATATTACAGATAAAACCACCACCGATCCCGATTATTGGGTGCTAAAAGTAAATGCTGCCGGTGAAAAACAATGGAGCAAAACCTATGGTGGAACTTCTCCGGATAGGGCGACTGGCATTGCTAAAACTACCGACGGAGGATACATTCTCTCCGGTCACAGCCGTAGTAATGATGGTGATGTTGGTGGGAACGAAGGCTTTCACGATTACTGGATCGTTAAAATAAACAGCGTTGGTGATATTCAATGGGAAACCAATTTTGGGTTTTCCGGAAGTGACCAGGCTCTTAATATCATTCAAACTTCCGATGGTGGTTATTTCGCTACAGGATTCCTCGATGTTTCTGCTAGCGGTGGCATGGGTAACGACGGCCGAAACCCGGAACACGGGGTGGGAGAATACTGGGGAATCAAGATGGATGCCAACGGTAATAAGATATGGCGTCGCTACTTTGGCGGATCCAATAACGACCGTAGTTATGACGTAGTTCAGACCGATGACGGAGGATTCCTTATGATAGGTGCGTCGGAAAGTGATGACTTTGACAAATTAGATCCTAAGGGAAGTTACGATTTCTGGGTCGTAAAAGTTAGTGCCGGTGGAGATAATGTCTGGTCTAAATCTTTCGGTGGTTCAGAAATAGATGTTGCTTATGGTGTAACTCAAACTACCGATGGAAATTATATGATTGTTGGCGATACGCGAAGTATAGATCAGGATGTAACCAATCCCTTGGGGAATGCCGATCTGTGGGTAGTGAAATTCAATAAGAACAACGGTGCCATCATTTGGCAGAAAACCTATGGTGGCGACCAATTTGAATCTGCTCGAAGTGTAGAACGACTGCCAAACGGCACGTATCTTATCTCTGGATCCACACGATCCGCGAATGGGGATGTGTCAATGAATTTTGGACAAAATGATGCCTGGGTGATGATCATCAATGAAAATGGAGAACTACAGTATCAGAAAACCGCCGGAGGCACCAGCCTTGATTTTGCCGAAGGTGCCATCCAAACTACAGATAATAAACTCGTTGTGGTAGGTAATACCGAGAGTAACGACATAGATATTACGGTAAACCGTGGTATTAAAGACCTTTTGCTGATAAAAGTTAAATAAAAAGTAACCTAAAAAATAATTTAATGAAAAAAATTGTCCTAATGATTGTAGCTTCCGTTCTGGTTTTCGGATGCAACAATGATGATAACAACCCACAACCTACACCAAACGCTACGGTTGAATTTACATTTACTCACAACTGGGATGGCGATGTTATTGAAAATTCAGACTTCGACCTATTGCAGTATTTTAACGCCAATGGAGAGCAGATGAGCATTTCGAAGTTGGTTTATCTAATTTCCGATGTCACCTTTACTAATCTTTCTACCGCCGTGTCTTACGATGCAGGAGATTATAACCTGATAAATGTTCGTGAAGGAACTAATCTAACCTTTACACCCGATATTGAGATCCCGGAAGGTGAATATCTCGTTACCTTCACTTTTGGATTTGATGATGAAGACAACCAGGATGGTATTTATCCTGATTTGAATTCGGCAGACGGAGGTTGGAATGTTCCAATGGCGTTGGGAGGTGGATATCACTATATGCGACTTGAAGGTAAATTTGTAGACAATACCTCTGCACAGGCAAATTATGCCTACCACACTATTCGCGCGAACGACAATACTACCACTCCCATTACCCTTCAGGATACTTCTTTCGAAGTAAGCCTGGGTCAAGTAACCGTTGGAAGTAGTACAAGTGTAGAGGTAAAGATGAATGTGGCAGAATGGTTTAGAAGTCCGAATCAATGGGATCTCAACCAATTAAACACAGTTTTAATGCCAAATTTCGATGCCCAGATCATGATGTACGAAAATGGTTCTACCTTTAATGGTTCTACCGGAGTATTCAGCAAAGGAACCGTAACACAGTAAACAAATAATATGAAACGCAGTTTAGCTTATATCGCACTATGTTGTCTCCTGGTAGTTTCGTGTACTACCGATCAGGATGACAATACAGACGGGTATACGGCTACCCCCCTGGAATTAAATATTCCACCTCTATTTGCCGAAAAGATCCTTCCACCGGTAATACCGGAAGACAATCCGCAATCTGTTGAAGGCGTGACCTTGGGAAGAAAGTTATTCTTCGATAAAAAGCTATCTGCAGATAATACCTTAGCCTGTGCTGGGTGTCACAGCCCGGCTAGTGCTTTCTCAGACCCCCGGCAATTTAGCGTGGGTATAGATGGTACGGCAGGCACGAGAAATTCCATGCCTTTATTCAACCTGGCCTGGAACTATAACGAACTTTTCTTCTGGGATGGTCGCGCAGCATCGATTGAAAACCAGGCTTTATTTCCTGTTATCGATCCTATCGAAATGCACAATACCTGGCCTGAGGCTGTAAATACTTTACAGGCAGACCCCGAATATCCTGCCTTGTTCGAAGCTGCTTTCGGAACCCAAAACATAGACTCAACTCTGGTAACCAAAGCGATCGCACAGTTTGTTAGAACACTTATTTCGGGAAATTCTAAGTTTGATAGGTACCTGGCCGGCACTGAACAATTAACCCAGTCTGAACTAAACGGACTAAATGTTTTCCTGGATGAGAATAGGGGCGATTGTTTTCACTGTCACGGAAATCCTAATAACCCCCTGTGGACAGATAATATCTTCCATAACAACGGTCTGGATGAAACACATATAGATCGTGGTCGTGGTGCCGTAACCGGAGATCCTAGAGAATTTGGCACCTTTAAAACTCCAAGCCTGAGAAATCTTGCTTACACCGCACCCTATATGCACGATGGTAGATTTAACACCATTGATGAGGTGATCGACCATTATAGTGAAGGGCTGGTTTATTCTGAAACAATAGATCCCCTGATGAAAAAAGTAGACGAAGGAGGTGTGGGTCTCACACCTGAAGATAAGGCCGATTTAAAAGCCTTTCTACTAACCTTATCCGATCCCAGCTTTATTTCTAATCCCGATTTCCAGGATCCAAACTAAGGCCGTTAAATTTCCGCCGGAAACCCCTTAAAACCCTAAGGCTGTTAATTATTACTTAAAACTATCAAGCCATAGGCGTAAATTGTATTTCCTCTATGGTTAAAAACGGCTTTTAACGTATATTTGCAACCTAATTTAGAATTAATCTATTTAGAGATGATCAAAGTAAGCGAACAAGCAAAAAGCAAAATTTCCGAGCTGATGACAGACGAAGGCTTTGCTGTTGAGCAGGATTTTGTGCGTGTTGGAGTAAAGAGCGGAGGATGTTCGGGCCTGTCTTATGAGCTAACTTTCGATAAACAATTAGGAGATGAGGATAAGATGTTCGAAGATACACCCGTAAAGATCGTAGTGGATAAGAAGAGCTTTCTCTACCTGGTAGGAACCACCCTCGAATACAGTGGAGGCCTAAATGGAAAGGGATTTGTCTTTAACAATCCAAATGCGAACAGAACTTGCGGATGCGGAGAGAGTTTCTCTTTATAATTATTGCAGAAAAAGAATCATGGGAAAATTTACCGAAGACGATTTAAAGAAAGAACTGGAAACCAAGGAATACGAGTATGGTTTCTACACCGATATTGCTTCAGAGACATTTCCTGCCGGCCTTAATGAAGATATCGTTAGAGCGATTTCCCTAAAAAAGGAAGAACCACAATGGATGACCGATTGGAGATTGGAGTCTTTCCGCTTGTGGAAGGAAATGGTCGAGCCGGAGTGGGCCAATGTACGCTACGAAAAACCCGATTTCCAGGCCATTTCATATTATTCGGCACCCTCAAAGAAACCGAAATACGATAGCATCGATGAGGTAGACCCGGAATTGCTTGACACCTTCAACAGGCTGGGCATATCCCTGGAGGAGCAAAAAAAATTAGCCGGGGTGGCGGTGGATATCGTGATGGATTCCGTTTCGGTGGCGACTACCTTTAAAGCAACCCTGGCCGAAAAGGGCATTATCTTTTGCTCAATTTCAGAAGCAATTAAAGAACACCCCGAACTGGTAAAAAAATACATAGGCTCTGTAGTTCCGCAAAAAGATAACTTTTATGCAGCATTGAACAGCGCTGTTTTTAGTGATGGCTCTTTCTGCTATATTCCGAAGGGCGTTCGCTGCCCTATGGAATTATCTACCTACTTCCGTATCAACCAGGCGGGAACAGGACAGTTTGAACGCACCCTTGTAATTGCAGACGAAGGAAGTTATGTAAGTTATCTGGAAGGGTGTACAGCTCCGTCCAGAGATGAAAACCAGTTGCATGCCGCAGTGGTGGAACTAATAGCCCTGGACGATGCCGAAATAAAATATTCTACGGTTCAAAACTGGTACCCTGGTGGTAAAGACGGTAAAGGAGGGGTGTACAACTTTGTGACCAAACGGGGCCTTTGCGAAAAAAATGCGAAAATATCCTGGACTCAGGTTGAAACTGGTAGTGCCGTTACCTGGAAATATCCAAGTTGCATATTAAAAGGTGATAATTCAATTGGAGAATTCTACTCGATCGCGGTGACCAATAATTACCAGCAGGCCGATACAGGAACCAAAATGATTCACCTGGGCAAGAACACCAGAAGTACAATTATATCAAAAGGTATTTCAGCAGGAAAATCACAAAATAGCTATAGAGGCCTTGTGAAGATTAGTCCGAGAGCCGACAATGCCCGCAACTTCTCACAGTGCGATTCCTTATTAATGGGAAATAATTGCGGTGCTCATACTTTTCCATATATAGAGGCCAGTAATAAATCTGCAAGGATAGAACACGAAGCCACAACTAGTAAGATCGGGGAAGACCAGATCTTTTATTGCAATCAGCGCGGAATCGATACCGAAAAAGCGATTGCTCTTATAGTAAATGGATTTAGCAAGGAGGTTCTAAATAAACTTCCTATGGAATTTGCTGTAGAAGCACAAAAATTATTAGAAATAAGCCTTGAAGGTTCAGTTGGATAAAACTAAAAAATAACAATGAAAAAAATCTTTTATTTATTCCTGATCGCTACTATTACATTCTCTTGTAATAATTCTGAAAAGAAAAACAGTGAGAACCCGGATGAGAACACCGAAGTATCTGCACAAGGCGGCAGTGTGGTGGATGTAAGAATGCCTGTTTACAGAGGTGAGTTCATCTTTACCGATGAAGCAGCCGTGTTGAAAGGTAAGAACTTTGTATACGGGGTGGTAATAGATACTGTTGCCCGTGAATTGGCCGCAAGGGTAGCACCGATCAAAAAGGATGAATTTGATATGGTCCCGGTGGTAGTAACAGGAATAGTATCGCCCAATCCTGCCCTTTCTGAAGGTAAAGAAGGCTGGGAGGAAGTGATCACCATAAAAAATATACTGAATGTGAGCGCGAAGCCCGCAGAGGCAGATGTTAAAATTGAAGACAATAACTAAGATGTTAGAGATAAAAAATTTACACGCTAGTGTTGAAGAAAAAAATATCCTGAACGGGGTAAACCTGGAGGTTAAAGCCGGAGAGGTACATGCCATTATGGGTCCCAATGGATCGGGTAAAAGTACGCTGGCTTCTGTTATAGCTGGTAAAGAGGAGTTTGAGATCACCAAGGGAGACGTACTTCTGGAAGGGGAGGATATCACCGAACTGGATCCGGAAGAACGCGCACATAAAGGGGTGTTTCTATCCTTTCAGTACCCGGTTGAGATTCCCGGGGTGACCGTGACAAACTTTATCAAGACGGCGATCAACGAATCGCGTAAAGCACAGGGGCTTGAGGATATGCCTGCTTCAGAAATGCTAAAGAAGATCAAGGAAAAAGCAGATCTGCTGGAGATTGACCGTAAGTTTTTATCCAGATCGCTGAACGAAGGATTTTCGGGAGGTGAAAAAAAGAGAAATGAGATCTTCCAGCTGGCAATGATGGAACCAAAATTAGCCATCCTGGACGAGACAGATTCTGGTCTGGATATCGATGCCCTTAAAGTGGTTGCCAACGGGGTGAACAAATTGCGCAATAAGGACAATGCTGTGATCGTGATCACTCACTACCAGCGATTGTTGGATTATATAGTTCCGGATTTTGTGCATGTTCTTATGGATGGCCGAATTGTAAAATCGGGACCTAAAGAACTAGCGTACGAACTGGAAGAAAAAGGATACGACTGGATCAAGGAAGAAGTTAAGGCCTAATAGCCTGTATGAAGGACAGCTTATGAATTTGAAAAATAAATTATTATCCTCTTATATCGCGTTCGAAGATCATCTCGAAGCAGACTCCCCTATTTACGACTTAAAGAGCAAGGCTATCAAGATCTTTGAGAACGAAGGGTTCCCGTCTAAGAAAATGGAGGATTGGAAATACACCTCTCTAAATTCCCTGTTGAAAACAGATTACAGCCTGTCACCTAAGAAGGACCACGCCGTCGAATTTAAGGAAGTAAAGCAGTATTTCCTGCATGATATCGATACCTACAAAATTGTATTTGTTGACGGTGTTTATAATTCTTTTCTTTCTGAAACTACACACGACAAGATGGATGTTTGCCTGTTGTCTGCAGCACTCAGCAAACCGAAATATAAGCCCGTAATAGAGGCTTATTTCAATAAAGTTGCCGGGAAAGACAGCCTTACATCTCTCAATACCGCTTTCGCCCGCGAGGGTGCATATATCTACATTCCGAAGCACCGGGAAGTAGAAAAACCCATAGAAGTGATCAATTTTGCAACCGGAAACGAGGCCGCGCTGATGCTACAACCTCGTAATCTTATCATTGTTGGTGAAAATGCTCACGTACAAATTATTGAAAGGCACCAAAGTCTTTCCGAAAATGCAGTTTTTACCAATTCGGTTACAGAAATTTTTGCAGAAAAACGTGCCTATGTGGATTACTATAAGATCCAGAATGACAAGGCGAACGCTTCCCTGATAGATACTACTTATATTTCACAGGAAGAACAAAGTAACTGCAGGGTGCATACCTTTTCATTTGGTGGAAAAATGACAAGAAACAACCTTAATTTCTACCAAAGAGGAGAACGATGTGATTCTACCCTAAAAGGAATCACAATTCTGGAAGGTAAGCAACATGTAGACCACAATACCCTGGTAAACCATATCGAACCCAATTGTGAAAGTCATCAGGACTACAAAGGGATTTTCGGAGACTCGTCTACCGGTGTATTCAATGGCAAGGTGGTTGTGGAAAGAGAAGCTCAGAAAACAGACGCATTTCAGCAAAATAATAACATCCTGATAGACGACAAGGCTACGATAAATGCTAAACCACAGTTGGAGATCTTCGCAGACGATGTAAAATGTTCGCATGGATGTACTATTGGGCAACTGGACGAAGAAGCCTTGTTCTATCTTCGTTCCCGTGGAATAGGGAAAAAGGAGGCCAGAGCGCTGCTTATGTATGCTTTCGCGAACAATGTGCTGGAAAGTGTAAAGATCCCTGAGCTGAAAAGGCGAATCAATAAACTGATCGCTACCAAGATAGGAGTTCATCTTGGGTTCGACCTTTAACGCATTACAATAGATATCCGGATGGCATTAAATGTGACTCAAATACGAGAAGATTTCCCCATACTTAAACGCGAGGTGAATGGCAAGCCATTGGTTTATCTGGATAATGCTGCAACATCCCAAAAACCGAAACAAGTAATAGATAGTATTTCACACTATTACACTCACTATAATGCCAATATTCATCGGGGAGTTCATACCCTTTCCCAGGAAGCCACCGACGCCTACGAACAGGCCCGAAAAAAAATACAAAAGCATTTTAATATTGCACATAACCATGAAGTGATCTTTACTTCGGGAACCACAGATGGTATCAACCTGGTTGCAAATGGTTTTTCATCTTTTCTGAAAACCGGCAACGAGGTTCTGGTGTCGGCCATGGAGCATCATTCCAATATTGTACCCTGGCAGATGCTTTGTGAAAAAACCGGTGCTCAGCTGAAAGTGATACCCATGAGCGAAGAAGGAACACTTATTCTTGACGAATATGATACATTGCTTACGGAAAAGACCAAACTCGTTTTCGTGAACCATATTTCGAACGCACTGGGAACCATCAATCCGATCGAAGAAATAATTGAAAAGGCACACACTTACGGAGCAGCCGTTTTGGTTGATGGCGCGCAGTCCTGTTCTCATATAAAACCAGATCTACAGGCTTTGGATGTGGACTTCTATGTTACCAGTGCTCATAAAATGTGTGGGCCAACCGGAGTGGGCATGCTGTATGGTAAAGAGGAGTGGTTACATAAATTACCTCCTTACCAGGGCGGTGGGGAAATGATCGCCGAAGTAACTTTCGAAAAGACCACTTATGCAGACCTGCCTCACAAATTTGAAGCCGGAACTCCCAATATTGCCGGTGGAATAGCTTTTGGCACAGCGATTGACTATTTAAACGAAATTGGTTTCGATGCGATCGCTCAGCATGAATCTCAACTCTTGGAATATGCTACCGCGGAATTATTGAAAATTCGCGGCCTGCGGATCTATGGAACGGGAAAAGACAAAACATCAGTGATTTCCTTCAACCTTGAAGGAATACATCCTTACGATGTAGGGACTATTCTGGACAAACTGGGTATCGCTGTAAGAACAGGACATCATTGTGCTCAACCTATCATGGATTTTTATAAGATCCCTGGAACGGTACGCGCTTCTTTTGCTTTTTACAATACCATGGAGGAAGTAGATAAGTTGGTAGACGCTGTTAGGCAAGCCCAAAATATGTTGAGCTAAAAACAGGAATTTAAGAAGGCCGAAGTTTTATAGTATCTTCGGAATACACAAAATAACAGTATTATGAAAACACTAATCTCACTCTGTATCGCTGCTACTTTTTTTATTAGTTGCGATGAAACAAAAAAAGTAATCGACGCTGCCGGGAATGTTCAATTAGCCGGTAACTATACAGTAACCATCCTAGGAGATGAATTGGTTTCGCAGAACCCACCAAGCATCTCTTTTATGGCTTACGATAAGACTGTAAAAGGAAATACAGGATGTAATTCGTTTTTCGGAAGTTATACCCTTGATCTGTATGCCTTATCTTTTTCTGATATAGGATCTACCGAAATGGCCTGTGATGAACCCATAATGACCAATGAGAATCTGTTCTTACAAGCCCTGAGAAATACAGGATCTTATTCTATCGAAGAGAATGTCCTCACGCTATACTCGAGGAACGACCGAAGTATACTTTTAAAAGCACAGAAAGAAATAACTCAATAGAATATCTGGTATGAGCATCGCGGCAATACAAGAAGAACTGATCGATGAATTCTCACTTTTTGAAGATTGGATGGATAAATACGAACATCTTATCCAGCTTGGAAAAACACTGCCATTGATAGATCCGCAACGCAAAACCGACGATAAGCTAATTAAAGGTTGTCAAAGTAAGGTGTGGCTGGATGCATACTTAAAAGAGGATAAGGTGATCTTTACCGCCGATAGCGATGCAATTATCACCAAAGGGATTATTGCTGTTCTCATCAGGGTGTTCTCAGGTCATAGACCGGAGGAGATCGCAGCTGCCAATACAAATTTCATCGATGAGATCGGGCTGAAAGAACACCTGTCACCTACCCGTGCGAATGGATTGGTGTCTATGATAAAACAAATGAAACTATATGCTGTGGCTTTTCAGGCGCAGCTAAAGAAATAAAAAATGAGCACTACCGAAATTGATACTACCGAATTAGGTGAGAAAATTGTAAAGGTCCTTAAAACGATCTACGACCCGGAGATCCCGGTTGATATTTATGAACTAGGTTTGATCTACGATGTGTTTGTAAATGAAGACCTGGAAGTAAAGATCCTCATGACACTCACAACACCAAACTGCCCTGTAGCAGAATCACTGCCTATGGAAGTGGAAGACAAGGTAAAGTCTATAAAGCTGGTGAAAGATGCGGAAGTTGAGATCACCTTCGATCCTCCATGGAGTCAGGATCTGATGAGCGAAGAAGCCAAACTGGAATTAGGTATGTTATAAAAAACACGGTTATGTCGAAAGTCGGAATTGACGCCATATCTTTTTATGTCCCTCCCTTGTATGTTCCAATGCAGGAACTCGCTGCAAAGCGGGATATTCCTTATGAAAAACTTCGAAAAGGTCTTGGTCTGGAAAAAATGGCGATCCCAGATATCAACGAGGATGCAGCTAGTTTTGCAGCCAATGCCCTCCTTAACCTTATTCGGGATAATGAGATCGATCCCACCCAAATAGGACGTATTTACCTGGGAACCGAAAGTGCAGTTGATGGTTCAAAACCAACAGCTACGTACGCTATAGAAGTTGTTGAAGATATCTTGTCTAACCAATTTGGTGACCGTTGTTTTAAAAATTGCGATGTCGTAGACCTCACTTTTGCATGTGTGGGCGCAGTGGATGCCATGCATAATTGCCTGGATTGGGTTGAAAATGGCGAGAATAGAAAAGCTGTGGTTATCGCTTCCGATCTGTCTAAATACGAGCTTCACTCTACAGGTGAATACACCCAGGGAGCTGGTGCCGTAGCGGTACTTCTCACCAAAGATCCATCCATTATCGCTATAAGTCCAAACTGGGGTGTGGCAACAAAAAGTGTAGGCGACTTTTTCAAGCCCAGACGCTTTTTTAATAAACAACAGTTGGCTAAAGAACTGCTACAGCAGCTAAATGGTAATTATTCGGATGAAGAGTTAAACGAACTTATAACAAGGACCGATTCCGGGTTTTGGAATGAGAAAAACGAATTGGTTGAGTTGTTCAAAGAGGAACCCGTTTTCGACGGACAATACTCCAACCAGTGCTACAGTGACCGCGTAACTGAAGCTCTGGAACACTTTAACGAACTATCCAGCACAAATTTTCTACACGAATGGGAATACCTTGTATTCCATTTACCTTATGCATATCACGGGCGAAGAATAATATTTTCAAATTGGCTCGACTGGATAGAAGCCGATGGTAGGCTGGATGAGCTGGTACAGGAGATCGGCCCAGAGACAAACGATAGAAAAACCTGGGAGCGTCTGGCGAGCAAATCTACTATGTACCGTGAATTTGTGGATAGCAAGATCGAAAAGGGAGAACGTGCCTCTTCTTTAATTGGGAACATGTACACGGCTTCGATCTTTATGGCATTGCTCAGCCTGTTAAGGAGTTCTTACGACAGCAAGGAAGAACTTTCAGGAAAGAAAATTGGATTCATCGCCTACGGCAGTGGCTCGAAATCGAAAGTGTTTGAAGGGACCGTTCAGAAGAAATGGAAAGAAAAAATAGCATCGGTCAATATCTTCGCAATTCTCGATAATCGTAAAGCCATTGATGTGGCACTGTACGAAAAGATCCATAGCAGGATCCTGCAAAGCCCGGTTCATGAAAATACGGGAGTTGCGTTGAGTGATATCGAAACAGACAACGAAAATACCAAAGGCCTCAGAAAGTATTCATAAGTACACCTATATTATGGCAGATGAGATAATAAACAGAGTTGCGAACAGCAAATTGATCACTTTCGATCTGGAGGATCATTATCCCGAAGGCGATCGAGTATTTCTGGATATTTCAGAATGGTTGTTTGAAGGTATAGTACTCCGTGAAAAGGAATTCAGAAATTATGTGAAGAACCATGACTGGAGTGTCTATGACAACGCATATCTCGCCGTTGGATGCACTTCAGAGGCCATCGTTCCGGCATGGGCTTATATGCTCGTATCACTTCATGCCGCCAAAAATGCCAAAAAAGTGGTTTTTGGGGATCTAACAACCCTGGAAACAATATTATTTACAGAAATCATCAACACACTCGACCTTAGTGAATACCAGGATAAACCTGTGATCATAAAAGGTTGTACCCATAAACCTATTCCGCAAAACGCATATCTTCTGCTGGCTCAGAAACTTCAAAAGACCGCCAGGAGTATCATGTATGGCGAAGCTTGCTCATCTGTGCCGCTATTTAAGAAAAAGTGATTCTTTCCCCCACATAGCGAAATGTTTCTTCCTTTTATCGAAAATGGATTAAAATAAAGACTTCTGTTTTCTCAGATATCGGATTAATAGTAATTTTACCGCCTTAATTAACAATACCATGAAAAAACTAGTAGTACTTGCAATTTTATTGATAGCTCCATTCGCCCTGTTTGCGCAGGATGAGGAGAAAAAAGACGAACCGAAAGACGGTTGGTCTAAATCTGGAAATGTTTCCCTGCTTTTCAGTCAGGCGGCATTTAACGATGAATGGACCGGTGGTGGAACATCAAACTATGCCGCCAACCTGTCTCTTGCCTACGATGCAAATTACCGCCAGGGTAAATTAGCCTGGGATAACCGTATCATGGCCGACTATGGTATCACTAAAACAAAGGACCAGGAGTTTACTCGAAAAACCAACGATAGATTGGAGTTAAACTCAATTCTAGGGAGACAGATTAAACAGAGTAATTGGTACTACTCATTTTTTATGAATTTCAGGACCCAGTTCACCTCAGGTTATGCCTATAGTACAGATACTGAAGGAAACGAGATCCGCACCGAGACCACTAAATTATTATCTCCCGGCTACCTTCAGGGTGGTCCTGGTTTTCTGTGGAAGAAAAACGACAATCTGAAAGTGAACATCGCTCCTGCTACGGCCAAATTGATCTTTGTAAGCAGTGAGTTTACCGATGTGGGCAACGATCCGGCTCTTATCATGGCGTTCAATGATGCCGGTGGTTATTTTGGAGTAGAAGCAAACGAAACTACGCGTTTCGAATTTGGTGCTGCAGTAGGGGCGTACGCCAAGTTTGAAGTTATGCCCAATGTGAAACTTGAGAATATTCTAAACCTTTACAGCAATTATCTGGAAGATCCGCAAAATGTGGACATCGACTATACCCTAAATCTGGTTATGTCTGTTAATAAATGGATTACAGCTAATGCTTCCTTCCAGGCCATCTATGACGACAATGCCATACAAGGATTCCAGATTCGCGAATCTTTGGGGATTGGGATCACTTACGGACTTTAATATTTTTTTACTGAATAAAAAGCCGGCAATTGCCGGCTTTTTTATTTTTTAAGGATCTGCCATCTTCTGAAGGTTCAGAAGAAAAAAGGTCATTCTAAAATTTCCGGATAAAGAAAATTATTATACGGAAAGCGGGTAATATGTATTTCTCTAACTTTCTTATAAACCACCTTTCGGAATTCCTCCAGATTCTCCTTGTTCAGGGCCGAAATAAATATCGCATCTCCACTTACCCTGCTCATCCAGGTACGTTTCCATTCTTCCAGCGTATAATGAGCTTTGGTCTTCTCGGTAACAAGATCGTCACTCTCTATTATCTCCGGTTCGAAGGCATCTATCTTATTAAACACCATGAGTACCGGTTTATCCGAACTTCCTATCTCGTCCAGGATCTGGTTCACAGAATCTATATGATCCTCGAAGGAGGGGTGAGAAATATCTACAACATGCAATAGCAGATCGGCTTCCCTAACCTCGTCCAGCGTACTTTTAAAAGATTCTACCAATTGGGTAGGTAACTTCCGTATAAATCCTACCGTGTCGCTAAGTAGAAAAGGAAGGTTACCTATTACAACTTTTCTCACTGTGGTATCCAGGGTGGCGAATAATTTGTTCTCGGCAAAGACCTCGCTTTTACTAATTACATTCATTAGTGTAGATTTCCCAACATTGGTGTATCCCACCAAGGCAACCCGCACCAACGCTCCTCTGTTGCCCCGCTGAACTTCCTTCTGGCGGTCGATCTTAGCCAGCTTCTTTTTCAGCAAGGAGATGCGGTCGCGCACAATACGCCTGTCGGTCTCGATCTCGGTTTCCCCCGGACCACGCATCCCAATACCACCACGTTGTCGCTCGAGGTGAGTCCACATCCCTGCCAGCCTGGGCAGTAAGTATTCGTACTGGGCAAGTTCCACCTGTGTACGCGCATAGCTCGTTTTGGCTCTTTGTGCAAAAATGTCGAGGATAAGGTTAGTTCGATCGATGATCTTACACTTCAGGATACGTTCTATATTCTTTTGTTGTGCAGGCGATAGTTCATCGTCAAAGATAGCGGTGCCAATATCATTTTCACGTACGTATTCTTCCACTTCATCCATTTTCCCCGAACCAATAAAAGTCTTGGGATTGGGCATTTCCATTTTCTGCACAAAACGTTTTAAAACCTCCCCACCGGCAGTATAAGCAAGGAATTCAAGTTCGTCCAGGTATTCGGTCGCTTTCTCCTCGTTCTGCTGTTGGGTGATCAATCCTATGAGGATGGTCTTTTCGTATACTATATCTTCTTTTTCTAACATAAATCTTAATAGGAGGGCAAAGATACAAAAGCTTTGCTTCGGAATTTTGTAATTTACAGGGCTTTATATTGCCGAATATATGCTGAAAAAGGAAAACCACAACTACTACACTTTCGCGTTTTACAACGTGGAGAATCTTTTCGACACCCGGAATGATCCGAAAACTTTGGACGATGACTTCACTGCGAATTCGAACAGGAACTGGAACGAAAAACGCTTCAGAAAAAAACTTAGAAAAATGGGGAGAGCAATCTCCCAAATAGGTTATAATGAAATTGGTCACCCACCTGTCCTAATAGGCCTGGCCGAAATTGAAAATAGGTATGTACTAGAAGAGCTTGTTTCATCCAAATACTTAAAACACAAACATTATGGGATCGCTCATATCGATTCGCCAGACGAAAGAGGTATCGATACCGCCCTGCTTTACCGAAAAGATCACCTGCAAATAAAAAATATTACAGCGCATACAGTTCATGTAGTAAACGAAGAAGGTATCCGCGATTACACCCGGGATATACTGGAAGTAGCGGTCATTTTGGATGATTTTACATTACATGTTTTGGTGAACCACTGGCCTTCCCGAAGAAAGGGTGTGGAAGAGACCGCCTTCCGAAGAATGGCAGCCTCTGTGAAAGCCAACGAGATCGTGCAGCAGATAAAAGCTGTGGATCCTAATGCCCGCATCGTGGTGATGGGAGATTTTAACGACGATCCTGAAAGTGACAGTATAAAGCATCTCGTTGGTACAACATTCTATAATCCAATGGAAATATTACTCACCCGTGATGAGGGTAGTGTGACTTACAAAGGTGGCTGGTTCTTATTCGACCAGATACTGATCTCCCATAATTTCATGCAGCAGCATGGTAACGATTTTCGATTTCAAAAGGCTGCCATTTTCAACCCCGAACATCTCAAAGAATATAAAGGCAGAAGAAAAGGTAACCCCTTCCGAACCTTTCTGGGGAGGCGTTATGCCGGAGGGTTAAGCGATCATTTCCCGGTTTACACGATATGTTCAATTGAAAAATCCTAAATTTCAATTAACATGTTTTTAGTCGGGAATTTCTCACATTTTATCTAAAAAAAATTAAGGTATTAACTACCTTTATATTTTTAACTATTTTAGTGCATCAAAACAACCAACCCTACCCTCATGAAAAAAGATTACACCTTCGACTTTTCTTACTTAAACCGAAGATTTAACACCGCAATTTTCAGCTTTTTCCTGTTTTTAATTTCTGCTGTGGCTGTCGCGCAAGGGCCCGGATGCCCTAATGTAGATGCAGGAGCCGATGTGGACCTGGACTGTGGTGTGGACTGTGTGGATCTTACTGCCAGTTTTTTGCAAACGGGTGAGACCACAAGTTATGAAGTGACTTCTATCGACTATGCTCCTCCATTCCCTTTTACAGGAGGTACACCAGTATCTGTAAATACAGATGATGTCTGGTCACCTATAATACCATTACCTTTTGATTTTTGTTTTTTTGGGGAAACTTATTCTGAAATGATTATAGGTTCGAACGGGGTGGTTGCCTTCGATTTTACCCAGTCCGATACTACACCAAATGGCTTTTGCCAATGGAGTTTCGAACCTACCGAAACTATTCCTGATCCCGTTGAACTGTTTCGAACCACTATTTTTGGCGCCTATATGGATATCAATCCTGCCGTAACCGGTTCGGGCCAGATCAATTTTGAAGTATTCGGTACTGCACCGTGTAGAACCATGGTGATCAATTTTCCAGATGTACCTTATTTCAGCTGTAACAACCTTATTATGACCTCTCAGATCGTTATGTATGAAACAACCAATGTGATAGAGGTATATATCGAAGAACGTTCGGATCAATGTCCTACATGGAATGACGGCCTTGCCATCATTGGAATTCAGAACCAGGATGGAACGGTAGGTTTTACACCTCCGGGAAGAAACACAGGGAACTGGGCAGCCTCGCAAGAAGCTTGGAGATTTACTCCTAACGGAACGTCGAATGTAGATTTCTCCTGGCTGGACGCCAGCGGGACAGTACTGGGCACCGATCCCACGATCAATGTTTGTCCAACAGACCCTGTAACCGAATATACCGCCCAAGCGATCTATACCAATTGTAACGGAGATGTGATCACCGAAACAGATACAGTTACCGTAACCAAAGTTGCTTCTTTTACGGTAGATTTGGGTGATGATCAACAATTCTGCGATGTCGCATCATACGATATTACGGCCGATGTTCAGGGAATCGATCCAACCCAGGCTACTTACCTGTGGAATACAGGCGCTACCACCCAAACCATCACTGTAACACAAACCGGAACCTATACCTGTGAAGTTACCTTCGACACCTGTACTTTGATGGATAGTGTGGACATAGAATTTAATGAAGATCCAGATATTGATCTGGGACCCGATTTTGAAACTTGTTTTGAAGATCCGGTAGTACTGGACGCTTCTCCTTCTAATTACGATCCCGCACTGGCCACCTACGAGTGGAGCCTGGACGGGGTAGTAATCGCTGGCGCAACAAGCCCTACGTTAACAGTAGTAGTTGGCGGAACTTATTCGGTATTTGTAACCGTAGGGATATGCTCGAGTAATGATACTATAGTGATCTCACCAAGGAGTGACTTGGAGGTCGCCCTGGGAGATGATTTCAAATCGTGCCCAAATGAGCCTCAAACCCTTACGGCGGTTACCAGTGAAACAGATGTTACCTTCGAATGGTTACTGAACGGTGATACCATAGAAGGAGAGACTAGCAACACTTTGGAGGTAATGCTTGAGGAAGGCGTTATAGGAACACAAACTTATACAGTTATTATCACTAAAGGTGAATGTACCGGTACAGACGATATTAATATTGAAACCTATGAGGTGGGAAATTGTGTGATCTCTCAAGGTATTTCACCTAATGGGTCTCCGGGCTTTAATGACGAATTGGATCTAGAATTCCTTTCAGACAGAGCCGGAGGAATTTTACAAATTCAAATATTTAACAGGCTAGGTCTGGTTGTTTATCAGAAAAGCAATTATGTGAATGAATGGGTAGGACAATCGGACGATGGAAACGAATTACCTACCGGAACCTACTTTTATGTGATTGATCTGGCTTCTGAAGATCCGGTATATGGTGCGCAGGCCACAGGTTGGATCTACCTGAATCGCGACGCAAATTAAGTTCAAAGACAACGATCACTTATGAAAAAACTAATCACATGTACATCCTTATTGGTGAGTGCGTTAACTTTTGCACAATCCATCTCGGTTAATGACCCTGCCGATCCTCAGAGTGCTTTTACAGCCGAAGAATTGATACAGGAAGTGCTCGTTAGCGGATCATCATGTGTGGAAATTGAACTCACCAACCTCTCTGAAAATCCGGACGGTGTAGGCAACATTGCCGAGCAGAGCTGGGGGTATTTTCAGAATAATGGCGGCACCTTCCCATTCGAGGAAGGGATCATTTTATCTTCCGGATTTGCGGTGAGTGCCGAAGGACCTAATAACGAAACAGGAACGTCTGATGGCGGCCTCAACTGGCCCGGTGACATCGACCTGAAAGCATTGCTGGACAACCAATACGGAACTAATGTGGATACCAACAATGCCACGGTATTCGAATTTACATTTGTATCCAGCCTGGACGAAGCCACCTTCGAGTTTATTTTCGCTTCCGAAGAATATGAAAATCAATGGGAATGCAGCGATGATTTTCGCGACGGTTTCGCCTTCCTTATAAAAGGCCCGGGCATTCCAAATGTCTCCGGAGCGCCCTTTGGCGGGACGAATGTAGCCGCTGTTCCCGGTTCTAATAATGTACCGGTTAGTACAGCATCCATTCACAGCGATACTTTCTTATGTGGGTTTGAAATACTGGGAACAAATTACTTTCCGGACCTCTACGTAACAAATTCTAATCCGCCAACCAATGAAATTGAATTCGACGGACTTACAGTAACCTTAACTACTGCAACCATCGATATTATCCCTAATGAGGTGTATACCATTAAAATGGTATTGGCAGACCGGGGCGATACCGCCTTCGATTCGGCTGTATTTTTAAAAGCAGGAAGTTTCAATATTGGTAATGTAGACTTGGGAGACGATATCTTACTGGGTGACCCCGAAGCACAATGCGAAGGGGAAATAATAACCCTGGATGCAGGTGATAATCCGGACGCAGATTATCAATGGTTTAAAGATGGGGTAGCCATCCCTGGAGCCACCAATCAAACCCTGGATATTTCGGAAACAGGACTGTACAGAGTAGAACTTACCTTCGCAGCTACACCCGAATGTATTGTAAGTGATGAGATCCTTGTGGAATTCTTCACGGTGCCAGAATTCGATCTTGGCGATGACAGCTTAATTTGTGATAAAGAAATTATTACCCTGGATGCCACTCCTACCAACTCCAGTGAGTTAACAGGTATTTCATATAAGTGGTTCAGAGATGGAGTAGAGATCCCGGGTGAAATAACCGCCACGCTGGATGTTTCTGAAACCGGGCAATATGCCGCCGAAGTAACCGGAAACGGTTGTGTGATCAGCGATTCGGTTTTTATAGAACTGGTTTCTTTCACTGTTGATATTGGCGATTTTGTAGAACCCTGCGGAGATAGCTCGTATGAGATCGTCCCGGTAATTGTAGGCGCAGACCCTGCTGGAGCATCCTATTTGTGGAGTACCGGTGAAACAACTCCTACTATCACCGTAACCATGGATGGAGTATATAGTGTGGAAGTAACCATTGATGGCTGTACAGAGTTTGACGATGTTACCATAAATTTCAGAACATTGCCGGAAATAGAGCTGGGAGAAGATATAGTAAAATGTGCACAGGAAGTTCGCATCATAACGGCTACTCCTATAAACGCAGGTAGTTCAACTTTCACGTATACCTGGTTCCGGGATGGCGGGGAGATAGAAGGTGAAAATTCTGAAACCCTTGAAGTAACCGAAGAAGGAATCTATTCGGTGGAAGTAAATGACGACGGATGTATAGGGACCGACAGTATCGATGTACAATTCTATGCCAATGAAAATTGTGTGATTACCCAGGGGATCTCACCCAATGGAGACAACATGAACGACACGCTCGATCTGGAATTCCTCAATGACCGTTCGGGAATAGTAAAACTATCCATTTACAACAGGCTGGGATTATTAGTTTATGAAAAAGAACAGTATGTGAACGAATGGATGGGACAAACCGATGATGGTTCCGAACTTCCGGTAGGTACCTATTTCTATACGATCGAATTACAAACCGAAGAACCGCTAAGCGGTTGGATATATTTAAACAGATAACAACCAATAATAACTAATTATAATGAAAAAACTGTCGCTATTAGTACTCTTACTAGCTATACTGAGCACCGAATTTATTACGGCGCAACAAGACCCGCAGTATACGCAATACATGTACAATATGAACGTGGTAAACCCTGCCTACGCAGGTTCTAAAGAAAGCCTCTCCCTAACAGCCTTATACAGGAAGCAATGGTCTGGTTTCGACGGAGCGCCTGAGACATTTACCTTCTCTGCTCATGCTCCCTTTGGAGACAAAGTAGGATTAGGCTTATCTGCCATCAAGGATGAACTCGGGCCGGTTAGTGAAACTAACGTTTATGCCGATTTCTCCTATACCCTTGAAATTGGCGGGAATACCAAAGTTGCATTGGGTATTAAAGCAGGTGCCACCTTCCACGATGTTGGTTTAACCGATCTGGAATTGCAGGATCCTAACGATCCTTTCTTTTCACAGGACATTAGCAATACATATCCCAATGTGGGTGCCGGGGCCTTTTTATATGGCGACAATTTTTATGTAGGCCTTTCGGTGCCGAACTTGCTTAATTCTGTTCACTTAGATGAGAACGGATTGAAGTACGGTTCAGAAACCAATCATTATTTCGCGACAGCCGGTTATGTTTTCCAGGTTTCGGAAAATGTGAAATTAAAACCATCTGTGATGGTCAAGTCGGCTTTCGATGCTCCTGTTTCCTTTGATGGAAACCTTAATGCACTTTTCTTCGAGAAATTCGAAATTGGTGCTTCATACCGATTAGACGATTCATTCAGTGGCCTTGTCGGGTTCCAGGTTACTGAAAATATCCGGGTTGGATATGCTTACGATTATATAACATCTGATCTTGATGCCGTGGCAGATGCTTCACATGAAGTGATCTTGACCTTCGACCTGTTCTTTAATAAACGAACACTACGCTCACCGAGATACTTCTAATCACTAAAATCTAAGTTCAGTTACGATGAAAAAATTATTTACATTCCTTCTAATCATCGCGGTAAGCACAACAGTGACAACCGCTCAAAATAAAGACACTAAAAAGGCCGACCAGCTATATGCTCGCTATCAATACACCGATGCTGCTGCAGCTTATCAGAAATTACTTAAAAAAGGTAAAGGCAGCCGCTATGTGTTTCAGCAACTTGGTAATAGTTACTACTTTATTAACGATACCAAAAAAGCCGAAACCTATTATAGACGAGTGGTTAAAGGCCGGAACCTAAATCCGGAGGTTGTATACAACTATGCACAGTCCCTGAAAGCAAATGGTAAATTTTCTGAACATAACACATGGATGCAGAAATTCGCTGAATTAAAACCTAACGATTCGCGTGCCAGGGAGTTTATGAAAAACCCTAATTACATCCCGCTTATCATGGACGAAGTTCAACGATGGGAGGCAAAAAACCTTGAGGAGATCAATTCCGAATACTCCGACTTCGGATCGTTTGTAATGGGGAAAGATTTCTATTTCACCTCAAGCCGTAACACCAAACGTAAAAATTACGGATGGAACGAAGAGCCGTACCTGGATATTTATAAGGCTCAGAACGTAGGCGGTACCATTAAAAATGCCACCCTTCTCGAAGCCGGAGATGTAAATACAAAATATCATGAAGGTACTGTTGCCATTACTGCAGACGGTAAACGTATGTACTTCGACAGAAATGATTACTACCAGGGGGATTACGATAAGAGTGAAGAAGGTGTTAATCATATCAATCTATATTACGCCGAATTGATCGACGGCCAGTGGAAAGGCGTGCAGTCTGTACCATGGAATAGCAACGAATATTCGGTACAGCATCCGGCATTAAGTCCAGATGGGAATACCTTGTACTTCGCCAGTGATATGCCGGGCGGACAGGGAATGAGTGATATTTACAAAGTTACCGTTAATAAGGATGGTACTTTTGGAACACCCGAAAACATGGGTAGTGTTGTAAATACCGAAGGCCGGGAAGGATTTCCATTTGTAGATAGTAACGGTTCACTTTATTTCTCCAGTGACGGTCATCTGGGGATTGGCATGCTGGATGTATTCATGGTTCCCATCACCCGTAGCGGGAATATGGAAGTGGTGAATATGGGGAAAGGCGTAAATAGCTCAAGCGACGATTTTGCCTTTGTATTCGACCCAGTGACCATGACCGGCTATGTGTCTTCCAATAGAGAAGGCGGTAAAGGCGGGGATGATATCTATGCGGTTAAAGAGCTGGAGATCGCCTGCGAAGTTATATACAACGTAACTGTACTTAACGAATATACCGATGGGCCCATCTCGGGAGCTCGCGTAGATATGTACGACGAGTTTGAAAACAACCTGAGTTCGAGAACTACCGGCGAAAATGGTACAACCAAATTCTCTGCCGAATGTGATAAAGGACATGTATTACAAGGGATCATGAAGGATTTCGAGAGCAATGCTGTTGTTGTTGAGGCTGCCAATAATACCGAAGTCGATGTAGTGATAAGACTTCGTCCTATTGAAGAAATCATCGTAGACGACCGTGTGGTTCTTAATCCTATTTATTTCGATCTTGATAAGTCCAATATCAAGCCTCAGGCGGCATTCGAACTGGATAAATTAGTGGCTATTATGATGAAATACCCAAGGATGGTGATCAAGGTAGAAAGTCATACCGATAACCGGGGTAACGACAAGTACAACTTAGATCTTAGTGAGCGTAGAGCTCAGTCTACAGTTCAGTATGTGATCTCGAAAGGAATAGATGCTTCAAGAATTAGTGGGGAAGGAAAAGGTGAAACCGATCCAAAATTCGACTGTGGTACTAATTGTACGAAAGAACAACATGACAAGAACAGACGATCCGAATTTATAATCGTAGAACGCTAGTCGTTTTCAACTAACTAATATCATCCATTAAAACCCTTTCGAACTGAAAGGGTTTTTTATTGTTTCCTTCTTAATTCTTTGGTTCGATGATTAAAAACACGGCAGTACTATCCCCGATATTCAACACCTCGTGCTCCTGGATCTCATGGTTGGAAAAACTATATCCGGTGGGTACGTTCACTTCCCGTGTTCCGGTAGTATCTTTTATTCTGAAGGTACTTCCCCGCAATGTATATCCAAAATGTGGTGGGTGATAGTGCTTCTCATGCCCAACGCCCGGCGGAAAGGTGCACTTTAATACACGCAATCTACTATCGTCCTGGATTACTTCGCACACCTTGTACCCCTCCCATCCTGCCTCGAGAGGATCCGGTAGAGACTGTTTTTTCTCGCAGCCGCTTAGTCCTGCCATACAGATGACCGTAGCCACACCTAGATAATACTTAAAATGTAATACCGTTGGTCTCACGATACGAAAGTATGCAATAAAATTAATTAGATCGAATTTCGATCTCATCCAACTCGTAGGTGCCATCAAAATCGGGATCACCGCTTCCTGTATATCTCCATGCAATATGGCCTGTACCTTCAATGCAACTTAAATCTACATTCCCCGAAAAAATCCAATCTCCAAAGAAGTCGTCATCCTGCACGATCACTGCACTGGGTAGAAGATTCCAGGTCGCAGAGGTGACAGACATCGGATCACCGTTCCAGTCATGAGAAAAAAACAGTTCCAAAGTACTACCATCGGCAAAACTATTGGAAGTTTTAAAACTTAGCGTTTCTCCTTGTTGCTCCTCGAAATTTATTTCGGGAGTGATGAGCCAGCCAATATTTGCATCGTCCCCACTCATATACGCACCCATTCGTGCCGAGATCCCAAGTGAAGCATTGGATCCGTCGTCGAAATAGGCCTCCCATAATTCGGAGCCGGCTTCGGCAAAATTAGTCCAGCCATTACCCTGAATGGGCTCCCCTTCTATTTGAGATTCGAAGAACTCGGTAAATAAAATTGTACTGCCTACCATCCCCGCAACACCGCAATCAACCTCCAGTGGATCACAGCGATCCATCCCATCCAGCTGTATTCCATTGAGATCGTTTACCACCAAATTGAATTCATCTCCAAAAAAATTATAAGTGAATAGTCCGGTTACAGAACCTTTCCCGGCCGACATTTGCACAGATTTAAAATTGGCAAAGGTGGAAGTGCTAAATACGATACTCGCATTTTCGGTACAACTCTCCAAGGTGCGCTCCCCGTCGAACATATCGGTGGGCTCCCCGGCATATGTAAGAGGATCGTCTCCAAGCACCTCCATGCGGTTGAATTGAACGTCATCTAACTGAACATAGGTATTTATTTGCTCTTCAGAGAGTTCTGAAATTAAAACAAGAGCCGGCTCGATGGTAACCACCGTAGTATCCCTGGCTACATAGTCGAACATACGAGACTCCGATATCTGGCCAATCCGGTTACCATCCCTGATCCCCACCGAAAGTTGTCCGCTATCCAAACCAACCGTAAGGCCCATAAGTTTTACATACACTTTCCGCCCGAATTCGAAACGAGAAAATAAGGGGTTAGAATCGATCTTTATCTTCAGCCCCGCTGATGGTGAATTTGGAGCGTCCT
>CAJQNO010000098.1 GCA_905479745.1 uncultured Flavobacteriaceae bacterium | reverse complement strand
CGCCTCACAATTCTCACAGTCGGCCATATACTGTTTACTGTAACTTGTATGTACTTCTACATGACGAACATCCCAACCTTTTCGCCTGGCATACATCTGTATTGTCATGGCAGTACATGCCGATAATCCGGCGGATACAAGATCGTAAGGGGAAGGGCCAAAGTCGTTTCCGCCCACGCTTTCGGGTTCGTCTGCAACCATATAATGGTTCCCAACTTTCATCTGGGTGGTAAACCCCTCATTTCCGGAAAGGCCGGCAACTACATCATGCCTTGACTTAATTTTAGCTCCCCGCGGGATTTCCATGTAACGCGATGCCCAGCCGGCAATAACCTTACCTGCATATTCAGAATCTTCGGTTCGCATCAACAGGTGATCGGCACCATCAAGGGAAACAAAACTTTTAGGGTGTCGAGCTGCAATGTAGATCTCCTCAGCGTTTTTTATACCTACTATGGAATCCTGGGGAGAATGCATAACAAGCAAGGCCTTACGGAGGTTTTTTGCCACCTCCGGTAGGGAATTACTTCTCAGGTCGTCCAGAAATTGCTTTTTTATGGTAAAATCTCTTCCGCTCAAATTTACAACCGCTTTCCCGTCTTTCTCGATCTCTTCTATACTGCTTTTTAACAGGTGGGTAACATGCTCAGGGTTACTGGGTGCTCCAATCGTTGCGACTGCTTTTATAGAATCTATTTCGGCAGCTGCAAAAATGGCTGCCGCACCACCCAGGGAGTGTCCCACTATAAGGGTTGGAGCCTTGTAATTTTCAGTAAGAAACTGAGAAGCCGCAATTAGATCATTCACATTACCCGAAAAATTAGAATCCTCAAAATCTCCATCGCTCTCGCCTAGACCGGTAAAATCGAAGCGCAGAACACCAAATCCCGCCGAACTAAGTGCCCGACTAATATTCCTCACCGCCCCCAGGTTTTTATTACAGGTAAAACAGTGAGCGAATATCACAAAATTATGTGGTAATTGGTCGGCCGGTAATTCGAGTCGGCCAGATAATCTCTGGCCGGATTCATTTTCAAAGAAGATCTTTTCCTGGTTCATATCACTATGGTTCATCGGGTGCGAGACCCTGGTTCGCTATTCGGTGTTTTCGTCATTCCTACGTAAGTCGGTGTTCCATGTGATTCCTATCTGAAGCCTGTCGAAATTAATGCCGGTGAAATGATTTTTGAGATAACCAAGCTGAATACTCACATCTTTGTTCGCCTGGTATCCCACCGCTCCGTATAAGCGATTCTGACCGAAAACCGGTTCCTGTAAATTAATGAAGATCTCATCGTAAGCGGTAAGAAACCAATTATCTGATAGGGGATAAGTGAGCCTAAGCAGATAGCGTGCTCTGTGCTGGGTATCATTTCCGCTTAACGGATTATCAATAAACCGTTGTTCGAGACGATAACGATGGCCTATCGCGAATTTTCCCAATGAATTCCGAAGAACAAATTGCTGATAGATCCTGTGTTCTAAAATATTCTCCTCCCCATCTGGTTCAACAAATGTGGGATCTGTACTAATATAACCATACCCTAGGGTTACCATGGCTTTATCCGAAATATGATAATTCACTCCGGTTCGTAAAAGTAATTGGTTGAAATTACTGGCCAGCTCGTAGTAGCGAAACTGTGCTTCAGTATGTATACTTATCGCATCAGACACCCGGTTCGTCCCAAAATACATAGCCCATAAACCGAAGTCGTCTTCTCCGGTTTCCTGGGCGTTAGTTATAAATAAAGTTCCTACTAATAATAGTGTGAATACTACTATCTTTTTTCTCATAAATTATTCTGTTTCTGTGGTTTCTGAGCTAGCTGCATCCATACTCTCCTGGCCTTCCCCTTTCAGATATTTATCCAGGAATTGCTTGATGCGGCCATATGCTTCAATCTGATTCTCTTTTTTAACAAAACCGTGCCCTTCATCTTCAAACAACACATACTCTACAGGGACACCATTGTTTTTAACACCTTCTACTATCTCATCACTTTCTACCTTCAGCACCCTTGGATCCTGGGCACCTTGAAGTACAATGAGGGGTTTTGTTACATTTTTGGTATAAAATAATGGAGAGATCTCTCGTAATCTCACAGAGTCTGCAGTGTTAGGATCCCCCATTTCTGTGTAGAGTGCGTCTTTAAACGATTCCCACCATGGTGGGATGCTCTTTAGGGTACGCAGCCAATTGGTAACACCAAAAATATTCACTCCTACCTGGAATTCTTCAGGAGCATAGGTGAGGGCAGCCATGGTCATATACCCACCGTAGGATCCTCCCAGGATTCCTATCTTCTCACCATCAATATCCGGTTGTTCCTTAAGCCAGTCTTTACCGGCAATACAGTCCTTAAGATCTTTATCTCCATGGTTTTTGTCATCCATTTTATAGAATGTCTTTCCATATCCGCTACTTCCTCGGTTATTAACGGCCAGGATCGCATAGCCATGGTTCACCAAGTATTGTATGGTAGAATTGAAGCCTTGCCTAGATTGGCCTCCCGGACCTCCATGTACCCAAACCAACGCTGGTACCGGATTCTCTGTCGATGCCTGATGCGGACGATAATAAATCGCTGGAATTTCGAGTCCGTCAAACGACTTAAACCGAACCACTTCGGCAGAGACCAGATGGGAGCCGTCGATCTCATCATTAAGCACATCGGTTAACTGATGCATCTTTTTACTGGCAATATCATACGAATACGAATTGGTAGGCGTGTGAGACCCTCCAACTCGTAAAAGAGCCATAGATTCATCTCTGGAGAAAGTAGCACTACTCACTTCCTTGTCTTCAAAGCTTGGGAACTCCATCTCTTTACCAGTGGCTACCTCGGTAACTTTCATTATGGTTTTTGCATCTTCATTGGAAAAAGTAACCTGGTACTTGCCATTTCTCGTGAAATAGAATGAATTGATATCCCAATCCTTGGTTAAAACTTTCTCTTTAGTTCCATCTTCGATATTATAACGCATCACATAACTAAATTCTGCACCTTCATCCGTTGTGTAATAGAATGATTTATCGTCCGGAGCGAAATCCTGGGGTGTATTACCACACTGGGAATCATTGATTTTTGTTTGTTCCCCGGTTGCTAAATTGAGAAGGTAGAGATCACTGTCATTAGTGTTAATGGCTTTACTTAGTAACATATATTTCTTGTCTGAAGACATCCCGCCATATTCCATTCCTTCATTATTCTGATAGATCATCGTAGAGGAGAAATCATCAAGTTTCATCTCGTAATGGTCCATATAGCGCGAATCACGTTCATTACTTCCATAGTAAAAGCTTTTTCCATCTTTGGCCCAGCCTCTGAAAAGGGCTCTAACATTTTTAGCAGGGGTTAACCGTTTAGTTTCGGTACTATCCATCATGAAGATCTTGAAGATCTCATCACCGTTTCCATCCATTCTGAAAAGAATGCGATCGTCTTCCGGAAAATAAGATATCCCGAAAACCGATGCACTGTCGGATTGTGTGATAGGCACTAGTTCACCTCCTTCAGTAGGAATCGTATAGATATTGTAGATCCCGGATCGGTTGCTGGTCATGAGTACCTTCGATTTGTCTGCAGAAAAACCGTTAGCAAAGGCATTTTCATTGTCCATGAATTGCTCAATAGTATACTGTTTGATGTCTACTACTTTGGCCGTATCTTTATCGGTGTTCTCCTTGCAGGAGAAAACCATCAGGCCAAGCAGTACGAATGCTGTGAGATTTTTCATTTTTTTTGGTTTTATCAATTAGTTAAAAGGTTTTAGTTTCCTTGAATGGAGACAGATCCATCTGCTCCATCTTAGACTTGTATTGGCTCCATTCGGTGACAAAAAATTCGTTGGTTTCACGTATTACCGAATCAAATTGTTCCTTTGCCTGCCGGATCAAACGCTCCTCGGTTGCTGTGAGTCCGTTTGGCCTGCTGCCGGCATAGCCACTTGCGGTGCCAATTCGTCGCATTACGGTAACCTCAGGATTACGGGTAATACCCTGTCTTTTGTCTTCTTTACCAATATACAAAGCGATCAAGCTATCGATCTTCTTTATAAGATCTTTCCCCGATTTCAGCTCATCTTTATACTTATCCTTGTCTTTTTTCTTTAGTTTTTTCTGAAATTCTTCAACGGTAGTTTTGCTTTCCACAAGCTGTTTTACCGCTTCAGCCGCGATCCCGGTCATTTTCTGCAATTCTTTCCTGGCCGAATAACTCTCGTTAATTGCTTTCTGAGGGATGTCCAGTCTGGGATCACTCTCCACCTTTATGGTAGTTGCCGATTTTACGTCCATATAGCTCAATTCGGCTCTATACGTACCAGGTTTTACGCTCACGCCACCAGGTTCATTCTTTTGTTCACGAATCCTTCGGCTTGGCCTGGAAACCCCAGCCTCGTCCATAAACCATCTCCAACGGTACACTCCGCTACTATCCGGGATCTTTCTTTTTAGGGTTCGTATTAAAGTGTTTCCATTATATAACCGCAGATAAAGACTGTCTTTGTGTTTTCCAGTGGTGTCTTCTGCTGTACTTTCGTCATTATCCGTTTCGTCATCGCTCTCTTTTTCTTCTTTCTTTTTTTCTGAATCCATTTCGGTTTCCACCTTTTTGAAATAGTAGGTAAAATTGGCACCATACGGCCTGTTTTCAGCATTGTAGATCGCATCTCCGCCAAACCTGCTTCCGGTGGGCTGTTGGTAAGCAGCCTGATAGGCAACCGGTGGATCGAATAATTTTACTTGTTGTTCCATGAGTGTGCGGTTTCGCGCAATTTCACGCAAGGGCCTGATATCATCCAGCACCCATGCTGCCCTTCCAAAACTTCCGACTACCAAATCATGCTCCCTGGGATGGATAACCAAATCTTTTACTGAAGTGGTTGGAAACCCATGGGTCCATTTTGCCCAATTAAGACCTGCGTCTATAGATACATATAATCCATCATCTGTTCCCAGAAACAAGAGGTTCTTTTCTATAGGATCTTCTATAATGCATAGCGCATAGCTAATCACATCCTCACTATCTACAATACGATTCCATGTCTTTCCGTAATCTGTGGTTCGGTAAGCATATGGTGTATAATTAAAACGCCTGTAATCGTTAGCTACCAATAATGCTTCTCCTTTATTTTTATTGGATGCTTTTATCTGGACGATCCAACTTCCGGTGGGTAAGCCTTTTATGTTACCGGATACTTCTGTCCAACTTGCACCCCCATTTTGAGTGTAATGCACCCTGCCGTCATCGGTCCCCACCCAGAGCATATTCTGCTCCAACGGGGAGGGTTCTATCACTAGAATTGTGGTATGGTTCTCGGCGCCGGTAGCGTCCATGGTTAATCCTCCACTTTCGTGTTGCTTCTGTTTCTCGGGATCGTTCGTGGTGAGATCCGGGGAAATGATCTCCCAGGTTAAACCTTTATCAGTGCTTTTATGGACAAACTGACTTCCGAAGTAAATAGTACTGCTATTAAACGGATCGATATTTATAGCCGCGTTCCAGTTGAAGCGTAGTTTCATTTCGGGATCGGGGTGGGTAGGACGCACAGAATAGTTGTTACCGGTCATCCAATCGTAGCGGCTTACAAAGCCCTGCTGACTCATACTCCAGCCATAACGGCTGTCGTCCGGATCGGGGACCACATCAAAGCCATCCCCAAAGGAGATCTCCTGCCAATAACTGTTTCGTATCCCTTGTGATTTCCACACGTAGGCCGGACCTCGCCAACTTCCGTTGTCCTGCATCCCACCGTAAACGTTATAAGGAAATTCGTTATCCACTGCAATATGATAGAACTGGGCCACCGGTAGATTACCAATAAAACGCCAGGTCTTACCACCATCCCTGGTAATATTCATCCCACCATCATTTCCATCTATCATAAAACTTCCATCCTCCGGATGTATCCACCAGGCGTGATGATCTGGGTGAACCCCATTATCTACACCATATGCGGGCATTAGTTGGTCGAAATTCTTTCCGCCATCCTCGGAGACATTCACATAAGTGAACACACTGTATACCCTGTTCTCATTTTGAGGGTCTACATATATTTCAGAATAATAAAAAGGGCGGTTACCAATATCATTCTTATCGTTCACCTTCTTCCATTTAAATCCACCATCCTCACTTTTGTACAAGGCATTTTTCTTGGATTCCACCAGGGCATAAATGATGTTAGGTTTATTTCTGGAAATAGCAATCCCCATACGGCCAAGATCACCTTTTGGAAGTCCGTCGGCATCGGTACGCTGCTCCCAGGTCTAACCACCGTCATGAGTTATGTACAATCCACTGCCTTTTCCTCCAGATTTAAAAAACCAGGGATCGCGTTTGTGTTCCCACATGGCGACTATGATCTTATTGGGGTTGGTAGGGTCCATGACCATATCTGCCACGCCCGATTTGTCGTTTGTATACAGTATTTTCTTCCAGGTCTTACCGCCGTCGGTTGTCTTAAAAACACCACGTTCCGGATGAATTCCCCATGGGCTGCCTATTGCACCAACATACACTGTGTTAGGATCGGTAGGATCTACGATGATCCGGTGAATATGCCGCGTTTTTTCCAGTCCCATGGATTTCCAGGTCTTACCACCGTCCAGTGACTTGTATACACCAAAACCACCATTAAGGCTATTTCGAGGATTACCTTCTCCGGTGCCTACCCATATAACAGATGGATTGCTCTGCTGAATTGCCACCGCACCAATGGAAGCAGTGGGCTGATCATCAAAAATTGGGAACCATTTTATGCCGCCACTAGTAGATTTCCACAATCCTCCGGATGCTGTACCAACATACATTATCTCCGGATCCTGGATCACCACGTCGATCGCCGTTACCCGACCGGACATACCACCTGGGCCAATGTTCCTAGGCTTCAGATCTTTCATTAGGTCCATGGAAAGTTTTTGTGAAAAAAGTGTAGATGAAATGAGGACAAAAGAGAGGAAAAATAACTTTTTCATTGGGTATTGATTGGTTTTAGGTTTTCAGAATCTTAAAGGTAATAAAATGAAATGTTACATCTCTTAAAAGGCTGTTAAGGGCCCGGTTTTTTTCTTCTGAATTTAAGTATCTTTAGCTTATGAAAAAGAAACCTCGCCCTTCCGGATTCGTGTTCACAAAGCACGTCCCTAAGGAACAATCTCCATTTGAACGACTTTTCGAGATCTTTCAGGAATTAATTACACATACTTCTGGTGATTTTGATGAGGCGATAGACTGGCTCCGACAATTGGACGAAGAATACAAAATAACCACCCCGGATTACAGTATCGAAGATTTTATAGAGGACCTGAAGAAAAAGGGGTATATACGTGAAGAATTTGTTCCAAAGGGAGATGGCACTGGTAGAGGTGAAGGAGGGTCGAAGATGACCGAAAAGCTTGAACAAGTTCTTCGCAAGCGTGCATTGGAGCAGATCTTTGGAAAATTAAAACGCAGTGGAGCGGGTAATCATAAGACTAAAAGCACTGGGCGTGGCGATGAGAAAGCAGGCGAATTCAGGAACTATCAGTTTGGCGATGCCCTCGATAGTATTTCGATGACCGAAAGTTTAAAAAATGCCCAGATAAATCACGGAGTAGGGGATTTCCATCTCACCGAGAACGACCTAGTGGTTGAGGAAACCATGTATAAGGCACAAATGAGTACAGTGCTCATGATCGATATTAGTCATAGTATGATCCTCTACGGGGAAGACCGAATTACCCCGGCAAAAAAGGTTGCTATGGCACTTTCAGAATTAATTACTACCAGATATCCCAAAGATACCCTCGATATTCTGGTATTTGGAAACGACGCATGGCCAATAAAAATTAAAGACCTGCCTTATCTCAATGTAGGCCCATATCATACCAATACAGTTGCCGGACTTCAGTTGGCGATGGATATGCTTCGCAGAAAACGAAACACCAACAAACAGATCTTTATGATCACCGATGGGAAACCTAGTTGTCTGCAATTACCCGATGGCCAATACTATAAGAACAGTGTAGGCCTGGATCCGCATATCGTTAGCAAATGTTACATGATGGCACGCCAGGCCCGTAAACTACATATACCCATTACTACCTTTATGATAGCCGAAGATCCTTATCTGATGCAGTTTGTGGACCATTTTACCGAAGCAAACCAGGGAAAAGCATTTTACACGGGTTTGAAAGGGTTGGGGGAGATGATATTTACAGATTACGAAACAAACAGAAGAAAGAAAATTAGATAATTGCATATGAAGATTGAAAAAATAAAAACCTTTGGTGAGCTTAAAGCACAGGGCTACGAATATAAATCGGTTAAGGATGAATTGAGAAGAAATCTCCTTCAGAAAATAATGAAGAAGGAAACCACCTTTAAAGGTATACATGGGTACGAATACACCGTGATCCCGGAGTTGGAACGGGCCATCTTATCCAGACACAATATCAATTTGCTGGGTCTGCGTGGACAGGCCAAAACAAGATTGGCCAGGCAAATGACCACCTTGCTCGATGAATTTATTCCGGTGGTTGAGGGGAGTGAGATCAACGACGATCCTTTCAAGCCTATCTCCCGTTACGCCAGGGAATTGCTGGCAGAGAAAGGTGATAATACCCCCATATCATGGGTGCATCGCGATGAGCGGTTTGCTGAGAAACTGGCCACTCCTGATGTGACCGTTGCAGATCTTATTGGAGACGTGGATCCTATCAAGGCGGCAAATCTTAAACTTACCTATGCTGATGATCGGGTGATCCACTATGGCATGATCCCTCGGGCGAATAGGAGTATATTCGTGATCAATGAACTTCCGGACCTACAGGCGAGAATACAGGTAGCCTTATTTAATATCCTACAGGAAGGTGATGTACAGATTCGAGGTTTTAAACTGCGATTACCCTTAGATATCCAATTTGTGTTTACAGCAAACCCTGAGGACTACACCAACCGTGGAAGTATTGTAACTCCGTTGAAAGATAGAATAGGATCACAGATATTAACTCATTATCCGGAGGACATAGAGACGGCTCGCACGATCACTCAACAGGAAGCAGCGCAGGCGATGGCAGAGAAGCAACATGTATACGTGCCGGAAATTGCTAAGGATATATTGGAAGAGATAAGTTTTCAGGCGCGTGAAAGTGAATTCATTGATGCGAAAAGCGGCGTAAGCGCCCGTATGAGCATCACCGCCTTCGAAAACCTTTTGAGTACAGCTGAACGCAGGGCACTTCAGAATGGAGCTTCAGAAACTACAGTTAGGTTAGGGGATTTCGTAGGAATCATCCCGTCTATTACCGGAAAGGTAGAACTTGTGTACGAAGGAGAGCAGGAAGGCGCGTCCCAGGTAGCCCAACAGTTAATCGCAGATGCAGTGAAAGCGCAATTCGATACTTACTTCCCGAAGATAGAGAAACTACAAAAGGAGAGCGAACCAGATCCTTATACCGAGATCGTGGCCTGGTTCTTCGAGCAAAGTGGCTTCGAACTTCTGGATTCTCTTTCAGATGTTGAATACTCACAGCAGTTAAACAGGATCGAACCACTCGATGAACTGGTAAACGACCATTTGCCCGATATCGATGAACGCGACAGATCATTTGTAAAGGAATTAGTACTATGGGCGCTTGTAGAATATCGTAAATTAAGTAAATACAACTTAAGCGATGGAATGAGGTTTAAAGATGTTTATGGTGGTTATATAAGTGGTCTTTAACAGACTGACATTTTTTCGTTTCCGGCTGTTTCCAACCCTCTGTCAGGCCGTACTGATACTCGTACGGTGACAAAACTGAAATTTTTTCAGAATTTTCTGTTTGGCAAAAAATTTGCATAGGTATGGATGTAAATCAAATGTCTAACTTAAATTTTTTATTATGAGTACTTTAGTGAAAGCACCTAAAAATGGAAGTTTGGCAAAAACAAATTCTGGTAGTCTAACAGGTACATTTCCTACCTGGTCTTCATGGATCGACGATTTGTTCAATAATGATTTGCCAAGTATTTTCAGACCTAACTTCAATACCGGGCTTAGCTTGCCAATGGTGAACATCATCGAATTAGACGATGCCTATCATGTAGAAATGGCAGTACCGGGTATGAAGAAATCCGATTTCCATATCGAGATCGACAATCAGGTTCTTTCCATCTCTTCCGAAATAGAGAACAACGAAGAAACCAATGAAGATAACTATACTCGCAGGGAATTTGGATATGCTTCCTTTAAGAGAAGTTTCTCACTTCCGGAAACTGTAGAGGAAGACAAGATCAAAGCAAATTATGTGGATGGTATCCTTAAACTTGAGCTTCCGAAGAAAGAAGAAGCTAAGCGTCAACCTCCGCGTAAGATCAATATATCTTAAAGACAACAGGCCGGTTTTTCCGGCCTTTTTTTATAATTCGGGTATAGCTTTTATAATTCGGGTATAGCTTTTATAATAAGTACTATTCCACTTATTACCATGATAACGATCACCCAACGCCGGAAACTAAGTTTGCTCATTCGGGCAAGCAATATTTTCCCAAACAGGTTCCCAAGGGTAGCTCCTAATCCCAAGGCAATTCCGTAGATCCAGAGTTCACGATTCAGAAGCCCAAAAAAACTATAACTTCCTACCTGGGCCATACCCAGGAATAATGACTGCGCGGCCTTAGTACCTACAAGTTCCTCCTTGGTGATCCCGGCATTAAGGAAAAACGGATTGAGAATTGGCCCCATGCCACCGGTAAATGTTCCTACTATTCCCACAAAAAATCCTAAAGGAGTGAAATACCAAAATTTTACAGGAAACGATCTGGATTCCTTCCCAAATTTATACTGAAATACAGTACTTACAAGGAACAAACCCACCAGGATCTGTACCCACACGATCTGTACCTTCGAAAATAAATATCCCGCTAATATGGCTGCACCTACTGCGGCAGGCACAAAATACCAGAAAACCTTCCAAACGATATGCTTCCAGAAGATTATAATACGAGATGGACGGCTTATCAAGGCTCCCAAATTGATCACCGGGGCTGTTTGAGTGGTGCCAATTAAAAAGTTCAAGATGGGGATCTGCATCATTGCACCCCCGCCTCCGCTAATAGTGGATAGCGTAAACGTGGCCGTTCCCAGTAAGAACAGTAGCGGAATATAAACAAGGTTGATTTCTGAGAAGAATTCCGACATAAAAAAACTGCCCTTAAATAGGAGGGCAGTTAAATTTAAGCTTTTATTTACTACTTACAGGTTTGGGATCACTAGTTCCTGTCCCGGATGGATAAGATCCGGATTTTTGAGGATATTTCTATTTGCCTCGAAAATAGCATTGTATTTCATTGGGTCTCCGTAGTAGTATTTGGAAATCTTACTTAAAGATTCTCCACTTTTCACTGTATGACGGGCGTATACCGAAGTGTCCGCAACCTTGATATCTGCCATGATATCACTCGGGTTCTCACCACCCACTCGCTTAATTTCATCCCAGAGTAGGTCTTTTTCATATTGTGTAGCTGCAGTTCCACGAACTTCCAGCTGATTACCTTTTACTTGAACATCTCCATCCTGAATATTCAATTGTTCTCCAAGATCAAGAACGCTTTGGTATTTTGCTTTAACCATGTTATTTTAAATTTAGTGTTACTACCGTTAAAGTTACAAATTTTAGACCAGTAAACTTAAACTAAAACTTAATTATGGCTTGCATTAAGCTGTTTTCGCTTAACGGAAAGTTTTAACCGCTAAAATTTATCTTTAAAAGTAAATGCATATCTGCTTTTACCATTTTCACGTAAATGATGGAGACGTTCTTTGGCTTCGTTAATATCGGGAATATGTCCTTCTTCAATATACCATAAGACCATATGCATTTGAGGCATTTTAGTAAACCATTCTTTACGCCGTTTAAATATCTCAACATGGGCCGTATTATAGACGAAATCGAACAAACTGTCGCGATCCTTCCAAACGCTCATATTGGTAACGATATATTCCGAATCGAACAGTTGCATGGAATATGAGTTTTCTCCTTCCTCATCCGTGAGTCTCCAAATGTAACCCGGACATTTCTCGGCCAGCGAATTGATTCGTTCAATATTGCCTACGAAATCGGCCATTACAGGGTCCTCCATAGGGGCAATTGCTTCGGCTATATTTAATTGAGCTAAATACATTTCTGTTAATGACCACTCTGGCAACCACATCCACCGTCCAGAAAACTCTGTGTTTCGGCATGCCATGGGAAGGACTGGTTGTATTTGTTCTGCTCCCACCAGAACGGCAGACGTTCTTTAGTTCTATTCCCAATTTCGTTCATGGTTTCGGCATCGTACA
>CAJQNO010000097.1 GCA_905479745.1 uncultured Flavobacteriaceae bacterium | reverse complement strand
GCGACCCGGCGACATGGTAAAATTTCGCGTGATAGGACGCGCCGAATTCGACAATATTTTGGAACAGGTCTCCCAAGGAAATTATTCACTAGAAATAAATATCTATGATTGAGGTGCAACATCCCGGGATGTATAGTTCTATTCAGGACTTAGGACGATATGGTTATCGTAAATACGGGGTTCCCTTAAGTGGGTTTATGGATACTGAATCGGCGGTAAAGGGTAACTCATTAGTAGGTAACGACCCCAATTGCGCTGTATTGGAATTTGCGAATGCGGGTCCGAAGTTATTTTTCACAAAACCTGCGATCATAGCTGTTACGGGAGCCTCTTTTCACATGAAATTAGACGGCAAAGAAATGAACGCCAATCGTGCTGTACTTGTAAATTCTAACAGTTTGCTGGAATTTGGAAAGGCCGAAAAAGGTGTATGGGGATACCTTGCAGTAAAAGGCGGTATCAATTCCAACATAGTTTTAGGTAGCAGAAGCTATTTTAAGGGATTGACCGCAAAGGAAAAGCTTCAGAAAGGAGATATTATTGAAATTTCTACCTTATCTGAAAGCTCCTCTCAGGAAGTTAGCTGGGGAGAACAACTCCCGGAGATCGATCTCAATCGTACGATTCCAGTTACAAAAGGACCGGAGTTTCATACGCTGCCGATGGCTATTAGGCTGAAGATCACCGATGCAAAGTATGTGATTTCCCCTCAAAGTAACCGTATGGCTTATCTGTTAGACCATACCGAACCAATTTCGGCTAAAGAGATTATCACGGCTCCGGTACAACCCGGGACCGTACAATTAACTCCTTCAGGAAAAATGCTCGTACTTATGAAAGACGCACAGACAACCGGAGGTTATTCCCGTATCCTGCATTTAAACGAAAAAGCAATCCAACAAATGTCGCAATTGAGGCCGGGGGAAGAAATTTCTTTTAAATTAGTTTAACCAGAATGATTGGTTACTATTCTATTCACCAACAAGGGTTTTAATCTTTTGAATTTTTCTAGTAATATCCTCGTGTTCGAGGACATCTTCGATAAACTGGAGGCTACTTTCACTTAGGTGTCTGGAAAGGGTGGGCTCATAAGTTCTCCACTTTTTAAAGAACTTATTTCTATCGCCCGAGCCATGTCCGGCTTCTGTAATACTATCCAAATAGTTATTATGAGCTATTAACTTTTGGTTTAATTCGTTGCGTTGTGATTTATTCTTTATATCACCATTGAGGTAGCCTTCAACATCTCCAATAGTTACCTTGTGGGGCATGAAAATCTTAATAAGTTCTATTTGACTGTATCCATCCACAAAATCACTTACATACCCCGGGATCTTGTCAAGATTTAGGGCAGTTTGCAGATCGGCTATAATATTATCGGTTTCGTTCTCATCCTTCTCTATCCTGTTTTTTTCAATACGTTTTAAGAGGTCATCCAGATAGAGTGTCTTACTGTTGATGATCTCAATGAATACCACTTTTTTATTCTGAAAAAAAGTAAAGTTATTCTGCGCCTGGAGGTAAAGGTAGAGGTCCAGGCAGCCCAGCATTCCACTGTTGTCTATAGCTCCGGCATCTATGTAATGTCCGTATCCGGGTATTTTGGCGGCAGGACTAAACACGGGGAATCGATTAGTAGTAGAAACCGCCTCGTAATAGGATAATGTCTTCGGAATAGTTTTATTGCCATTTCCATTATAGGCTTCCAATTCGGCCAGATCTTCAGAAAAATGAAAGATACTATCAAATTTATTGGCCTTTACAGACCACAATATGCCTCTCCGGCCTGTGGTGGAAGCGGTATTCATTATTAAGGATGGAAAGTAGCCATGCTTTTTGTACACATCTTTCCAGAAACTTCTGAAGGGTTGCCTGGATAATTGCATGAGCCTGTTATCTTCCACATAATTTTGGTACTTCATCATGGCGTAATAAGGGCGGTCTCTTAGTGAGTAATCACCATTAAGTAACCAAAGCTTTCTGAAAGAATCAAGTCCGAAGGTAAAAGCGAGATCGGATGAGGTATAATTGCCTTCAGAAATATTATCTATTCTCGAGTTCAGTAATTTCATATCCGAAGACAAATTCCCGGTCAACTCTTTAGACAGCCCGGTATATAAAGCTAATCCAAGGGAACCACCTGAAGCCCCTGAAAGAGCTACTGTGTTATCCATTAATTTGCCATTGGTTTCTGCGTGAAGTTTCTCCAGCACATGTAAGGTCCAGGCATTCGATTTTAATCCCCCTCCGTGGGATGCAATGAAAAATACGCTGCTACCGTCCATCTTACTAACGGCTGTAAGGAATTCATCCTGAGTGATATCTTCCTTATTATTTCTGTCTACCAGATCAAGTTCGTGAGTATGCGTTTCGGTAAACATTCCTATAATAAATAAAAGCAAAATTAAAAACAGCGAAACACATAGTATTTTGAAGCGCACAGAATGACCGTCCGGCAACGTATTCTTTTTGCTCTTTTGTTCCCGAATCTTATTGTAAGCGAAGAAGAATTTCCCTATAGCTGCAATGATAAAATAGTACGCATAGAAAAAGGCGAGTAGGATAGGAGTGCCATTAGGCAGATCACCAACTTCAAGGGCCATAATGGTGGTCCAGATTATAATGGTGATCGAGAACATAAAATTGAAACTGAACAGCAGTAAATAATGCTCAGATCGATAAAATAAGTACTTTAAAAGCTGCATTCCCCACAGAACCGGTTTGAACCCGGATTGTTTCAGGATATCTGTGATATCAGCCAATTTAGTTCTCAATAACCTGAAATACAGGTAATTTAACATGAATAGATAGCACGTTAAAACTAAAATAAAGAAACCACCCCTGCTAAACAAGGCGTCGTACACCAGGCAGATGATAACAAGAATGATGGTGATGGTGAGAAGCAGAGAAAACCTGTAAGCTAGTTTTTTATAAATACGGGTTGTATTAAAATCCTTTTTGGCTTTGACCACTGCTTTTCGCAGAAAAATATAATGCAGCAGCGGAACAAAACACAGGGCCCAGAATATCCAGATCGTGGTGGTAGCCTGGGCTTCGGTTAAATTGAATTTGGGTAAAAAGGTCTTAATGATGAAAAAGATCCAAACAGCATGGATAAGCAGACCGATGGAGTAACGTAAGTAGTGTGCCCTGTCATCCTTCTTATATGTTCCGCCTGTCTTTTCGTGGAAGATAAATACTTTGAAGAACTTATATAGCTTTAGCGGAAATTTAGGCCAGGTTCCTTTGAAGGGATAAAGTTCCTCCCAGGTTGTAAACTTCGAGCTGTTATTAAGATTGGCGGCGTAATAGTTATAGATAGGATAATGCGAGAGTGCCAACGCAAGGGCGTTGATCATAAAGAAAGAAAAGAAGAGTCCCCATTTAATTCCTTTTACTTCAATGAGATCTACGAACATGGTGAACGCCTGGTCCATTTTTGTTAATAGCAGCAGGACAATAACAATAATAATAAGGCTTAATATCGATGCTTTGGTGAATTTTACTACAGAAGAAAAGACACCGGATAAATAAGTGATCGCACGCGAAAGAAGTAAGCCTGCCTTTTTCCATACAGATTTGGGATTTTGATCATCGGGCATAGCAGAAAAATTGGTTAGTTTTTTATGTATTTATAAAAATATGGTTTTATAAATCGCTGTACAAAAGGAAATTAGAGGTTTACACTAGAGCGCATCATGTAAAAGTAAGGCATGTAAGCGATAGAAGTGTGGGGAAAAACCCTTAAAATTCACAGAGGATTTTTCCTGATTTTTAAAGAGGAATGCTTTGTCTGCTGTAGGAATTGCTTATTTTTAGGCTTAATCCTTAAAATTTTCAACAATGGCTAAACCTCAAAAATGCATTACAGTTCAAGAAGCAAAAACCCTTTATACTAATTGGCATAATTCCCGCGGAAATTCACTTACACTTTTTACAGGTGGTGATACATCCGATTTCACTTTTAGCCTGGCCGAATTACAGGAATTTTTGGATTATGTGAAAGACGGATCCGAAAAGGAGGGAATAAACAATCCGGGTATTCGAGTTTACTTTGCCGCCTATGGAACCGATTCTCAGAGCAAAGCAACGGTATTCTTAGCTCCCACTAAGGGAACAGATTCAGACTCCGATAATAATTACGACCTGGATCCATTTAACTTTGGAACTGGAGGCTGGCCACCGAACACATACTAGTCTTGGAATTAACCGATTTTATTGTTAGTGCACTGCCAATAACTCTACTAGAGTTGTTGGCTGCATTATTTGGCACACTATATCTATACAGGAAAAAAGAAATTCACAAGCCGGAAAGGTTACTCGTAATTTTTTTATGGGTAACTTTTTTAGTTGAGTTTATAGGTGCGTACGCACCTATCGCTTATTTCACAGGATTCAAGTATTTTAAGTTTGTTGAAGGAACTGTTTATAGTGATAATTATTGGTTATACAATATTTTAATTTTACTTACATATGTATTCTATATGTGGTATTTCAGATGGTATCTAAAGCATAAAAAATGGCGAATGGTACTGGGAGTATTAATTATTATTTATTTGGTGGCTTCCATAACGAATTTATTAATTAGTGACGTTTATTTTACGGGATTTTCTCAATTTTCAATGTTCGCAGGGGCCATTATGTTATTCCTTAGTGTAGGGCTATTCTATATCGAGCTATTGAGAAGTGATATAATGTTGTATTTAACTAGATTCTTACCATTTTATATTTCTATTGGCGCCTTAGTACTGCACCTTTGTATAACCCCAATTGATTTTTTCTCCAAATATTTCAGTGCAGCTAACAATGTATTTGTTAATTTGAGGGTGTCAATTTTACTTTATGCGAACATTTTTATGTACGCAACATTTATCTTAGGGTTTATAATATGCTCCAAAAGGACCAGATCTTATTGATTATTTACTTCGTCATAGTCATATTTGTACTAGTGACTTTTGTGGTTGTGTTTTTCATCGCTTTTCTAAAAAGAAAAAATAAGTTCCTCATGGAGCGCCTTGAGGCCGAAAAGAAATTCGAAAAAGAGCTAACAGATGCCCAACTGGAAATTCAGGAACAAACGCTTAAGAACATTGCCTGGGAACTTCACGATAATGTGGGGCAGTTACTCTCGGTGGCAAATATTCAACTGAATATGCTCCAGGCAAGTGTGTCGCCGGATTTTAGTTCGCAAATAATGGAAACAAAAGATGTGGTCACCGCTACGGTTCAGGAGGTTAGGGCACTGTCTAAGACCCTAAATACCGATGTGATACAGCACAATGGCTTGATAGCATCCGTACGAACCGAGCTGGAACGATTTAACCGACTTAATTTCTTGCATGCCGAGCTTAAGATAGAAGGAGAGGAAAAGTTTATTAGAAGTGAAGATGAGATCATTATCTTCAGAATCATGCAGGAATTTTTTTCAAATGTGATAAAACACGCAAAAGCCAATAATTTATTCGTATTTTTATGTTATCGCGAGAAGGAGTTGGAGATATCTGTGGAGGATGATGGTACGGGATTCGATACGTCTTTAAATCGCGATAGTTCGGGACTGCATAATATGAAGAGTAGGGCTAATTTACTTGGAGCGCGCTACGCATTAACATCCCAACCTGGTAAAGGAACAAAACTAAACTTAGTATATCCCTTAAAGTCATGAAGCAGCAAAAATACACTGTCGCCATTGTGGACGATCACCTTTTGCTCGCTGGTTCTCTTGAAAAACTCATTAATTCATTCGAGGGTTTTCATGTGATCTATCATGCCAGTAACGGCAAAGAACTTCAGCAAAAATTACGCGCAAATTCCAACCCACCCGATATTATTCTCCTCGATATTAACATGCCGGTTATGGATGGTTTTGAAACGGCCGAATGGCTTTCTCAAAATCACCCCGATATAAAGGTGCTGGCTTTGTCCATGGAAGATGATGAAAAAGTGATCCTTAAAATGCTTCAGAAAGGAGCAAAGGGATATCTTCTTAAAGATATTCACCCCGATCGGCTAAAGATCGCCCTGGAAGAGGTGATGGACAGAGGTTATTATCATTCAGAGAAAGTTGCGGCTACTCTGCTGCACTCTATACAGCCTTCAAGCAAATCTGAAGAAGTACCCTTCAAGGAGAACGAACTCACCTTCTTACAACTTGCGTGTTCCGAAATGACATACAAGGAGATCGCAGATGTAATGAGTTTAAGTCCGAAGACCATCGATGGCTACAGACAGGAGCTTTTTAACCGTTTGCATATAAAGAATAGGGTTGGGCTAGTGATCTACGCTCTTAAGAACGACCTTATTAAGATCTAAGGCAGGTATTCCAGATGGCGTCCTGGGGTGGGTCTGCCGTAATTGTTAATTCTTCTTTTTTCACCGGATGTACAAAAGTTAGACTTCTTGCGTGAAGGTGGATGCTCCCGTCTTTGTTACTGCGTTTGGCACCGTATTTAAGATCTCCTTTTATATAACAACCTATAGCAGCTAATTGGGAGCGGATCTGGTGATGTCTCCCGGTTTCAAGTTCCACTTCGAGAAGAAAATAGTTATCCAGGCTACGTATTAACTTATAGCTTAAGATTGCCTTCTTACTCTCCGGAACTTCTTTTTCATGGGCGTAGGATTTATTTTGCTTCTGATTCCTTTTCATAAAATGAACCAACTTCTCCTCAGTGTTTGGTGGGGCATTTTCCACAACAGCCCAGTACATTTTTTCTGTTTCTCTTTCCGAAAATAACTTGTTTAATCGCGATAAAGCCTTGGAGGTTCGGGCAAAAACCACAATACCACTGGTGGGACGATCCAGCCGGTGTACCACTCCCAAAAAAACGGCTCCCGGTTTATTGTATTTTGAAGCGATATACTCCTTAGCAACTTCAGATAAGGGTTTGTCTCCGGTCTTGTCACCCTGAACAATATCACCCGGCCTCTTGTTTACAACCAATAAATGATTATCCTCATAGAGGACCTGGAGATTTTCTTTTGTGCTGAATTTTTGATGGTCTTGCATTTTAGATTGTTAGATAATGGATTTGAGTTTCGATAACCTTAAAATCTGAATTACCAACCTATAGACCTACCGTTAATACTGTTCTTCCTCGTTTGGGAAATGCTTACTTTTCACATCGTCGATATACTGGGTGAAGGCTTTGGTCATTTCGGCATAAAGATCGAGGTATCTCCTCAGGAACCTGGGGTTGAACTCATGGGTCATCCCAATCATGTCGTGTGTTACCAGCACCTGGCCATCCACGCCTCCTCCGGCACCAATCCCAATAATAGGTATGGTTAGTTCGGAAGCCACTTCAGCAGCTAATTTTGCCGGTACTTTCTCTAAAACAATCGCAAAACAACCACATTTTTCGAGGATCTTAGCATCCTCTTTTAACTTTTCGGCTTCTTCGTCTTCTTTGGCTCTTACTGTATACGTACCAAACTTATAGATCGATTGTGGTGTGAGTCCGAGGTGCCCCATAACCGGGATTCCTGCGTTTAAAATTCGTTTAGCCGATTCTTTTATTTCCCTGCCCCCTTCAATTTTAATAGCATGGGCTCCACTTTCTTTCATGATCCGTATAGCAGATCGTAGCGCTTCCTTGGGGTCGCTCTGGTAACTTCCGAAGGGAATATCGACCACAACCAAGCTTCGCTTCACAGCTCGTATTACTGCAGACGCGTGATAGATCATCTGATCCAAGGTAATGGGAAGGGTGGTTTCATGCCCGGCCATCACATTCGAGGCAGAATCGCCAACCAGGATCACATCCACACCTGCACTGTCCACGATCTTGGCCATGGTAAAATCGTAGGCTGTAAGCATAGAGATCTTCTCTCCATTCTGCTTCATATCTACCAGGGTCTTGGTAGTGATTCGTTTGTATTCTTTCTTAGCTACTGACATATATATTATTGTAACAATTTGTGTGGTAAAAGTACTAATTTTAGGATTGTCTAACGGAATACTAAATCAAATTCAATTCTTATGAAATTCCTTGTATACTTCTCTTTGTTTCTTTCTTCATTTATCATTTCTGCCCAGGATAATTTTACTGAAGCCAATGCCCGGGGTGTGATCGATCTTTTTTTCGAGGGATTTCATGAAGGAGACACCGTAAAAATGAGATCGGTAATGGCCGAAAATCTACCTACACAAACTGTTTTCGCCACCAAAGATGGTAAGAACATGATTCAGGATGGCACAGGGAAAGAATTGTTAGAAGCTATAGTTGCCCGGCCTGCAGATCAAAAATGGGATGAGCGACTGCTGGATTATAAAGTACAGATCGATGGCAACCTGGCACATGTTTGGACCCCTTACGAGTTTTGGTATAACGGGCAGTTTAGTCATTGTGGAGCCAATGCCTTTACACTGGCAAGGTTTGACGATGGCTGGAAGATCGTTCACCTTATCGATTCCAGAAGGAGAAGCAGTTGTAAAGAAGA
>CAJQNO010000096.1 GCA_905479745.1 uncultured Flavobacteriaceae bacterium | reverse complement strand
GTGTCTATAAAGTTCTCAATGAGAATACATACGTGGACAACGGCTACAATTTTATGGTGGAGTCTGCTGTTTCCCAGGTAGGTGAAGGTGCGGGAAACCCACAGACGGATGGAGGTTCTGCTGCCGAAATGCCCCACAGGGGTAAGATAACCGCCACTTTGCGGGAATTTAAATTTAGGCGAGGTGAAGATTCAGAATTGCTTCGGAAAAAAGTTCAGGAATCTCTCAAGGGTATTTATCCCGGAGTTGCGATCTCTGTAGAAAAGGACATGGTTGGGCCACCGGTAGGTTACCCCATCAATATTGAGATAGAGGGTGAGGATTATGACGAATTGATCCAAACGGCCGAAGAAATGCGAAATTACATTAATGCCAAGAACATAGCCGGGATCGATGAATTGAAGATCGATGTTAATAAAGGTAAGCCTGCCATGCAGGTATATGTAGATCGTGAAAAAGCCGGGGAACTTGGTGTTTCAGCAGGGCAAGTAGCCAATCAACTAAGACGATCCTTGTTTGGAGAAAAGGCGGGAGTATTTAAGAAAGACGGTGAAGACTACGACATCTACGTTCGGTTTAATGAAGAAATTAAATACAATAAAAGTGCGTTGTTCAACCAGAATATCATCTTCAGAGATCAGGCTACCGGACAGATCAAAGAAATTCCCGTGTCTGCTGTTATCAGTGAAAAGAACACCTCATCTTTTAGTGCTATTAAACACAGGGATGCGAAACGTGTTGTAACCGTCTATTCTGCTTTGCAAGCGGGGTACACAGATGCCGGTGCCATAGTATCGCAGATCCAGGCTGAAATGGCCAACTTCCAAAATCTGCCTAAGAATGTGAAAATCGATTATACGGGACAGATCGAAGAACAGAACAAACAGATGGCGTTCTTAATGGGTGCCTTCTTTTCGGGTCTCGGTCTTATTATGCTTATACTTATCTTCCAGTTTAGTTCGATCTCTAAGCCAACCATCATTATGATCGCCATATTCCTGAGTTTTATTGGTGTATTTGGAGGAATATTGATTACGGGAGCTTCGTTTGTGATCATGATGACGATGATGGGTATTATTTCCCTGGCAGGTATAGTGGTAAACAATGGTGTGGTACTACTGGATTATACACAACTGCTTATAGACAGACGTATGGTAGAACTGGAAATGGAAGATGATGAATTACTTTCGAAGGATGAAGTGAAGGCCATTATTATAAAGGGAGGCCGGGCTCGTCTAAGACCTGTACTTCTTACAGCGATAACAACCGTTTTGGGTCTTATACCCCTTGCCATTGGTTTTAATCTGGATTTCTTCTCATTATTTGCTGAAGGTGATCCGAAGATCTATGTTGGAGGAGATAATGTGATCTTCTGGGGGCCACTGGCCTGGGCTGTTATTTACGGGTTGATTGTAGCTACTTTCCTCACCCTTATCATCGTACCCGTACTATTCTACATCGTACACAAAATTAAATTGCGATGGAGGAATTTCCGTTCGAAAAACAAGAAGATAGAAATACAGTCTAAAATTGAAAGCGCTGCATAATAAAAAAACCCTCTCCTGCCGGAGAGGGTTTTTAATAATATAACTAACCTAAAACATTATTGATTTTCGGTAAGTGGAATTGGAAACTGACTCCAAACATCATCTTCTGGTCTGTCCAGAGGTAACTCCCCAAGTTTATTAAATCGTCGCATATCGATCCAACGGTGACCTTCGGCAAATAGCGAATATCTACGTTGATTTAAGATCTCATTGATTAATGAAGCAGGATCTGTAGCCCCAGTATAAGGTCCAAGACCTGCAGCTGCTCTTACTGTATTGATAGCATTAACAGCCTCACTGCTATTGGTCGATACGTTTCCTTCGGCGTATAATAATACGAGTTCCTCATTACGGATCATAGGAATAGGCACATCGTTATCAGTGTATCGGAACACTATATAATCTCCTGTTAGATCATCCAGAGTTAATGGAGCGGCCAGTTGTACCGTCTTTTCTAATCGGGTATCACCTGCTTCCGCATCTGTTATAAATGAAGGCTGAACCACACGCGCTTGAGCTGCAGAAGATCCTCCAACAGAAATAAACAATGGATTAACGATATCGTTAGCATCTTCAGAGAAGGTATAGTAAACACCTGTATCCATACTTCCTCCACTTAAGTCAAGGAACGAATCCCCTAGTAAATTAAGTATTCCGGCGTTGTCGCCCTGGTAGGCTGCAACTCTTGCCGCAATTGCCTTATTTACTTGTAGGAATGTACCCGGCGTATTAAATCCTGCAAAACCAGAGGATAGAATAAACGGGAAGTTACCTCCTCCAGTTGATAGATCTGTAGCACCATCGGCCAACATCGCTCTAATTGCAGATAAGGCTTCTGCCCTTCCAACAAATGGCCCGAGGTTATTCTCATCGGCTACATCAACTCGTATTCCGTTATCATATGTAAGATTTAAATTTAATAATAACTCATACGCCATGATGGTTTTTAGGAATCCACGAGTAGCGTTTACCTCGGCAGCTGTAAACTGACCTGAAACATCCTGTCCATCCAGGAATCCTAAAATTAAGTTAGCATTTTTAACGCTTCTATAACGCGATGCCCAGGGCCCAGTTATGTAGAAAGTGTTATTATCCAACACAGAGTTATCACCTCCTAAAAGATCGGTAGTAAATCTTGGGTCCGATCCGGAGAATCTCCAGTATTCTCTACCTATCACGCCGCAATCGTCGAAATAAGTTCCCAGTCGTTCTCTGGAACTGAATAAAATACCCCCGATAAGATCCTGAAGGTCACCCCTGGTGAGGTTTTCCGCAAATGCGTCTACCTCAGGGCCATTAAGGTCTGAGTATTCCTCAATCTGACAAGAGGAAACAGCTCCTATTATCAAAGCAAAGAATAATAATTTATATATGTGTTTTTTCATAATAATGTTTTTTAAAAATTAGCCGTGAAATTAAATAAGTATCTCTTTGATGATGGGAATGGAGTTACCTCAATTCCGGTAAATGGTGTATTCCCACCGAAGTTGGATACTTCAGGATCATAACTGTTATAATCGAAGATGTTTATAAGGTTGGTTCCGGAGAATCCAATTCTTACTCCATCTATGGCACCGCCCAGAATTCCGTCTAGGAATTTGTCCGGAAGATTATAATATAGTCCTACTTCACGTAATCTAAGATAAGATGCATCTTCTACAAACACTTCAGCAGACGAACCTAACTGGCTTAATCTGTAGGGTCCGTTACCAAGTTGTCCTGCGGGATCCAGATCGATAGTATCGTAATCGGCACTGGTACCGTTAAGGTCTGTTAACAATGCCGTTAGGTTTACGTTATCACCACCGTTCTTCCATTGCCACAAGAATGAAAGGTCAACATTCTTGTAAGACAGGTTGTTGGTCATTGCCATCTGGAAATCCGGTTCGGCATCACCGTGAACCTGGAATCCACTTTCATCCGGGTTTGGTCCAATACCAACTAATTGAGTGGCGCTTCGTCCTTCTTCAATTCGGTAGGTACCTAAAGTAGCTCCAAACGCACCAATATTAAATGGTTCTACATCCAATCTGGTGATCTCAGATTCATTTTTAAACCAGTTAACAGAAAGATCCCATTGGAAATCGTCTGTCATTACAGGTGTAGCGTACAAGGATAATTCTATACCCCTATTCTCCATTTCACCGGCATTTACGATCTGAGTACTGAAACCTGTAGAAGGTTCAAGAGCCGCACGTAGGATCAGGTCTTCGATCGTTTTGATATAATAGGTTCCGGATAACTGAAGTCTACCATCGAAGAAACCAAGGTCTGCACCAAATTCTAATTCCTTCTGTCTTTCAGATTTTAAATTACCGTCTCCACGAATTGTACTTATACTAATTCCCAGAAGACCATCTGTAGATGCTGCATTATACGAAGTGAATAACCCGCCACGAGGTGGGAAGTTACCAGATTCTCCATAAGCGGCTCTAACTTTAAACTGGCTCCATTTGGAGCTGTCGTTCCAGAATCCCATTTCGTGCAGATTTACTGCAAGTGATCCTTTTGGATAGTAAAAAATCTCATTTGCATCACCGTTATTAGATGACTTATCTCCACGCACACCCAAGGTAGCGATTACTTTATCCTGGAAGTTAACTTCCTCCTGAACAAAGAAACCGGAATCCTGCTGTAGGAATCGGGTTTGATTCACTCCCGTGTTCGCTGCCTGATCCACATTTGTCTCGGAGGCAACCAAACCAGAAGCTGTGATCAACTCGGTATTTTGGTCGAAAAACTCTCTTGTTAGACCAGCCTGTGTTCTGAAATTAATATCATTATTGGTATTAAAGTTATGAACCAGGAAGGCAGATAAGTTATAGTTCTTATTCTGGGTATCCCCTTGAATTGAAACTCCATTTAAACCACCATTAGTTAATTTCTGGAATTGCAATTCTTTTGGGAAGATAGCACGAGACTGTTGTCCGTAAAAGTCCAGTCCTCCACGAAGGATTAATTCTAAACTCGAATTCTCCCAGTTGAAAACATCAAGGGTGGCAGTTCCTCCCATGATGATTCTGTTCACGCTTTCGTTATTTCTCACAAGATCGCGAGTTTGAAGTGGGTTGGACGAGTTATTAGGATGGTCCGGATATACTCCGTTTGCGTCTGGGAATAATTGATCCCAAGGACGAGTGGAAGTTAATGCGATACCAATAGTAGTTCCAGAGTTATCGTTATTAAAGAATCCACGATCTGAAGATGAGTGTACATAATTGGTGCTGAAAGAAAGCTTCAGAAAGTCCTTTGGCCTGTGATCCAGGTTAAGACGTAATGATGTTTTCTTATAGCCGGTATTGTTTACAATTCCGTCTTCGTTATTGTGCCCGAAACTCGCATAATACTTGGTATCCGAATTTCCACCACTCATACTGAAGTTTGTAATACTAATGAATCCTTTTCTACCGTAAATTTCTTCTTCGTAATCTACCAGACGCCCCTGGTTTCTGGCCGCAATAAAATCTGCAACCGCATCGTCGCCAAAAGAGTCTCTTACACGTTGTTCGTTATAATCCCGCACTCCAAGTAAGTTTAGAGCTTCAACCCATCCCGTGGACTGATTGAATCTAAATTTAGTCTCTCCCGCTCTACCGCGTTTGGTTGTAATGATCACAACCCCCGCTGCCGCTCGAGATCCGTAGATCGCTGCTGCAGATGCCCCTTTTAGAACATCCAGCGTTTCGATATCATCAGGGTTAATGTCTGCAATACGGTTGGAAGCATTGTCTTGAAGAAGGGAAGCACTGTTCCCTCCGGCAGCTGCTGCCGAAACCGCATTCAATCCGGCTGCTATAGAGGAGTTATCTACATAAACCCCATCTATAATATATAGTGGTTGTGTATTACCCTGTAAGGAAGTAACCCCACGCAGTTTAATCGAAATACCACCTCCGGGAGCTCCCGAGTTCTGGTTTACGATCGCTCCGGCAAATTTACCATATAGTGCCCCGTCTAAAGTTGGGGGGGGAGTAGTTCCTACTAATTCTTCAGCAGAAATAGATGCAACCGCATTGGCCGAGTTAGCTCTCTTGATAGAAGTTGCCAGACCTGTTACTACCACCTCCGAAAGTGCCTGGGCAGATTCGGCCATAGTTACGTTTACAGGTGATCCACTAACAGACTGTTCTATAGTTTCCATCCCTAAGGAAGAAAATATCAGTGTTACTGGCACACTTGAAACATCAATGCTGAAATTACCATCTATATCGGTGGTAGTTCCATTGCTGGTCCCTTTCTCAATTACATTAACAAAGGGTAAGGAGTCTCCGCTCTCACTGTTTACAGTACCGGTTATAGTGTTTTGCCCAAACACTAAACATGGAAAAACAAAGAGAAAAAACAGGAGTATCCTGTGGTAAAAGTTGTTTTGTTTCATAATGTTTAAGTTTTTGTTAAGTTTTCAAAATTAATAAAGTTTTTATGAAAATAAATTATTAAATCTGGATATTATATAAATATATTTAAATGTATTGACATTCAAACCAATAATCTTTCATTTATATACATCAATACTCAATAACTTCTTACCTTTGCGACCTAAATTTTAAGGTGCAAATATGTACAGAACGCATACCAATGGACAGCTACGCGCTGAACATATAAATAAAGAGGTAACCCTTGCAGGCTGGGTACAAAAGTCCCGTAACAAAGGATTTATGATTTGGGTCGATCTGCGGGACAGATACGGAATCACACAATTGATCTTCGACGAAGATCGGAGTCCGAAAGCCGTAATGGAAGCCGCCTCTACCTTAGGACGCGAATTTGTAATACAGGTAACAGGTAAGGTAATTGAGCGAGAATCCAAGAATCCTAATATGCCAACCGGGGATATTGAGATTCTGGTATCAGATCTAAAAGTGCTCAATCCGGCTCTTACACCTCCTTTCAGCATAGAGAACGATACAGATGGCGGGGAAGACCTTCGTATGAAATACCGATATCTGGACATTAGAAGAGCACCGGTACGGAACAACCTGGTATTTCGCCATAAGGTTACCATGGCGGTAAGAAATTATCTTTCTGAAAAGGATTTTGTAGAGGTTGAAACACCCTACCTCATTAAATCTACCCCTGAAGGTGCTCGCGACTTTGTTGTGCCATCAAGAATGAACGAAGGGCAATTCTATGCCTTACCTCAGTCACCTCAAACCTTTAAGCAATTACTCATGGTAGGAGGTTTAGATAAGTACTTTCAAATTGTGAAATGTTTCCGAGACGAGGATCTGAGAGCAGACCGACAGCCCGAATTTACCCAGATCGACTGCGAAATGGCCTTCGTTGAGCAGGAAGATATTTTAAATACTTTTGAGGGCCTTACCAGGCATCTACTAAAAGAGATCAATGGGGTTGAAATAGGTGATTTCCCGCGAATGACCTACGATGAAGCGATGCGTAAATATGGAAATGATAAACCTGATATTCGCTTCGGAATGGAATTTGGCGAACTTAATGACGCTGCTCAACACAAAAATTTTAATGTGTTTAATTCGGCCGAACTGGTAGTAGGAATAGCTGTTCCCGGCGGAAATGAGTATTCTCGTAAAGATATCGACAAGTTGATAGATTGGGTGAAACGTCCGCAAATTGGTGCCTTAGGGATGGTATACGTGCGATGTAACGAGGATGGAAGCTTTAAATCTTCAGTAGACAAATTCTACGATGAAACCGATCTTAAAAAGTGGGCCGAAATTACAGGAGCCAAAGCCGGAGACCTAATTTGTGTGCTTTCAGGAGAAAAAAATAAAACCAGGGCACAATTAAGTGCTTTACGAATGGAACTGGCAAAACGCCTAGGATTGCGAAAGTCTAACGAATTCGCGCCTTTATGGGTTGTAGATTTCCCCTTGTTGGAATGGGATGAAGAGACGGAGCGTTTTCACGCCATGCACCATCCCTTTACCTCACCTAAACCCGGACAACTGCAACTATTAAAAACCAATCCTGCCGAGGTGAAAGCCAATGCATACGACCTGGTGCTGAACGGAAACGAAATTGGAGGAGGTTCGATTCGAATTCACGACAAGGAACTGCAGTCCAGAATGCTTAATTATCTCGGGTTTACCCCTGAAGAGGCTAAAGCACAATTCGGATTTTTAATGGAAGCCTTCGAGTATGGTGCTCCGCCGCATGGTGGGATCGCATTTGGTCTTGACCGACTGGTAGCCATACTGGGTGGGCAGGAAACGATTAGGGATTTTATCGCATTTCCGAAGAACAATGCAGGAAGAGATGTTATGATCGATGCCCCTGCGCCCCTGGATAACGCACAACTTAAAGAGCTCAATATAAAATTGGATCTCTAAGCCCCGGATAAAATTATAAGATACTCGGGATTTATATAATGATGCACTATGTCTGTACAAAATCGAACGATCTTAACTCGTTTTCTGATATGGCGACTTAAGCACATATCTCACAGGCAATTCCTATATATTCTAAGTATAGTTGTTGGTTTTCTATCGGGAATGTGTGCCGTCATTATAAAAAATGGCACGCATATTATTCAATCGGTACTAGAGGGTACTTTAATTCGCGATTATCAAACTGCTTTTTATTTCATTTTCCCACTACTAGGCTTTACCATTGTCTATTTTATTATAAAATACCTGGTGAAAAATACGCCTACACAGGGTATTCCGGCAACCTTGTATGCAATTTCGAAGAAAAAAGGCGTAATGAGTTCGTTTCAAATGTACGCCAGTCTCTTACTAGCACCCATTACAGTTGGATTTGGAGGATCGGTAGGGCTAGAAGGCCCAACAGTAGCTACGGGTTCGGCTATAAGTTCCAATTTATCGCGTTTGCTGCACATGAACCAGTCTACCCGTACCCTGTTAATAGGTTGCGCCGCGGCCGGAGCCATGTCGTCTATCTTTAAAGCTCCCATTGCTGCGATTATATTTGCAGTAGAAGTATTTAGTCTTGATCTCACCCTGGTATCGCTTATTCCATTGTTACTTGCATCTGTATCGGCCGTGATCACTTCTTATTTTTTCTTCGGAAACGATATTATCCTCCCCTTCAGTATTACCGATAAGTTTACACTGTCGGACATACCGGTATATGCACTGCTAGGTGTGGTAGCTGGTTTTGTCTCCTTATATTTTACAATTACCTTCGAACGAATTCAGAAGTTTTTCGACAAGATCGCATCTCCCCTTAAACGACTCATAATAGGTGGTCTAGGGATTGGTATCCTGGTTTATTTCATCCCGCCGCTCTACGGTGAGGGGTTCGACATGATAAACGCCCTGGTGAATGGCAATACAGATCCCGTCCTTAAGCACAATATCTTTCATCTTGATATAGCAAATCCATGGATACTCATCTCCCTGCTAGCCGGGTTGGTGGTTTTTAAAGTGATAGCGAGCTCCTTGACTTTTGGAGCAGGAGGAGTAGGTGGAATATTTTCGCCAACCTTGTTTATGGGAAGCATTATGGGTTTCTGTACCGCCAAGATCATAAATGCCACCCACTTACTCTCAAATCCCGTTTCGGAGAGTAATTTTACATTGGTGGGTATGACCGGCCTTATGGCAGGAGTGTTACACGCCCCTTTAACAGCAATCTTCCTTATTGCAGAAGTAACAGCCGGTTATCAACTTATCATCCCGCTCATGATCACTGCGGCGATATCCTTTACGATCACTAAGTACTTCTCGCCACATTCGGTCTATGCAATGGAACTGGGAAGGAAAGGAGAATTGATAACACACAATAAGGATCACGCGGTGCTTACATTGCTTAATTTGGAAAATATAGTGGAAAAGAATTTCGTTATCCTTGAACCGAAAATGACTTTAGGTGAGATTGTACATCAGGCTGTAGTGAAATCTAAACGAAATATTTTCCCTGTCGTGAATAAAGAAACCAGATCCCTGGAAGGTATCATTCTACTGGACGACTTACGGCCCGTGATGTTCGATCAGAGTTTGTATGACGAATTAAAAGCAGAAGACCTCATGAAAAACCCGGCTGCTATTATTCTTCTGGAAAAGGATAAAACGACAGAGGTGATGAAAAAGTTTCAGGACACGGGTTCCTGGAACCTCCCGGTCCTTTCCAATGGAACATATTGTGGGTTTATTTCCAAGTCGAAATTACTCACTGCTTACAGACGAAAGTTAATAGATTATGCAGAAAAATAAATGAGAATTGTACTTATTATACTACTAGTTGGAGTAATTGGCGGAACGGCCACCGGGTTTTATATAAAGCCTGACGACGAAGCCACAGGAAACCTGATCATAGGGATCTCGGTTGTGGTTATTTTCTTTGTATTGATACCGTTATTCATCTATTTCAGATGGAATAAAAGAAGTTTTAAAGACTATATGCTCACCAAAGAGAACATCGACAAAATGCGTGAAGAAGGTCGTAGGAAAAAACTGTAAATCAGGCCGTTTTTGTAAAATAGTTACAATTTCATATCCTACCGCTTGAATAATCTTGTACCTTTATCACATTATTAATTTATTTTTTTATTACAATGGAAGGTACAGTAAAGTTTTTTAACGAATCAAAAGGCTACGGCTTTATTACCAACGATGAAACTGGTAAGGACATATTTGTTCATGTAACCGGTCTCAACGGTGAGGCGCTAAATGAAGGCGATAAAGTAGAGTACGTAGAAGAAGAAGGACGGAAAGGAATGGTTGCCGCACAAGTGCGTGTAATCCACGACTAAGATATATCGTAACTAACTAAATTCCATCCTCCGCGGTTCATCCCTCGGAGGATTTTTTTTACCCAATATTTACTAGTTGAGATTTCTCTTTTCAATAAAGAATCTTTTAAGAATTTCCGATGCTTCCTTTTCAAGTATTCCCCCAGTCAAAACCGTTTTTGGGTGTAGCTTTGTTTTCATGTTGATACAGCCCCGTTGCTCATCCCTCGCACCATAAACCACCTTGGAGATCTGACTCCAATATAGGGCTCCTGCACACATCTGGCAGGGTTCAATAGTTACATACAGAGTGCAATCCTTCAAGTATTTTCCTCCCAGAAAATTGGCTGCCGCTGTAATGGCCTGCATTTCCGCATGGGCTGTAACATCGTTCAAAGTTTCGGTGAGATTATGAGCTCTGGCAATGATCCTTTCCTTAATAACCACAACAGCTCCAATGGGTATTTCTCCCTTCTCTAGTGCAGCCTCGGCCTCCTGCAGGGCTTTTTTCATGAAATAAGTATCGTCCAGTGGTTTCATTATTTTAATAGTATTAGCTTCGGTAAAAGTACAATTTCATAATGTATCTTTGCCCTGTGTCTAAAAGCCTTTTAAATAGCGTTCAATTTCCTGCAGACCTTAGGAAAATCAGGCAGCAGGATCTACCACAACTGGCGGCAGAGTTACGTGAATTCATTATCAATATAGTTGCTGCCAAGGAAGGCCATCTGGGAGCCAGTTTAGGGGTAGTGGAACTTACCATTGCCCTGCATTACGTTTTTAATACTCCCGATGATATTCTGGTATGGGATGTGGGACACCAGGCATACGGCCATAAGATATTGACCGGGAGGCGAGATATCTTTTATACCAATAGGCAATTGGGTGGGATATGTGGATTTCCGAAGCGAGATGAAAGCGAATACGACCCTTTTGGAACGGGGCACAGTTCCACGGCAATTTCCGCTACGCTGGGAATGGCAATTGCATCGCAATTGACCAATGCTGCCGACAGGCAGCATATTGCCGTGGTAGGCGACGCTTCCATAGCCAGCGGAATGGCCTTCGAGGCACTAAACCATGCCGGCGTTACGAACACTAACCTATTGGTAATTCTCAACGACAATGCCATTGGTATAGACCCCAGTGTGGGTTCTTTAAAAGACTATCTAACCAGGGTAACCCTGGATACTGCACCGGAAACCGATAATATCTTCGAAGCACTCAATTTTAAATATTCGGGGCCTATAGACGGTCATGATATAGACGTGCTTATTTCCGTACTAAAAAAACTACAACAAGTAGACGGCCCAAAGCTGCTGCACATCATCACGAAAAAAGGGAAAGGGCTGAGGCAAGCCGAAGAAGACCAGGTAAAATATCACGCTCCGGGTAAGTTCGATGCCGAAACCGGGAATTTGGTAAAAAAGGAAACAGCTCATCTTCCCCCAAAATATCAGGATGTGTTTGGGAAGACGATCGTAGAACTGGCGGCCCAAAACGAGAAGATCGTTGGGATAACCCCTGCCATGCCCACCGGAAGTTCTCTAAAATATATGATGGATGCATATCCAGATCGAGCATTCGACGTGGGGATCGCAGAACAGCATGCCGTTACCTTCGCTGCCGGCCTCGCCACTCAGGGCATGGTGGTGTATTGTAATATTTATTCCACCTTTCTACAGCGTGCTTACGACCAATTGATCCATGATGTATGCTTACAGGACCTGCCGGTTATTTTCTGCCTGGACAGAGCCGGTATAGTTGGAGAAGACGGGGCAACGCACCACGGGATCTTCGACCTGGCTTATTTACGATGCATCCCTAATTTGATCATCGCCGCTCCTTCTAACGAAATTGAACTCAGAAATTTGCTTTATACGGTTCAAAAGAAGTTGGAGCATCCCATCGCAATACGGTATCCTCGTGGCAGAGGACAAATAGTGGATTGGGAAAAATCATTTTCGGAAATAAAAATAGGAGAAGGAAGAAAGTTAAAGTCGGGGTCTGAAATTGCGGTACTTTCGGTTGGTAATATGGCGTACAACGTAACTGAGGCCATTAACGCCATTTCAGAAAAGGAACAGATAGGACATTACGATCTCAGATTTGTGAAACCCCTGGACCACGATCTTCTTCATCATGTGTTTCGGCAGTATAAAAAGATCGTAACTGTTGAAGATGGGGTGGCAAAAGGAGGTTTTGGCGGGGCTATTGCCGAATTCGCTTCAGAAAACAACTATAAAAACCCCATAAAGATCATTGGTATAGGAGACTACTTCCCCGAACATGGCAGTGTAGAGCAATTACAGGGTCAGGCAGGATTATCTCCCGAAAAGATCAAAGAATTGATAATTTCTCTGCTTTAAAGATCTCCCTTTATCTTTCTAAACAATTGTAAGGCGTTTCCATCGGTAAGCATGGAAATAAAACAACAACAGAACATAGTATATTCATAGACCGAAGCCTCCTCGGGTAACGGGCTGTCAAGACTCTTCAACAGTAATGAATCGAAATGAGTGGCCTTCCCCCGGTAATGATTTTCGCAAGCCGTAGTGAAACTGTCCAGCAAAGTAGTTAAGATATTATACCCTGCTATTTCTTTATCTGTCACTTCCTGACTCCGATAGATCTTCGCAATACTTTCGTCAATAATGTCGTCGATCTGCGCTTTATATTTACTTCGATCCATTAAGGAATCCTGAAACGTCCCCGATAGTATGGATTCCTCATTTTCGATGAATACTTCCACTGCTTCGGAAATAAGAGTCCCAATAGCCAGGGACCTTAAATAGGCCAGCCGATCTTTGGTTTGTGTTAGCGCCGAATAATTTGCAGTATTGATCCTGTCCTTAACCAGGTTGATAAGATATTCGAGAGCCGTCTCTTCGGCGATCCAGCCCAGGTTGATCCCATCCTCAAAATCGATGATAGTATAACAGATATCATCGGCGGCTTCCACCAGGAATGCCAATGGATGCCTGGCAAAGGACAAATTATCGCCTGAAGCCCTGTTGAGCAGCCCCAGATTTTTGGCTACCTCCTTGAAAAATGAAGTATCTGTTTGAAACACCCCAAATTTCTTATCGGCTATATGGGCAGTGGGTTTCTTCGGAAGGGATTCCTTGGGATATTTCATAAATGCCCCTAATGTGGCATAGGTAAGGCGTAATCCGCCCTGAACGCCATTTTTGGTTTCGGTGAGAATTTTAAATCCGTTCGCATTGCCTTCAAAATCAATTAGGTCCTGATATTCTTTTTCCGAAAGCTGGTCCCGGAAACGCCTGCCATTTCCATTTTCAAAATAGTTACCGATAGCCTTCTCGCCACTGTGGCCGAACGGAGGGTTTCCGATGTCGTGTGCCAGGGATGCAGCTGCTACGATCGCACCAAAGTCATTGATCTCGTATCCATGCACTTTTTGCAAATAGGGATGCTTCTCTATGATCGCACTACCTACCTGTCTACCCAGAGATCTCCCAACAACCGATACTTCCAGACTATGCGTTAACCGCGTATGTACGAAGGAGGTCTTCGACAGAGGAATCACCTGTGTTTTATCCTGTAAACTTCTAAAGGCAGATGAGAATATTATACGGTCGAAATCTACTTCAAAGCCACTCCTGGTCTCGTCTTCCTCCTTGCGAATCCGTTTTTTTGTATCTCCTTGCTTCCTAAGGGAAAGCAACGATTCCCACTGCATCATGTGATTGAATTTATAGTGGTTGCAAGATAACATTTTTGTTCCCTTTTGGCATCACGCTTATTCAATTGATAATTAACATTAGGATAACTTTCTTATCACGAATTAGTAATGTATAGCTAACATCGACTTTACATTACCGCCCTTTCTTTGCCATGGAAATAATTAGAAAAAAGCAATCA
>CAJQNO010000095.1 GCA_905479745.1 uncultured Flavobacteriaceae bacterium | reverse complement strand
CGGCTACACTATCCTGGGTACCCTCTAATTCCATGACCACCGAATCATCGTTGGTTTTCATTTGTACTGTAGCGGTACCGGAAAGGACAAATTCTAAATCGTTATACGAATCCAGTGTCCAGGTGTTCTGAGCTTTCATATCACCTGTATACTCATTTTGCCAGCTATCGGATACGGCAACCTTCGCTGTAGGAAACAGGTAGGTAAGTTGTTCTATGCTTTCGGAAAGGCTTTCAGAGCCAAACTGGCCTGAGACTCCTTCCTTTATTAATTCCCTGGTGAAATTATCCTCGATTCCGGCGTTCTTAACCATATTATCCAACAATGCATCAACACCATCGAGGGAGGTTATCTTACCGTCCTTCCGAAGTGTTATATAGAACGGTACATCGATCAATCCTTTAAAGACATTTGCTTCTATATCTTCTTCATCGGTCTCCCTGCTCGTATCCACATCGTTGAGTGTTCCATAGATATCAGATTCGGTCTTAAACATGAAATTCTGGAAGGACGTTCGGATAATATAGGAGCCATCTGTAATTTCCTGAACTTTGAAATCGAAAATCCCGGCCAGGGTGTTTGTCATATTGTGATCTTCACCTTCCATGGTCATTTTTATATTCTGAACGGCTTTTTGCGCGATCTTAAAACTATCTCCCAATTTAAGCTGATAGGAGAGTTCGTGTTGTGCTTGGATCGCCACACTTCCGAAGAAAAACAACAGCAGGAAAATGTATAAGGAATTTTTCACTTAGGTTTGTTTTTTGAAGGGTTCAAAGGTATGAAAAACAATCCTAAATATTTTTGTTCTTGTGTTTGGGAAAGTAAAAAATGATTGTATATTTGCACCCGACTTTCAGAGAAGGTCTATACAAAAGTATATTTCAGAAGATTTAAGCTAATTTACAATGAAAAGAACATTTCAACCGTCGAAGAGAAAGAGACGTAACAAGCATGGGTTTAGAGAGCGAATGGCATCTGTAAACGGTAGGAAGGTATTGGCTTCTCGCAGAGCGAAGGGCCGAAAGAAATTATCTGTTTCTTCTGAACCTCGTCATAAAAAATAATGTTGATAACTCATAAATAAAAAGGTGTTGTTTTAATAGCAACACCTTTTTTTTATACCCTGTCGCGCCGTAATTTTAGCGCAGTAAAAAAAGTTCAAGAAAAATGCCCAAAAACAACTCCTTAAAATCTATTTTAATTATCGGTTCGGGACCCATTATCATTGGTCAGGCTTGCGAATTTGATTACTCCGGATCGCAGTCGTTGCGATCGCTAAGAGAAGATGGAATAGAAACTATTCTTATCAATTCGAATCCGGCTACCATCATGACAGACCCTACCATGGCCGATCATGTGTACCTGCTTCCCCTCACTACAAAATCCATCGTTAAGATATTGAAGGATCACCCTCAAATAGATGCTGTACTCCCAACCATGGGTGGACAGACAGCTCTTAACTTGTGTATTGAGGCAGACGAAAAAGGTATATGGAAGGATTTTGGAGTGGAGATCATTGGAGTAGATATTGCAGCAATCAATATTACCGAAGACCGGGAACAGTTTAAAAACCTTATGAATAAGATCGGCATCCCAGTGGCACCTGCGAAAATCGCAAACTCTTTTCTGAAAGGAAAAGAGATCGCCCAGGACTTTGGTTTTCCGGTGGTAATTCGTCCGTCCTTTACTCTGGGTGGTACAGGGGCTTCTTTTGTACATACCGAAGATCAATTTGACGAACTACTTACGCGTGGTTTGGAAGCTTCTCCTATTCACGAGGTTCTTATAGATAAGGCACTACTGGGCTGGAAAGAATACGAGCTAGAATTACTGAGGGACAGCAATGATAATGTGGTGATCATCTGTACCATTGAGAATATGGACCCCATGGGGATACACACAGGGGATTCCATAACTGTGGCTCCAGCCATGACTCTTAGTGATACCTGTTATCAGCGAATGCGGGATATGGCTATAAAGATGATGCGAAGTATAGGGGATTTTGCAGGAGGTTGTAATGTGCAGTTTGCTGTGAGTCCGGATGAGAAGGAAGAGATCATCGCCATCGAGATCAACCCAAGAGTTTCTCGTTCGTCTGCGCTGGCTTCTAAAGCCACCGGATACCCCATTGCAAAGATCGCTTCCAAACTAGCCATAGGCTATCACCTGGATGAACTGGACAACCAGATCACCAAGTCTACTTCTGCTTTATTCGAACCTACTCTGGATTATGTGATCGTAAAGATTCCGCGATGGAACTTCGATAAGTTTGAAGGCTCCGAACGTACCCTTGGCCTCCAAATGAAAGCTGTAGGTGAGGTAATGGGAATTGGTAGATCTTTCCAGGAGGCTTTACACAAGGCTACTCAATCTCTGGAAATAAAGCGTAATGGTCTGGGTGCAGACGGGAAGAGCTATACCAACTACGATCAGATCATAGAAAAGCTTACTTATGCGAGTTGGGACCGGGTATTTGTGATCTACGATGCCATCCAGATGGGTATTCCACTTAGTAGGATACACGAGATCACCAGGATCGATATGTGGTTCCTCAAACAATACGAGGAATTATATCAGCTGGAAAAAGAGATCTCCGGCTATACCCTGGACACCCTTCCAAGAGAATTATTACTGGAAGCAAAACAAAAAGGATATGGCGACAGACAAATAGCACATATGCTGAATTGTCTTGAGAGCCAAGTGTACAACAAAAGGGACGAACTCAATATTCAGCGGGTTTATAAACTTGTAGATACCTGTGCAGCCGAATTTAAAGCCGAAACTCCTTATTACTACTCCACGTTCGAAAATGAAATGGTTACTGCCGATGGTAAGGAATATGCCGAGAACGATAGCGTTGTTACAGACCGTAAAAAGATCATTGTACTGGGATCGGGACCTAATCGCATAGGCCAGGGGATTGAGTTCGATTACTGCTGTGTGCACGGAGTACTGGCCGCCAGTGAGGTGGGATACGAAACGATCATGATCAACTGTAACCCGGAGACTGTTTCAACAGATTTCGACGTGGCTGATAAGCTTTACTTCGAACCGGTTTTCTGGGAACATATATACGATATTATCAGGCATGAGAAACCGGAAGGTGTGATCGTGCAACTTGGCGGACAGACCGCCCTGAAGCTTGCCGAAAAACTGGATCGTTACGGGATCAAGATCATGGGTACCAGTTACCAGGCTCTGGACCTGGCCGAGGACAGGGGAAGTTTTTCAACCTTATTAAAGGAGAACAATATCCCGTATCCCGAATTTGGAACTGCCGAAACCACAGAAGAAGCCTTACAACTAGCCGATGAATTGGATTTTCCATTACTTATTCGTCCGTCCTATGTATTAGGTGGGCAAGGAATGAAGATCGTGATCAACAAGCAGGAACTGGAAGAACATGTGGTGGACCTGCTCAGAAAGATACCTAATAACAAATTATTACTGGACCACTATCTCGATGGAGCCATAGAAGCAGAGGCCGATGCTATCTGCGATGGTGAGAACGTTTATATTATCGGGATCATGGAGCATATAGAGCCGTGTGGAATTCATTCGGGCGATTCTAACGCTACTTTACCACCTTTCAATCTGGGTGAATTTGTGATGCAGCAAATAAAGGATCACACTAAAAAGATCGCGCTGGCGCTAAACACAGTTGGTCTAATTAATATACAATTCGCCATAAAGGACGACCAGGTGTATATCATTGAAGCCAACCCCAGAGCGTCCAGAACCGTTCCCTTTATCGCAAAGGCCTACGGCGAACCTTATGTAAACTACGCAACCAAAGTAATGCTGGGCGATAAGAAAGTGACCGATTTCGATTTCAATCCGAAACTGGAAGGATACGCGATCAAACAACCGGTATTCAGCTTTAATAAGTTCCCGAACGTGAATAAGCAACTCGGTCCGGAAATGAAAAGTACCGGGGAGAGCATTCTCTTTATAGATAGCTTAAAGGATGACGAATTCTACGAATTGTATTCCCGAAGAAAGATGTATCTAACTCGATAAGGAGGTACTATTCAGGCCCTAATTTCTAAAGCTAAGAATAATCCAACGTTGGCTTACTCCGTCATAAACAAGTTCAACGAGACCTTCTCCCGATGTTTGTTCGAATCCACCTGTGAGAGTAGATATCCTGTTTTCAGGGAGCGAAGAGGAACTCTCATTAATTATTTTAAAATTATTTGCGGAAATATTTAACAAGATAATATGCTTACCATCAGTACCTCCTGAAATTCCTGTGAACGCATAATTATGGAGAGATCCGGATAATCGAAAAACCACAACATTCTTATTAACGGTACCCAGTTGAAGATCTACATTGTTAAATTCGAAATTAGAATAAAGAGTAGGTGTAAGGTAGGTCGACACAAAATACTTTGTAGATCCATTAGAATGAAGTGTTCCGTTCGTTAGAGTAAGATTATCACCAACACCTACTTCACTAACCGTTCCTTTTGAATCAAAGCCGGCAATTTTGGTTGATTCGTCAACACTTAAATTTTCTATTCGAACCGTTCCATTCACGTGAAGCGTTTCCAACGGTTCGGTAGTTCCAATTCCTACCTGAGCAGAAATTCCTTGTATACAAAATAGTACAGTAAAAAGTAATAGTTTATTCAT
>CAJQNO010000094.1 GCA_905479745.1 uncultured Flavobacteriaceae bacterium | reverse complement strand
TCATAAGGTACTGTATCTACAATAAGATCGAATCTGCCCGAGGCTGCTTCCATCTGGGATTCGTCTGTAGAAATGATCACCTCGTTGGCTCCTAGTTTTTTTGCGTCTTCAATTTTATTGGTGGAACGAGAGAACAGAGTTACATGAGCCCCAAGAGCATGGGCAAGTTTTATCGCCATATGTCCCAAACCGCCAAGGCCAACCACAGCTACTTTACTGCCTTTGCCAACTTTCCAGTGTCGTAGAGGCGACCAAGTTGTGATTCCCGCACACAACACCGGTGCCACCCCTGCAGCATCGAGATTTTCGGGGACGCTTAGAACAAATTCCTCATCCACTACTATAGTTTCTGAATATCCTCCGTGTGTTGGTGATTGTAAATGCTTATCAAACCCTCCATAGGTTCCAACCCATTCGGGGCAATACTGCTCTAAATCGTTTTTACAGTTGTTACAGCTCCTGCAGGAATCCACCAGACAACCAACGGCCACCAGGTCTCCTATTTTATACTTTGTGACGCCATCACCTACCCGGGTTACCCTTCCCACTATCTCGTGACCGGGAACCACCGGATACTCCGTCATACCCCAGTCGTTACGCGCAAAATGTAAGTCGGAGTGACAAACCCCGCAGTACATTATATCGATTTCCACATCTTTAGTGAGTGGAAGACGTCTTTTTATTTGTAATTGTTTCAGATCGGCATCGGCAGCTTCTGTGCCATACGCCTTAGTTGGTGTAGTTTGCATGAAAATAGTTTTTTTTTGAAATAATTATTCGGCCATATCGTCCTGACCGGCTATAAGAAAATGTTCACTTTTCGAACCATTGGTTCGCATCTTTAAGAAAGGCGCATAAGCCGGATCGTTCATAAAGGCTGTGGCTGCTTCTTCAGACGGCCATTCAATGATCACGCGCACAGCTGCGGGTTCATCTGCTCCTTCCAGCTGTTCATGAGTAACAGTTCTTGAAAGGTATTTTCCGCCGTGGGCGGCAACAAGTTTTGAGGCAGTTGGTATGTACTCCGGAATCCATTCTTCGGATGTAGGGGTAACATTTAAAACAGAATAATATGTCATAATTGAGAGGTTAGTTTGTATGGTACTAAATTTACGACTAATTATTTTCAATCGTCCTTTAGTTATTGTAAATTAATTTGTTATTCTAAGAAACTCCATTCTCTGTACTTATCATTACCTTTAGAAAGTATTACCCAAACATCACTTCGATGAAACTTTATTCAGTATATATAAGTGCTATTGTCCTTCTTAGCAGTTCTACCCTCACTGCCCAACAAAAGATCACTGGTACGGTCTCCAACAACAAGGATAAGCCAATTGCGGGGGCACAGATATTCCTGGATTCTATCAACTCGAATGTAAAGACCAATAAAAATGGTGAATACCAGGTTTTAACCATGGGAGATCTAAAAGCTCTTCACGTGTATACTCCCAAATACGGACTCCTCTCTCACGACTATAACGGGGAGCAGAAAGTAGACTTTGTATATATAGACGGGCGGCTATCTTCCGGGGAAAGATTGAGTAATAAGGACAAGGTTTCCATTGGTTACGATGAGAAAGATGAAAAATATATAGCCGTGAAGATAGATGTGGTAGAGGCCGATGAGCGCATTGATGCTACTCGTTTCTTGAGTATATACGACCTTATTCGAGACCAACTTCCGGGCGTTAGGGTTAGTAGTGATAATAAGATCACTATCCGGGGGGTGAATTCACTGATTTCTGCGCAAGACCCTTTATTTGTGGTGGATGGTAATGTGGTTTCCTCTATTGATTATATACTTCCGGTGGATGTGGATAAAATAAGTGTACTAAAAGGAAGTGAAGCTTCCATTTATGGTTCCCGGGGAGCCAACGGGGTGATCCTTATCAGAACAAAGAGATAACATCTAAAAAATAAAAAGCAAAAACCCGGACCTCTCTTTCCGGGTTTTTGATGTTAGGCCTGTTATTAATCACTAATGTTTGAACCTAACATAATAGGGTGTAATCGAACCGTCGGTTTCGTAAGTAAATCCGGCAGAGACCCATTCGTCTGCGTTGGTGCCAGAACGACGTGTAGTATGGTAATGACCATAATTGGTATAACTACGTGAACTAAGTCGTGGATAATAGATCACAAAATCTCCCCAAACTCCTACTCCACTACTGGCATTCCATGGTCCGCCACCAAAGGCTGTGATAATACCAATCTGTCCTTTTCTATTCGTCTCAAAATAAGGGTAAGCAAAGGCAAAATCGGGGTTCCAGATCTGCATCTGGTTCACCAGGTTCCAGCTATTGGTGTTAATTTCGGCGATCTGTACATGAGTTTGCGGAAAATTACCATTATCGGAAGCATTCCAGGCAAAGATCACATTATTCTCACGCACTGTTGCAGCCCTTACATAGGTTTTCCATGATGCATCGCTTAGCCAGTTATTTCCATCGGCAGCGGTAGAGGACATAGTTCCATTAGGCCAGGAGTTGATATTAACTTCCCGCCAACTGTAGAAGTTCTCATTATCCCGCATGCTATACACCAGCATGGTACTGTTATTTTGATGGCCGGCCCAGTAAACAGCGTTGTTTCCATTTTGCGAAACATGCGACCAGAATGCCGTTGTAGCACCTGTATATTGATAGTTTACAGTTCCTTTTGCCGCCAACTCCTGTAGAGGGATCCTTATCACGTAGCGGTTAGCACCACCTCCAATACTACTTGTCCAGTAAAGGAATTGATTTCCGAAACTCATGTCGTTATAATCCAATACGCCACCACTGGCCAGGGCATCATTGGTAAAATCCCAGTAGGTCCAGGACGTACCATTACTGTCCCTAACCTGTTGTGTGTTCTGCACGGCTATTCGAATGGCATTTTGCCCCGAGCCATCCTGTACGTACTGTAATAGCCATACAAACAGATCGAACTCCGGTACATATTGCAACACCTGGTCGCAGCAAAATCCACCATAGTCGTTTGGAAATATTGTAGTAGGGTTAACACTTGTAAATGACTGCCCTCCATCCAGGGAAAGCGACATCCACCAGTTACCTGTGGTCATTACAGTTTGGCCATTTTCCGCCACACTGGGCTCGGGAAGTACGCTACTGGTATTTGGCGCGTCACCAATCTCATCGTATTCTTCGAAAGAAACTGCCTGACTCGCACCCGGATCGTGCTTATCTACCTTATACTCCGGATTGGCTGGTTTTAAATCACCCCTTATTGGTCCTACGGGTACATAGTAGGGCTTTTTTTCCTTGTTTAACGTGTCGCGGGTGGGATCTGCTGGTGGGTATTCGCCACCTTTGGCTATCCTCGCTTCTATAGTACCTCGTTTTAGAGGCTCGCTATACTCACAGGGATCGTTACCTGGATCCACAGGATCGGTCTTTCCGGGATCGCAGCTAAAACATAATACAATTAGGACTAACAAGCCTAACAGATATCTCATTAAATTTTTCATGTTGATTAGGTTAAGGGTTACTAAATTGGTTCGCGGAGAGCTTTGATGGACTTTTGCATAATACTTCAACACAAATTTAAAGACTTATTAATCAGTAAGTTGTACTAAAAACCCTGAATATAAAGGGGTTAAACAACTGGAATTTTTCTAAGGGTTTTTCCTATTGATAGCGAAAAACGTGGTAACAGTGTTCAAAAAGTACGTAGGTTTCCAGTTATGAGATAAAAATGCGATGTTTAAATCAGACCTTCTACAGGCTATTTTCATTACCTTCACCAGAGCACCTCTTCTCACGGATATAAACTAATAAGAAACACAGATGGCAGAGCAGCAAGATCTTGAGTTTACATACACTACTATCGATAAGATATTTCGATTAAGTATGGGAGAAACCGGTGATTACAGCGGAGCTAAGTACGATGGTGATTTTACCATGACATTGGAAGCAGCTCAAGAAGCTAAACACAAATTTATAGCAGATAGTCTCAATATTACCTCGGGAAGCAAAGTACTTGATATGGCTTGTGGCTGGGCACCATTTACACGGTATATTACCGATGATAGAGACGCTGAAAGCTTAGGTTTAACTCTTTCCGGGAGACAGGCGGATGCATGTAGAAAAAACGGATACAATGTATTGGTTAAAGATTGTCGCTATGTAAAACCATCGGATTTTGGAATTTTTGATGCTATCACCTGTATTGGCGGATTAGAACATTTTTGTTCGGTGGAAGAATGGCAGGATGGAAAACAAGAGCAAGTGTATAGTGATTTTTTCAAAATGGTCTATGCGCTTTTGCCAGTAGGCGGGCGATTTTATATGCAAACTATGACCTTTAGTAAGAATATGATCCAATTTGATGAGCTGGATATTAAAGCTGAAAAAGGATCCATAGCCTACATCATGGCACTCATGGTGAAACAATTTCCGGGTTCATGGCTCCCCTATGGTCCGGAAATGGTGATTGGATGTGCCGAACCGGGTTTTAAACTAATTTCAAAAAGTAGTGGCAGATTGGATTACATTGAAACCATTGCCCAATGGAGAAGGAAATTCAGGAAGTTCCATCTTAAGAAATACTGGCTGTATCTGTCTCTCATCCCCAGATATATTATGGATAAGGAATTCAGACACTTGGTGGCCATTTTTAGGGTTAGTCCAAACAAAGTCTGTTTCGAAAAGGAAGTAATGGATCACTATAGACTCGTATTCGAAAAAGTATAAATCTCTATAAAATCCATAAAAAAACCATCCGGAAGGATGGTTTTAGTTTTACGAAAAAGATCGGTTAGATCAAACTTACGCGTATAGCGTTCAAACCTTTATCTCCTCGCTCAACGTCGAATTTCACTTCGTCGTTCTCGCGGATCTCATCGATTAGATTTGTAGTGTGAACGAAAATATCGTCCTCGGAATCTTTCATTTTAATAAAACCAAATCCTTTAGCATTATTGAAAAATTTTACTGTGCCTTCTTTCATTTTTTCTATTGTATTAGTATTAGTAGTTGAATTATTTTTATTTGTTTTCTTTAATTTGGATATTAATTTTTTAATTATCATAATATTGTTTTATTTAATTTCATTCGTTTTTAATTGTATAAGTTGTGCTGATGGTTTTCTTCCCAGCTTATGCAACATTTTAATGTGATCTAAAATGGCGCGGAAGAGATCTTCTTTAACATGATAAGGCATGCCAAATTCCCTTGCGGTTGTTGACACGATCTTAGCTAAACGCCTGTAATGGACATGACAAACATCTGGGAGTACGTGGTGTTCCACCTGGTAATTCAATCCTCCTATAAACCAGGTTAATATTCTGCTTTTTGGCGAAAAATTGCTTGTGGTAGCAAATTGATGACCGTACCAGTCTGCTTTCATTGCCCCACCCGAATCGGGAAGTGGAAAGTTATTTGCTGGCATGATATGCGCTATTTGAAAAACGATACTCACCATAAGACCGGTCACAAAGTGCATGCTCAGGAAGCCAAGTAAAATAATCCACCATGGTAATGGCACCACGATTATTGGCAACACCAAAGCGTACGAATAATAGCAAAGTTTCCATAGGATCATTCCTGTGAGGATATTTCTGTATTCGAATTTCTTAGAAAAGAATCCTAGATTCTTGTAGCGTTGCAAACGTACAAAGTCCTTGGTCGTAATCCATGACAGGGTTGATATACCATAGAAAAACCAGATATACAGATGTTGAAACTGATGCAGCCAATAGTGCTTTGCATGAGGTGAAAACCTTAAAAAAAATGGCGCATTTAGGTCGTCGTCTGCTTCATTTATATTAGTATAGGTGTGGTGCAACACATTGTGTTGAATCCTCCATACGGAAGCATTTGCTCCTATTAAATTGAAGGAATATCCTAAGAGTTTATTCACTTTCTTGTTTTTTGAGTACGATCCGTGTATCGCATCGTGCATAACTCCCATGCCAATGCCCGACATTCCAATTCCACAGATAATATATGCAGTAAATAGCATCCAGGGGGTTGTGATATTTCCAGTAATCATTAAGATTAATGGAGCTAAGAATAAGGATAGCATTACTACAGTCTTCACTATCATGCTTGTATTTGCATTCCTGGTTATATTTTTAGTTTTGAAATAGAAATTTACTCTACTTCTCAAAGTTTTTGCGAAGTCTGTATTTATAGTTCTGGAAAATTTTGGATTATCGATACTACGATTGCTTTATTTGATTATCATTGTTTTAACTTTTTCAACATTTGATCTTGGTTGGTTCAAACCCAATTTCAATAACCTGAGGAACGATTTACTTATCTTATTCCGTTTTAAACGGATTATCGATAATGCCTATTGAAGCCTGTGTGGACTCAAAATATTAGTTATTGATCAATCACGATACCTTTATTGGCATCTCGTCTCGGTGTGCTGAAATTCAGAGTACAGAAGAAAGCAAAAGATTGATTAAAATTGAAGGAAAATTAAAAAAAGGAAAGCTGTCTAAATAACTTATGCCGTAAAGATAGTTCAAATAAATTTGGAATGCGCAAAATTATGTTAAAACATTGATATTCAAGTATATAAATAAATTTCAGTTGATTTTGCTCATTTTTTAGTTTTTGGTAGATCTCATCAGACCACAGTCCATACGAAACTTCGAGCTTACTGTTCTATCTCAAGCTTATAACCCACTCCGTGCACGTTTACAATACGGATGCCATCGTCCTCCTGAAGTTTTTTGCGCAGTTTAGAAATATAGGTGTCGAGGCTACGACCCACAATTACCCCTTTGTCTTCCCATACTCTTTTAACTAATTCGTCTCTTTTTACCACCTTGTTGGAGTGCCCAACTAAAATTGCCAATAACTCACCTTCTTTTTTAGATAAGCTTATTTCGGTGGCCTGTTTTACCAGTTTGTTTTGGTCGGGATAAAATCTGAAACTACCTAAGGTGGTATAATGGTCAATTCCTTCGGCTTTTTGTAAACCTCCTTTATTTCGGTAAAAATAAAATTCTAGCAGCCCTATTATTCCGAAGAAAAAAAGCAGGTAGATCCAAGCGTTTGAAGCAGTTTTCGTAACTACCCTATCGGCAAAGCGAACTGTAATGGTATAGCAGGCCGAGGGTAATTTTCGTTCCGCACAAGCAATAACCGTACGTTCTACCCCGGTATCCACTTCAAAACTATAAGCCACCTCCTTATCGCTACACTGGATCACTTCCACAAGGTAGTTCTCACTTAATTGTCGCGATCTAAAGCTGCTATCGATTGCTGCAACAAGGCTTTCAGGGTAAAAACCAAGGTCATTCTCAAAGGAAAGTTTGAAAAGTGAAGGATCTTCTTCTATGACGGGAAGCACCCTGGAGGTAGAATCCTGGTACTCACGCAACAATTGATCACCTACCTCTCGCAGTGAGATCTTTACTTTTTCAGAAAAAATATCGGTTGAGTTCCCATTTATTGATAGAAACCAAATCAATATGAGAATTATGAGTGAAATGATGTAGAAAAAGATCCTTCTTTTCATAGTGCCTTAAATAACATATAATTTTCCAACTTTTTGCAATGCTTGACACTTCTTTTACACTCTTTTGACATTTTTAAGGTCCCAAACACCTAGTTTTACTACATCATTAATCAAAATTCGGAAGTTATTCTATTTCACTCGTATTGTAAGTGAAATAAGCTTCAGAATCTTAAATCATAAATCGACATGAAATTTTTAATCACGTTATTCGCAACTCTCCTACTATTTAACTGTAACCAGCCTGTTTCAGACACAAATAATGAACTGGCACTTCTCTCTAAAGATGAGATGATAGATGTTAATAAGCCAGATTACACCTATTACTACGAAACGATTACCCACGACAACTATGAGATAAAATTGGGCGTACTCGATCTTGGTGATGATGAATTCGAACTGGTTATCAATATGAAATTAAACAACGATTCCTTTTTTGTTTCTCCAAATGAAAAGCGAGACTTTAAGGGTAAATTATCGGTTAATTATGATGATACGAACCATCTCACCTTTATGGAAGAAATGGTTGAAATCCCGAATGCCGTTGAAGAAATGGACCCGCACGTCTTTATGGATGGTAATGTGAAGGTGGTTAGAAAGCAAACTCGGTATGTTCAGAAGGTAAAAAGAAACACCACAGAAGATTTCAACACCAGCGCGAACCTACAGTTTGTTATCGAACCCAGTTGCACCCTGGAAAAAATCCCCTTAATCATCGTAAATCAAGGTGGATACCTTAAATATCGCAAGGGGTTGTTAGTTCCAGTTTTAAGATCCCTACGCTTATTATTAAGATTAGCCAGTGAAATAAACAGGATC
>CAJQNO010000093.1 GCA_905479745.1 uncultured Flavobacteriaceae bacterium | reverse complement strand
AATGATCCTTTCGGCCATTCGATCGGTAATGCGGTATTCGATCCCGTAACCTGTGTTGATATCGACGGTGCGGTCGTCTTTTGCCAGGAGGATCAAAATTCCATTGTCGGTATCGGCCTGCCCAATACCCCATTTATGGCCCCATTTGGCGCCGAGAAGCGAAATATCCTCCCCTTTGGTGGTACTAATGATCACTACCACGATCTGAGTTGAGGTAGTGTCGGCATAATTAACGAGTTTCGTTCCCAGGGAACTTCGCTCGCTGTCGCTAAGTAGCTCGATATAGTCGTATACCGCTGTTTGTTTAGAATTTGGAGGAATTTCGGGGATATCGAACTGAGAAACGACAGTTTCAGAAACAAAAAGAACTGATAAAAAAAATAAGTATCTAGAATATTTCTTTAAGGTCGTTAGCATCTATCCTACCGAAATTTTATCCGGGAGCTCATTTTTGTCGTTACCACCGTGTGGAAAATACATCTTCAGTTGTTCTCCGGCCATGAGTATACCATCAACCAGGCCTTGTTTCACGTTTCCGGATTTAAACTGATCTATGATCACATCCTTGGTGGATTCCCAAAAACCCGGAGGAACAACATCGTTAATACCCTGGTCGCCCATGATCACTAGCGTTCGATCTTCCACGGCGACGTAGATAAGCACGCCATTGCTTAACTTTGTGTTGTTCATATGTAGAAAATCGAATACTTCGGCGGCTCTCTCAAAGGCATCAATTTCTGAATGTGCCTCGAGGTGAACCCGAATTTCTCCTGAGGTATTCTTTTCTGCCGATCGAATGGCTTCGATGATCGCTGCTTCTTCCTCAGCACTGAGGAAATCTTCTAATTTAGACATCTAACTTACTGGTTAAAATTCTACAACCGGAGCCTCTTCCGAACCTTCCTTCGCTTCAAAGTATGCGTGTTCTTCAAATCCCAGCATCCCCGCAAACATGGAGGCTGGAAATTTCTTGATCCGGGTGTTATAGGGACGGGCCATTTCGTTATATCGATTTCGTTCCACATTGATCCTGTTCTCCGTGCGTTCGAGTTTGTTGATGAGTTCCTTGAAATTTTCGTTGGCCTTCAGATCTGGATATCGCTCGAAAACTGCCAGTAGTCGGGCAAGGGCAGAGGTTAAACCGCTTTGCACTTCCTGAAACTGTTGCAATTGTTCCTGGGTGATATTAGAAGGGTCGATGGTCACCGAAGTAGCCTTACTTCGAGCCTCTGTGACTTTTATTAGGGTTTCCTGTTCAAATTCGGCATAGCCTTTGGCAGTGTTCACAATATTAGGAATTAGGTCGGCTCGCCTCTGATACGAACTTTCCACATTACCCCATTGAGCAGATACACCTTCGTTTAATTCGACAAGGGAGTTATTGAGATTCATAAGGTAGAAACCCCCTATAGCGAGGAGCCCCACAATAACGATCACGGGTAGCCATTTTTTCATGTTCTTCCGGGTTTAGAGTTGGTCTTTAATTTTAAGTAGCTCGGCTTTAACAGACTCTAATTTACGAATTATCTGAAAGTTGTCTAAGGATTTCTTTCGGTTTTCTTTTAGATGGATCTTAGCGCCTTCTAGGGTGAAACCGCGCTCTTTTACCAGATGATAGATAAGTTCTAGATTCTTAATATCCTCCTGAGTGAACTTACGGTTTCCCTTGGCATTTTTCTTTGGCTGCAACACATCGAACTCCTTTTCCCAGAATCGCAATAGTGAAGTATTAACATCGAATGCCCTGGCGACCTCGCCAATACCGTAATAACGTTTTTCGGGCAATTCTACATGCATTAGTCCAGAGATTGATTTTCCTGTTGAGCATTTTGCAACATGATCGCAAATTCCTCAGGAGTAAGGTTACCGTAATAGAAATTGATCGGGTTGATGCGTTCGTTATCTTTAAAGATCTCGTAATGTAAATGAGGTGCTTCACTTCGCCCTGTACTTCCCACAAAACCTATAAGGTCACCACGTTTAACTCGCTGTCCTTTACGTACGTTGTAGTCGAATAGATGCGCATACAAACTCTCATAACCGTATCCGTGATCAATCCGAATGTGTTTTCCATAACCCGTCGCAGTATTGTCTGCTCTACTCACGATCCCATCACCCGAAGCATAAACAGGAGTTCCGCGTCTTGCGGTAAAATCCATTCCCCAGTGAAATTTACGAGCTTTTGTAAAGGGGTCGGTTCTATAACCAAAACCAGAGGCTACCCTCGTTAGATCTTCATTCTTCACAGGTTGTATGGCTGGGATCGCAGCCAATAATTCTTCTTTTTCTTCAGCCATTTTGGCGATCTCGTCCAGGGATCGCGATTGAACTACAATTTGTTTAGTGAGTACATCCAGTCGTTTGCTGGTTGCGATAATGAGTTTAGAATTGTCGAACCCTTCCAGGTCCTTGTACCGGTTGATACCACCAAAACCTGCTTTCCGCTGTTCTTCGGGAATAGGATTAGCCTCGAAATACACCCGGTATAAATTATTGTCTCTATCGGCTATTTGTCCAAGAACCAGTTCCGCCTGCTCCATCTTCTTATTCAACAACTCGTATTGAAGGTTCATATTAGCCAGTTCGCGCTTAAGTTCCTTCTCTTTGGGAGTCTCTACATAAGGTAAATTGATATAAATGAGCAACAATAGAAATCCACTTAAGAACATCCCCAGTATACTTAGTAGAATAATACCAAGTTTACGTCCTTTTTTACTTTCTATTTTTCGATAGGACAGAGTTTCACTATCGTAGTAATATTTAACCTTAGACATACGTTAAAAAAACTTATTTTTGCTCGTTGAAGGGTAGTGCTAACTTTTACCTAACGTTTTGCAAATATAGAAATTGTTTTGCTGATAGAAATAATCTACTACCACGGCCAAAATTACATCGCATGAAATCCAGTGAGATCCGTTCTAAGTTTTTAGACTTTTTCCAATCTAAATCGCATGAGATCGTTCCTTCGGCACCTATGGTGATCAAGGACGACCCAACACTGATGTTTACCAATGCGGGAATGAATCAATTTAAGGAATACTTTCTAGGAAACAGCACCCCCAAAAGCGAACGTATCGCCGATACCCAAAAATGCCTTAGGGTTAGCGGAAAACACAACGATCTGGAAGAGGTGGGGATGGATACCTATCATCATACCATGTTCGAGATGTTAGGGAACTGGAGCTTCGGGAATTATTTTAAGAAAGAAGCTATAGGTTGGGCCTGGGAACTGCTCACCGAAGTATTAGGTATTGATAAGGACAAATTATACGTTACCATTTTCGAAGGCGATAAAGCTGAAGGCCTGGAACGCGATCAGGAAGCCTACGATCATTGGAAACAACTCATTGCAGAAGACAGGATATTAAACGGCTCTAAGCACGATAATTTCTGGGAAATGGGAGATCAGGGTCCATGTGGCCCCTGTAGCGAGATCCATGTGGATATACGCTCGGCCGAAGATCGGGCAAAAATTCCGGGGGCAGATCTGGTAAACCAGGACCATCCGCAGGTAGTTGAGATCTGGAATCTGGTGTTCATGCAATTCAATAGAAAAGCAGATGGGAGCCTGGAAAAATTACCGGCCAGACATGTGGATACAGGGATGGGTTTTGAACGACTCTGTATGGTCCTGCAGGACAAGCAAAGTAATTACGACACCGATGTCTTTACCCCATTGATCAGGGAAATCGAGACTGTCACCAAAACCCACTATGGCAAAGATGAAAAAACCGATATAGCTATTCGCGTTATTGCAGATCACGTACGTGCCGTGGCGTTTTCTATTGCAGACGGACAGTTACCTTCC
>CAJQNO010000092.1 GCA_905479745.1 uncultured Flavobacteriaceae bacterium | reverse complement strand
GAAGCCCAGCAACAAGAGGTTAGAATTGATCCATATATAGAACAACATGATCATCAAAGCCCCTATAGAACCGTATAACTCATTATAACTTGAAAAATTGTTGATATATATCCCAAATAAGTAGGTTGTAAGCATAAATAACAGGGTGGTCATTAGTGCGCCAATGGAGAAAAATCGGGTCTGCCGCCCTTCTTTCACCCCAAAATGATACAGGCCGGAGGTTATCACATAGACCATCCCCACAAATACGGTCACCTGGAAAATATTGATCAACAGGATATCATCCGAAATATAGGCGCGTCCCTTCAGTTCATTGATGATAAATTCGCCATATAAGATCACCGCAACCGTTGCCAGCATCAATACCGAAAGGCAGATCGCCACGATAAGCGCCACAAAATACTGCCTGAAGAACGCCCTGTTCATGGTAACATTAAAGGAGCCTTCGAAGGCGGTAAAGATGGCATTCACCCCGTTGGCAGCCAGGAAGAGTGATAAGAACAATACAAAATAGGTTAATCCGGTACGCTGGTTGAGCGCAATGTCTTCAATTACTGGATAGAAGAACTCCTGGGTTTGTGGCGGTAACAATTCTTCAATAAATACAAGGAAGCGTTGCTGAAAGCCTTCCACCTGTATATAGGAGATCAAATTCAGAATAAATAAAAGAAAAGGGAAAATGGCGATAAAAAAGCTATAGGCAATAGAACTGGCACGCGATGAAAAGGTACCTCTAATGATTCCTGTAATGTAGATCTCCAACAGGTCGTACAACGACAGTCCGTTGAACCCGGGCAGGATAATTTTTTTCAACACCCGAACGAAAATGTTCACCACGGGTATAGCAAGCAACTTCTCTTCGGTCTCCGAACTCATTTATACAGCTTTTAAACTGAGATCCATATTATAAACCGAATGTGTTAAAGCCCCACTTGAAATATAATCTACGCCACATTCGGCATATTTTCTAACAGTTTCCAGGGTAATTCCACCGCTGGATTCGGTGAGACATTTATCTCCTATCATGGCCACCGCTTTTTTGGTATCCTCATAGTTGAAATTATCGATCAGGATACGATACACACCTCCGGCTTCCAGAATTTGCTCGATCTCATCCAGGTTACGCGCCTCACAAATGATCTTGAGGTTCAATTTCTGGGCTTTTAAATACTTTTTGGTTGCTTCTATGGCCTTGGCTATACCACCGCAGAAATCGATATGATTGTCTTTCAGCATGATCATATCATACAAGGCAAAACGGTGATTCTTTCCTCCACCAATTACCACAGCCCATTTTTCCAGCGCCCTGATCCCCGGCGTGGTCTTTCGGGTATCCAGGATCTGGGTCCCGGTTCCTTCCAGCAATTTTACATATTGATTCGTCTTGGTAGCAATGGCGCTCATGCGCTGCATGGCATTTAGTACCAGTCGTTCTGCTTTTAAAATGGATTGCGAACTTCCCGAAACATAAAAACAAACATCTCCGTGCTTTACCCTGGAACCATCCGGGATCTTAACATCCATTTTAAGGCCAGTATCCACAAATTCGAATACCTGCCGTGCAAAATCCACTCCCGCTATGATCCCTTCATCTTTTACCAATAGCTTGGCAGAACCTTCCGCATCTTCGGGAATACAGGCCAGCGAACTGTGGTCGCCGTCCCCTACATCTTCCCGTATAGCATTGGCGATGATAAGGTCTATTTCCTTATTGAATTGTTTTTTAGTAATCATGTCACGAATTCTTTCAGCTAAAATACTAAAAGAAGTACGAACCAAGAAGCTCATAGGAAATACTACCTTTGTCTTCAGAGATTTAAATTTAACCGTCTGAAATGAATATTAGTCTGCTCGCAATAGGAAAGACCGACTCCGGGGATCTGCAATCGCTTATCGACGAATACCAGCGCCGTCTCTCTCACTACGTCTCTTTCACCTTCGAGCTTATTCCCGATATAAAAAACAGTAAGAATTTAAGTGAAGCTCAACAGAAACAACAAGAGGGTGTCGCCTTGCTAAAAAGAGTTCAGAGCGCAGACAGACTTATACTGCTGGACGAAAAGGGGAAGGCCTACAGCTCGGTGGAGTTTTCGGCTATGCTTCAGAAACAAATGAACAGTGGAATTAAAAACCTGGTTTTCCTAATTGGTGGGCCCTACGGTTTTAGCGAGGAAGTCTACGCCCGTGCAAATGGTAAGATCTCTCTTTCCAGGATGACCTTCTCACATCAAATGGTGCGGTTGTTCTTCATCGAACAGCTATACCGTGGTTTTACGATCCTTCGGAACGAGCCTTACCACCATCGTTAAGCTGTTGCTTTATTTTTTCTTTTTTCTGAAACAGATACTGCTTTTCAGACTCATTCTTAACAGTACCTAGCGCCAGCTCCAGGCAGGACAGGGCTTGTTGGATCTCATTGCGCATAAGGTAGTATTCGGCCATGGTGCCGTAGTACAAATACGAGCGCTGCTCCAGCGAAGCGGGTTCGATCTTCCTGAACAAAGCCTCAGCGGCCTGCAATTCTCCCAACTGTAAATGAACCAGGGCCATGTTGAGTGCGGTCATGGGATCGGGGCGTAACTGGTACATTTGTCGGTACCATTTTAAAATACTGCGCCAATTGGTAGTCTCGAAAGACGGCGCTTTTAAATGCTCGGCGGCGATGGAGGCTTCGTAGTGGTAATGCGAGAAACAATTATTGATCACCGCCTGGTTCATCGCTTCATTTCCCAGCCTGATAAGCGGAAAATACCACAGGGATCTATCCTGGTTGGGCAAGTCGATGATCTCACCCTTATCATTCATCTTACTGTCCAGTCTGGCCGCATGAAAACACATCAACGCAAACAGGGCGTATCCATCGTCGTTTCGTGTTTTTTTATTCTTCAGCACCATTTTGCATAGGCGCATGGCCTCGCCACACAGCTCCTTCCTAACAAGGATATCGGTGCGATTAGAATGAAACCCTTCGTTAAAAATAAGGTAGAGCACTTCGTGTACACTGTCCAGCCGCTCCACGAGTTCCTCACCCAGTGGGATCTCAAAAGTTATATTCTCCCTGCTTATCACCTTGCGGGCGCGACTCAATCGTTTTTTGATCGTATCTTCTTTGGTAAGTACTGCCGAGGCTATTTCTTTGGTTGTAAAACCCGAAATGGTTTTAAGTGCAAAGGCGATGCGATCTGTTGCCGATAATTTTGGGTGACAGGCTGTAAAGATCATACGTAACACACTGTCCTCGATCTCTGTATCCAGAAAGAGATCGTTGATGGCGATGGCCTGTGTCCCTGTAGTTACATTTGGGATTCGCTGTTTTTCGGCTTTTAATTTTCTGAAGATATCCAGCACCCTGTTCTTGGCCGCAGCAGTAAGCCAGGCTTCGGGGTTATCTGGTTTCTGAACCCTCCAGGCAGACATTGCCTTGATAAAGGTATCCTGGATCGCATCTTCGATGGTTTCCAGATGTCTCAGCCCGAATATTCGTATTAAAACAGAGACCATCTTCCCATAGTGATGCCTGAAAAGATGGTCCAGCATTTTTTGTTCCATTACCTATCGAAAACGATTACCTCTCGAATTTCAACGGTTCCGCCCAGGTCGTAGTCCGGGAAATCCTGTGCTACATCTGCCACCTCATCGACATTGTTGGCAGCCACCAGGTAATAACCGCCCACGATCTCCTTGATCTCCGCAGAGGTGAGGTCTGTTACTGTTCTGTTAGCCCCGGAAATTCTTCGGGCGGTAGAGTGCAATGCATTTCCGCCTCGCAGAATGCCGGATTCTTCCATTTTCTGCCCCCAGGCAAACCATTTACCCATACGGGCTTGTACTTCGTCCTGTGATAAGCCAAGGTCTCCGTAATCGGCTCCGATAAAGATCATCATAAATTCTTTCATAATTTTTGTTTTTATTGGTTAACAAATACGTTTACCTAAAAGACGAAGCCCGGGATGTAAAAGGGGACAGTGTTTCCGAAAAAATTAAAATTTAAAGAAAGTACGTATCCACCATAACTTCATTTTAGTTAACGGATGGTATTTTAAGCTCAACTCAAAGTGAGTGGTTTTGCGCAGTATACTCTTGTAATTCGAAAATTCTCCAAATCCCGCTTCTCCATTATACTTCCCTATTCCACTTAACCCAACTCCACCAAATGGTAACCTGCGATTTGTAATTTGCATAACAGCTTCGTTCTCGGCCCCGCATCCAAAGGAGATCTCCTGCATTACCTTCTTCCGTTCTTCCGAATTATTGGAGAAAACATAGCAGGCCAATGGTTTTGGCAAAGATCTTACCTGCTCGATAGCCGTATCCAGATCGGTATAAGGTATC
>CAJQNO010000091.1 GCA_905479745.1 uncultured Flavobacteriaceae bacterium | reverse complement strand
ATCTCTTCTTCCATCACCTTATCATTAAAACTCACATCAACAAGAATGGTGGGTTCTACGGTTCGCGCATCCTTATCTACCTTTCCTCCGTAATAGACCTTTGCGGGATCTATAAGTGCTTCCAGCCTTTCAAGATGAGTTTGGTTGATGATCTGGGAGTAATTCTCATTTTCCACACTATAGGCGCGTTTCTCAATTTCTTCTACACATTGTTTTAAAAAGCGTTCCCTGATCTTTTCCTCCACCATCACATAATCCGGCGAATTGCATGTCTGTCCGGAGTTAATAAACTTCGCCCAGATAAGTCGTTTTACCACCATCTTCAAGTTGCAATCTGCAGTAACGAAAGCCGGGCATTTGCCGCCCAATTCGAGTGTGACGGGTGTTATGTGTTCGGCGGCCGCCTGGTAGATTATCTTTCCTACCCGCGGACTCCCGGTAAAGAATATCTTGTCGAATTTATTCTTTAATAGCTCCTGGGTTTCGGGTACGCCCCCTTCAACCACTTTTAAAAAGCCGGGGTCGAAATTATTGTTTATAAGCCGCGCTATAGCTGCGCTGGTGCTTCTCGTTAACTCACTTGGTTTCAGGATCACGGTACAGCCGGCGGCGATAGCAGCTACCGTAGGTGCGAGCGATAATAAGTAGGGATAATTCCACGGCCCTATGATCAGGCTAACGCCCAGCGGTTCGGCCAAAACATAACTGCGGGCAGGGAAATTAACTAGGTTGGTAGGAATCGATTTTCGTTCTGCCCAGGTGTCCAGGTTCTTCAACGCAAGGCCTATATCGGTATAGATTAGGGAAAATTCGGTGGCGAGGGTTATAAATTCCGATTTTCGGAAATCGCTGTGGATGGCCGTACAAAGCTCCTTTTCATGAGCCTTGAGTAAGGACTTTAGCTTCCGAAGTTGTTTTTTTCTGAAAGTTATATCACGGGTAACGCCCGAATTGAAGAATTCGTTCTGACTTTTTACTAAATCATGCATATTCACGGCAGATCATCATGATTTAAAAGTAAGATAATTAGATGAAAGTATTCCGAAGGAACGGTTTTTATCCTTTTCCTTTTTTACGGTTCAGCACTTTATACTCCTCGTAGCACTCGCTGATCGCATCCAGTATTTGAAGATCACTGGCAGTTTTAATGAAGTCGGCAGAGTAATTACATCTATTCACGATCTCATCAATATCAACACGTTCCAGCTGCAGGACCGCCATCAAGGTTTCGCGGTCATACTTTCCTGCAAGCAGATTACGTATCTCGTCGTCTTCCTTCATCTGCCGCAGCTTACGCATCTGTTTGGGTTTCTTTCCGAAGATATTATAGAGAAAATCGGCCGGATTGAAGATAGAGCTTAACACACTGCTTACGGCTCCCGGTTTGGTCTCACCTCCTTCGTAACCTGTATTTAGGCCTGAAATGCGGTAACGATAGTTATCGTAGATAGGGATAAGTCTCGCATCCACTTCCACATAACCTGTTAATTGAACCGGCCTTACAACCACTTCTTCAAGGGCTATCCCCAGCTCGGTCATCTTCACTTTGATGTCCCCGTATTTCAACCAGTCGTTGGTTACCCGAACCCGAATGGATTTAAAACCGAGATAACTAAAGTATAAGGTATCATTAACGCTGGCTCGAATTTTAAACTTCCCCTGATGGTCTGTACTGGCGCCTTTTACGCTATTAAGGTTAACGATGTTCACATTTTCAAGCGGCTGATCGGTAGCATCGTTTAAAACGGTACCATTAATTTCGGCATCGTCCTGCGAATACGCTAAGGCGCATGTAAATACAAGTAGTAGGAATAATATTCTCTTCATAGCTTTGAAGATGTAAATGTACATAAATAGACGTTAAAATCACCCCAAAGTTGCATTAACACCCCTAAATTTAAGACTTACTTAACGTCTTCTCCTACGGCCACCCGTACCTTTATCGTTCGGTCGTTGATTCTTGCGTCTGCTTTTCCCTTTAAATTTTGGTTTGTCTCCTCCAAAGGATTTACCCTTTTTCTTAAAGTCGCGCTTCCCGCTTCTCCCGGACCGTCCGCCACCTTTTCTTCGGCCGTCTTTCGATATCTCGACAGTGATCTGTCTGCCATTTAGTTTAAACGATTCGAAGGCGTGCAAAACCAGTTCCTTATGCTTTTCTTCCACATTGAAGAAAGAAAAACTATCCATAACATCTACTTTGTATAGGTCGTCCTTGCCTAACTGGAGCAGGTCGCGAAGGAAATCCTTCAGCGACATCCAATCGAAATCATCTTTGGCGCCAAGGTTGATAAAGAAACGGATACTAGGGCCGTCAGATCCCATACTGGTATCTCCGGCGGCCACATTGAGGTCTTTAGAGTTCTTGTAGTAGTTATAGAAACGGGTAAATTCTACGGAGAAAACTTTCTTAATAAGTTCTTCTTTGCTGAATTCGGTCAATACTTCATTGATTCCATCCAAATACGGATCGATATCGTGATTAACCTCCGTGTCCTTGATGCTGCTGGCCAGATGGAATAATTGCTTTTCACAGATCTCCATGCCCGAAGGAAGCTCCTTCTGTGTAAATTGTTTCTGAATGATCTTCTCTATGGCCTTTATCTTTCGAGACTCACTTTTAGAGATGATCACCATAGATACCCCGCTTTTCCCTGCTCGGCCGGTACGCCCACTTCGGTGAGTGTAGGTCTCGATCTCATCGGGTAGCTGGTAATTGATCACGTGGGTAATATCGTCCACGTCTATTCCCCTCGCGGCCACATCGGTGGCAACCAACATCTGAATTTGGCGAGTGCGGAAGGACTTCATAACGAGGTCGCGTTGATTCTGACTCAGATCTCCATGCAGTGCGGCGGCATTATAACCGTCTTCTATTAACTTCTCGGCCACTTTCTGAGTATCCCTTTTAGTACGGCAAAACACCACCGAAAATATATCCGGATTGGCGTCGGCCAGTCTTTTCAGGGCCGCGTAACGGTCCCTGGCGTTAACCATATAGAACTCATGCGAAACGCTGTCTGCACCAACATTCTTGGTTCCAACAGAGATCTCAATAGGCGTATGCATGAATTTTCTTGCGATGGTAGCAACTTCTTTGGGCATGGTAGCACTAAAGAGCCAGGTACTTTTATCGGATGGAGAATGGGAAAGTATTTCGGTTATATCCTCGTAAAAGCCCATATTGAGCATTTCGTCGGCTTCGTCGAGAACACAATATTCTATTTTCGAAATATCGATCATCCCTCGACCTATCATATCCTTCATCCTTCCCGGAGTAGCCACGATGATCTGAGCGCCTTTCTTGATCTTGCGGGCCTGGTCTGAAATGCTGGCACCACCGTAAATAGCTACAATATTGAGGCCTTTAACGTACTTGCCGTAGGCTATTAACTCATTGGTGATCTGCATACAGAGTTCCCGGGTTGGAGACAGGATGAGTCCCTGGGTGGTACGGCTTTCGGCATTTATCTTCTGAAGCATCGGAAATCCGAATGCTGCTGTCTTCCCTGTACCTGTTTGTGCTAGTGAGACCATGTCGGTCTCTCGTTCGATGAGAATTGGAATTGTTTTTTCCTGAACTTCCGAAGGGGTTTCAAAACCCATGTCGGATATGGCTTGAAGGAATTGTTCCTTCAATCCTAACGATTGAAATGTTGGCATAAAAATGTTTTACCTGTTAGTGCGTTGTGTGGAAGCTAACGACAGATAAAACCCCATGCTTCGATTGCAACGCTTCCTCACCCTGAGGAATCGGCGGCAAATATAATCTTAATTAATGTAAGAGACCGAATTTATGGACGAATGTTTTTTTAAGAGCAACTATTTCACTCCTTCAGGTAATCGATTAGCTGCCGCATAGCCTTCCCCCTATGGCCTATCTCACTCTTTAATGAAAGCGGCATTTCGGCAAAGGTCTGGGTATAGCCTTCCGGCTGAAATATAGGGTCGTAACCAAAACCCTTTTCCCCTCGAGTTTCGTGCGTTATCACCCCATTACATATTCCCTGAAACAATACGGGTTTGTTGTTGAGTGTGAGTGCTATTACTGTTTTAAACCTTGCTGTACGATCCTTCTTGTCTTTCAGCTCACCTAATAGCTTCTCCATATTGGCCTTTGCATCCTTCCCCGGGCCGGCATACCGTGCACTATACACGCCCGGAGCATTATTGAGAGCGGCTACTTCTAGCCCGGTATCGTCGGCAAAGCAATCCATCCCATAGTGAAGTTTTACATATTCTACCTTCTGTATGGCGTTCTCGGCAATGGTCTCTGCGGTTTCAGGTATATCTTCGTGACATCCTATATCGTTCAAACTTAGCAGTTCAATATGGCCGGGAAGTAAGGCTTTTACTTCGATGAATTTATTCTGATTGTGGGTAGCAAAGACAAGTTTCACGAATAGATCGGGTTTTGGGAATGGTGCTTGAGGTACTAGGTGTTCAATTCATTCAATACAGTTTGTAGACCCTCAGGCCTGCGAATGTAACGCAACCCTGTTTCCTTCCGAATCGATAAACACTCCCATATAGCCGTGCTCCGGAGAGATCTGGGTCTTGGGCTGGTAGATCCTTCCACCGGCTGCTTCTACTCTATCCAACTCCTGCTGCACGTCCTCGCTATAGATATATACCAGCGCACCTTCCTCACTAGGAATATAAGATTCTTGCTTGATCAGGGTACCTGTAGCCCCGGGCGCATTTTCCTTATTCGGGAACCAGGCCATTTTCAGCCCTCCAAAATTAACCTGCTGTAACTTAACTTTTAATACTTCTTCATAGAATTTCACCGCTCTGTCCATATCACTAACGGGAATCTCTATCCAGGCAAAGGTGTTGTGGTTCATTCCTAAAAAATTATATTGTTATTGTGTTACTATCTAACTCCCTAATCAGGATTCGAGGATCTGCTTAAGATCTGTAAGTCCTTCCTCAAAATCCTTACCCACAGCCTTGTCCATATTGTAGAACATCATCATCACGTTATAAGGCCGTTTGTTTACCCCCGAAAATCCCCAGGTAACACGCGTTCCTCCATCAACTTCATCCACTTCCATATAGGCATCACTTTCCGACTTCCACGGTTTAAAAAACCTCAACTCTGTATCCAGGCGCTTATTCTCTGTGATCTTTACGATCTCCTGTTCTCCGCTTCCAACTTCCTTATTTCCCTCCCAACTGGAGACAAATCCCACTGTACCATCTTCGCCGGTAAAGGATTGTTTCATATCCGGATCTTTCTTTTTCCAGGGAGACCAGTGGTCCTGGTTCTTTACATACCTGAGGTACTCAAACACCTCCGGCAAGGGTCTTTCTATAACGATCGACCGGTTGATGTGATACTTTAACGGTGCTACAAGGATGAGGATAATAATAATGGCCAATACGACCCCGAGAATGCTTAAGAAGATATACATAACAAAGGTTCTTTGGTTAGGACTTGAAATTTACGAATTTTTGTTCGCTTTATATCGTTTTATTATCTCATCTACACTTTTTATACTTCGCTTGGTCCATTCAAGTTCCAGCTCTTGCTTTTCTTTTTCTGAAAGCTGCCAATCCACCCCTTGATTGCGAGCCCGTGACACCACATCTTGCAGTACAATTGCTGCCGACACAGAAATATTAAGGCTTTCGGTGAAACCATACATTGGGATCTTTAAAAAACCATCGGCATTGTCAATTACGGAATCGCTTAACCCTTTATCTTCTTTTCCGAAGAAAAAGGCAGTCCTTGGATGCACGTCGAGGTCCTGTAACATGGTAGAATCGTTATGGGGTGTGGTCGCTATAATTTTATAACCATTCTTCCGAAGGGTTTGCATACAGGATTCGATAGTATTGTACCGATGGAGACTTACCCATTTCTGTGCACCCATGGCTATTTCCTTATCAACACGCTTACCTTCCAGTTCTTCCACCACATGCAGATCCTGGATTCCGAAAACATCACAGGATCTCATTACCGCACTGGTATTGTGGAGTTGATACACATCCTCCGTAACTACCGTGAAATGCCTGGTACGCTGGGCCAATACTTCTTTAAAAAGTTGTTTACGCCTATCGGTAAGATAAGATTGCAGGTATTCGAAAAGATCTTGATCCAAAGAAAAGGTTGTTTGGGCTAAGATAATTTTTTTCTGTAAAAACTTAATTTCTGCTACTTTTAAAGCATGAGAATAGCAGTATTAACCGGAGCAGGGATGAGCGCCGAAAGCGGCCTGAAGACTTTCAGGGATAGCAACGGCCTCTGGGAAGGTCACGACGTAATGCAGGTAGCCTCACCTCAGGGTTTTAAGCGTAATCCCGAATTGGTCCTGGATTTCTATAACCAAAGACGTAGACAATTGTTGCAGGTTGAACCCAATACGGCCCATTACGCCCTGGCCGATCTGGAGCAAAATTTCAAAGTGGATATAATCACTCAGAACGTGGATGATCTTCACGAAAGAGCCGGCAGCAAACGTGTTTTGCATTTACACGGTGAGCTTCTAAAGGTAAGAAGTACATTCGATGAAGACCTGGTAATGGACTGGCGGGACGATCTTAAACTGGGTGACCTATGTGAACACAATCACCAGCTGCGGCCACATATTGTATGGTTTGGTGAGGCCGTTCCTCTTATGGAAACTGCCATCGACCTGGTGCAGGTATCGGATATCATCATTATCGTTGGGACTTCCATGCAGGTATATCCTGCGGCAGGATTGCTACAGTACGCCAACAGAAATTCTTCAGTTTATTTTGTAGATCCAAATCCGGCAATCGATAATTCGGATGGGGTTACCGTGCTAGCCGAAACAGCCACCTCGGGCGTACCCAAGGTGATCGAAATGATCCATCAAAGGCATTTATGATGGTGCATCCTGAACTCGTCACCCAGTTAAATTATCAAAAAGCCTATCGCGAGAACAGGCTGAAGGCCGCCCAATGGGTTCTGGATCACCCGCACACTTTTCCCCAATTACTAACGATATGCTTCGAAGATCCAACCGAGCTTGCCTATAAAGCAGCCTGGGCCTTCGAGTTCGTATTTTTGGAAGATCCCACATTACTATATCCTAACTTTGAGTATTTCTTCGGTAAATTACCTTCGGTAAAAATGGACCAGGTCCTTAGACCCATGGCTCATGTTTGCGAGATCCTCTGCATTCAGTATTATAAAAAGCAGGAACCGGTAATTAAGGAGCATTTCAGAAGAGAATATAAAAACACCCTCACCGAATGTGCCTTCGACTGGCTTATAACCGATCAAAAAGTTGCCTGCCAGGTACGCGCCATGACCTGCCTGTATCATTTGGGTACCGAATTCCACTGGATCCATCCGGAGCTTAGTGAGATCCTGCAAACTAACATTCATACCGGAAGTGCAGGCTACAAATCTCGGGCAAAGAAAATCCTTCAGCAGATCGCAAAACATAGGTAATGCCCGAACCATAAGTAGTGATAAACTTTTAACCACTTTTTATATTCTTCGAGTAGATCCAGTAAACCGAGTTGCCACGCAATTTCACAGCCTCACTTTAGCAAAACGGACCAGGCAGCTCCTTTAAAATCCATCAAGAAAATGTATCTTTGCACCTTTAATACACTAAGTTATGTCATCCCGCTCATTACAGGCTATTTCTCCCATCGACGGACGTTATGCGGCCAAGACCAAATCTCTTGTACCTTTCTTTTCCGAAGAGGCTCTTATCCGTTACAGAGTCCAGGTAGAGATCGAGTATTTTATTGCCCTGGTTGAATTACCGCTTCCGCAGCTGGCAGATTTTGATACGACCCTGTTCGATACGTTAAGAAAGCTTTATACCGAATTTTCTTCGGAAGATGCCCAGCGGATCAAAGAGACGGAAAAGGTGACCAATCACGATGTAAAAGCGGTAGAATATTTTATAAAAGAGGAGTTCGATTCACTCGGACTTGAAAAATTCAAGGAGTTCATACATTTTGGGCTTACATCCCAGGATATCAATAATACGGCAATTCCGCTTTCTTTAAAGGATGCCATGAACGATGTATATGTGCCGGGATTCTTCAAACTAAAGGATAAACTGAAAGAACTCGCCACCCAATGGAAGGATGTGCCTATGCTTGCCCGAACGCACGGACAGCCGGCCTCCCCAACTCGTCTGGGAAAGGAGATCGATGTATTTGTGGTAAGGCTGGAAGAGCAGTTCGATCTGCTCAACGATATTAAAAGTGCAGCCAAATTTGGTGGTGCTACGGGTAATTTCAATGCGCATAAGGTAGCCTATCCAACTATAGACTGGAAAGCTTTCGGAACTCAATTTGTACAGGAAAGGCTGGGGCTACACCATTCGTTCCCTACCACCCAGATCGAGCATTACGACCATATGGCTGCTCTCTTCGATTGCCTGAAGCGTATCAATACCATCCTCATAGATCTGGATCGCGATATCTGGACCTATGTTTCTATGGATTACTTCAAACAAAAAATAAAAAAAGGAGAGATAGGCTCCTCGGCCATGCCTCATAAAGTAAACCCTATCGATTTTGAGAATAGCGAGGGTAATCTTGGTATCGCTAACGCAATTTTCGAGCATCTAAGTGCAAAACTGCCAATAAGCAGGTTACAGCGAGATCTTACAGACAGTACAGTGTTGCGCAATATAGGGGTTCCCCTTGGCCATACTATCATAGGATTTCAATCTACCCTGAAAGGCCTTGACAAACTACTTCTAAATGAAAGTAAGTTTAAGGAGGACCTTGAAAATAACTGGGCCGTAGTGGCAGAAGCCATTCAGACCATCTTAAGGCGAGAAGGTTATCCTAATCCCTACGAAGCCTTAAAGGGGCTTACTCGTACTAATACGGCGATTACAAGAGATTCTATTAGAGACTTTATTAATAGCTTAAACGTTTCAGAAGAAATAAAAGAAGAACTGAGAATTATCTCTCCGTCCAACTATACCGGGATATAAAAAAGACTCCCCGAGGGGAGTCTATATTCTTCAACCTATCTCATCTAGTGAGGTCTCTGGTTGAGAGGACGACTTAATTGCGGGGAAATAACATTAAGTGCGTCCAACGTCATCTACTCAAATTTATATCCAAAGTTCTAAGGATCAATAAACTGAGAACGCGTTTTCGATTAAAAACAAAAAAGGCTCCGTTAATGGAGCCTTTTTCTTACATAACTTTAACATTAGTCGGAAATTTCTTCCATAATGTTTGTGATCTCATCAGCTGTATCGGTATTTTGAGTGTCAAATTCATCCTCGAACATATCCCCTATTCCGCTCAAAGCACTCAAATTGAGGTCTCCGCTATTGATAGAGTTCATCAATTTCAACATTTGTCCGGGTTTCATATCGTCTCCCAATAATCTGAATATGGCAAATCCTCTGGTATCGTCACTAGCAAAGATGATCACTTCATCGATTGCATCCTCTTCTCCCAGATACTTCATGGTCATTTTACTGCCGTTAGAATTTACCTTCCCTAGTAATACATACTTCTCGTTGTCCAGGATCTTAGCCAATTCGGCACGCTCTGTCTCGTAATCTGCTGCATTTTCCCCTTTTAATGGGAAGGCTACCACATTTACTTTCTTGATCGTACTTAGGATCTCTTTTTGTTCTTCGGTGAAATTGGCATCATCACTTTCAAAAAGACTGGTGGCTATATCCAGTTTCACGTATTTATCATCATCCTGTTTATCTACCAGGTAACGTTGCAGGGAGGTTCCGTCGTTACAGCTTACCAGCGCAAGGGCAGCCACACTTATTCCTACTAAAAATCTTACTAAGGTTACCATTTTATTGTTTTTTATCGATGTTCTTCAATTCTTCACTTCCAGGTACTTTAAGGTCCTTGGTAAGCTTGGAGATCTTCTTCAGATCGATATTTCCGGTGATGCTCATGATCATGGTCCCGTCTTTCCCGTCTATATTTCCATCCATGAACATAAGGAGTTCACTTACAAAACTCTCACTTTTTCCTTCTTTGGAGTAGAATTTAATATTCTTGCCTTCATCCTTCACGCGCATAAGCTCGTTTAGTCCTTTGGCAGATCCAATATACTTTTGCACATCGGCAGACATACGTTTTGCCACGGCAGGATTGTTTGTGATAAAGATCTTTATATTATCCAGGTTATTTACAAGTTCCAGGTAGTCTTTCACTTCCGGGTCGTTCGATTCCAGGTCGATCTCGGCCAGAAGTTTAAACATATTCTTGGTCACTACCACAGAGGTAACATCCTTTTCATCTTCGTAAGAGTCGAACTGCGCATAACCAATATAGGGTACAGTTATCACTAATAATAGTATCAATAGCTTCTTCATTATTTCTTGTTTTTAAGGTTTATTACTTTAATATTTTGTTTTTGGTTTCTGTAAATTGTTCAATATGTCTGATGGTTGAGGTTCCTTTGGTGAATTCATTCAGGTAAGCCACATTTTCGGTGCCTTTGTTCAAATTGGACGATAGCATCATCATAGCTTCCCTGGTTTGTTTCAAGGCGGCCAGTGCTTCCTCTTCTTCTTTAGACAGTCCCGAGTTGGAAAAGACGATACTACCTACGGTGACGGCCACCAGAAAAGTCGCAGCTATACTATACCACCACGGGTTTATCTTCGATCCGGATCGCGGTAGTGCTATCTCTGTAGCCGAAACTTCTTCCTTCGCCTTCACAAATCCTTCAAACATGGGTTTCATTGGCTCCAGGTGTGCTGCTACCTCCCCATTGGTAAAATAGTCTCTCAAGGTTGCTTCTTCCGCCAGGGTGGTATTCCCCTCGAAATAAGCGTCCAATAACCTTTCAATTCTAGCTGATTCCATAGTTGTACTTTTTTATCATTTCTTCTCTAATTGCTTTTCTCGCCCGGGATAATGCCACCCGTATGGCCGTTTCATTTAGATCCAGCATCTCTGCTATCTCCGCATATTCGTATTGTTCTACATCTCTTAGCTGAAGGATCATTCGTTGTTGTTCCGGAAGGGTTTCCATGATCTGAAAAACATGGGTCACGCCATCATTCGCCTCTACCTGTTTCTCTACATTCTCCGAATTCTGAAAATTGCTGTGAACGATCTTCATATTTCCGGCTTGCTTCGATTTTAAACGATCCAGACAATAGTTCTTGGTCATTGTCATCGCAAAGGCCTCAGGGTTCTTGTATTTCCCTATCTTTTCCTTCCCATTCCATAATTTCAAAAAAATCTCCTGAACGGCATCTTCAGCTTCATCACTCGACACTAGGAGCCTCTTAGCCAGCCTATACAGCTTATCTTTAAAAGGCAATACAGTAGATAAAAACTCCTTTTGCTTCATTGTTTTGTTGGTTAGTGAACTCGCAATTGCTATGCCGTTCTTATATCTCGACGAATGGTCTCCAATTTTGTTACAAATTAGTTGAACTTTCGCAATAATGTCCCTATTTTCGGAGTTTACAAGTTAGCTTTTGAAACAATTTCCCATGAAAAAGAAAATTATTCTCCTACTTATAGCGGCCACTACCCTGCTTTCTTCCTGTTTTAAAGATAATGACGATGTGCTTCAGGAAGCTTCTACCCTGGATATTCAGAATTTCATCTATCGCGGTCTCAATTTCTTTTACCTTTATAAAGCAGATACACCCGAACTGGCGAACGATGCCTTTGCGAACCAACAGGCACTGGACGATTTTCTCAACACTTTCAATTCACCCGAAATCCTGTTCGATTTCCTTATCTCTGGTCAGGATCGATTCAGTATCCTGGTAGATAACTATATCGAATTGGAAAATGCCCTGGCTGGTGTTACCCTCACCAACGGAATGGAATACGGCCTGGTACGCTACCCTAACAATCCCTCTAATATCTTCGGATATGTGCGCTACGTACTTCCAAATACAGATGCCGCCGCTAAAGGCCTCACAAGAGGTATGATCTTCAATACCGTGGATGGTACCCAGATCACCGAAAATAATTTTAGTGAATTGCTTACACCCGACACTTATACTCTCGGGTTGGCAACTTTCGATGGTACCACCATCACTCCTACCGGAGATAGTGTTCAGTTAACCAAGGCCGAATACACCGAAAATCCGGTTTATGTTACCAGGACCTTCGATATCCTGGGACAGAAAGTGGGCTATCTCATGTACAACAGTTTTACACGGGATTTCGACCCGCAACTCAATGCGGCTTTTGCTCAGTTCCAGGCAGACGGGGTTACAGACGTTATCCTCGACCTGAGATACAACGGAGGTGGTTCGGTAGAAACGGCAAGCGATCTTGCCAGTATGGTTACTGGTCAGTTTAACGGCCAGATCTTTTATACCGAACAATGGAACGAAGACCGACAAGCGGCCTACGCCAGCGACGGACTCTTTAACCAATCCATCTCTACGGGGGAGGCCATAAACAGTTTAAATCTTAACCGAGTCTATATCATTACCACCGGAAGAACTGCCTCTGCAAGTGAAATGGTGATCAACGGCCTCGATCCGTATATTGATGTGATCCAAGTGGGCGGGACCACCACAGGTAAATTTCAGGCATCATTCCTGCTGTACGATGCCCCGTCTCCCGATTTTAGCAGAACGCTTGCTAATCCCGATCATACATACGCTATGCTACCGTTAGTCTTTAAGACAGCGAATGCCAATGGAGTGACAGATTTTGTGGATGGCCTTGTGCCTGATGTTGCCATGGACGAAGATTATTCTAATCTCGGTGAGCTGGGCGATATGAGTGAACCCCTGCTGGCGGCGGCCCTGGCAGAGATATTTCCATCTCCCTCACCCGTTAGGCCATATCGTTCGGGGCTGGAAGAAGTTTCCGAAAGCAAAGCTTCTTCTCCTCTGTACCAACTAATGATCGCAGAGAAATAAACACCCACTAGTTAAGATCTAGACTAAATCCTACCCGCACATTCCTGCCTCGTGCCTGATAGCGGTATAATTCTTCGTATTCTTCATTCAGCAGATTGGAGACAGCTGCAAATAAACTTATCGTCTCATTAACCCGGGTTCGAAAATTGAACCCGATCAGGCCGTAACTATCCAGGGTCACACTTTCGCTTTCAAAGGTATCGGGGTTAAAATATATATCTTCCCGCTCTCCGGTGAACAGATATTTCAATTGGAAATTCGTCCCTTCCTTCAGGCGAAACTGCAGTGAGGCATTGACCTTGTGTTCGGGGATTCGCAAAGAAAACCTTTCATCTACCTGTGTATTGGTATAATTGGCATTCAGTGTCCATTTTTCTGAAATTTTTGCTGAAGTATTTATTTCTACACCACTCGCATTAAATTCGGTATCGCTATTCCAATATTGAAAAACGAAATTCTCGGGGTCCACATTTACGAAGTCAACGTAATTTTCTTCCCGTCTGTTAAAATACACTGTACTAAAGCTAAGATCATTTCCGAAGCCATAAGTAACTCCACCCTCGATCGTTCTGTTTTCCTCAGGGATTAACGCCTGGTTTCCATAGATAGGGTCGAATAACTGAAACAACGACGGAGTTATATAAGCAGTGCTGTAAGAGCCCAATAACTTGATCGTATGTTCGCCCATATCGAATCTGTAAGACGGATTGATCTGATATACCAAATGGGTGTCGTAAGCACTATGAATATTTACTCGTAGGCCGGCATTTATATTAAACCCAAAATCTGAAACATAAACAGCGTTTACATATGGATCGAGTATGCTAAAATTTGCATCTTCAGAATCTGTTTGCTGCTCGAAGGCCGCACCCCCGAAGGGTATGGTATACGAATTTATCCTACTGAAATTTCCATTGAACCCCGCTACCAAGTGAATATTACTGCCCAACCTGTGATCGAAATAGGTGTCGAAGGTATAGGCTTTGCTATCGTACTTAGCGGGGAAGGAAGATTCTATCTCCCGCTCTATCCACGAATACGAATCGTTAAACACAAAAGAGCCGTTTTTATAAGTCCATTTAAAGTTACCGCCTCTGCGCAGCTGTTGGCTGATCGTGCGGTAATCGGCATCCATATAACTAAAATCATCAAAATCCGATTTAAACTTATCAATTGCCACAAACTGACTAAGCTGTATCTTCTCCGTTATATTATATCCCACATTAAGCCGGGTATTGAACCGGTTATACAGATCACTTTCAAAGGGTTCTGTACCCTCCGGAGCGGCTATGGCCGAGAGCCCGTCTGCAAAACGATGAGAGAGATCAAGGGCGTAGAAAAATTTCCCCGGGCTCCCGTTTACAGATACCTGGCTCTCTATCAGGGAAGGATTAAAATCCTGGTTCTCTGCAGACTGATTGGTGCCTATAGAACTTGTCACCGTAGCAGAAACATCTTTCTTCCCACTTTTTTTAGTTCGGATATGGATCACCGCAGTTGCGGCTCCGCTTCCGTATAGCACACTGGAGGCTCCTTTTAGCACCTCTACAGACGCCACCCTATTTAGGTCTATCAGGCGCAGGTCGAAATCGTTAGCCAATTGGGAGGCATCATTTAGCTGTACGCCATCTACCATGATCACCACTTGCCTGTTGCTACCTCCACGAACGAAGTAAGACAGGTTCTGACCTTCATTGCTCAAATTTCCATTGATCTCAATACCGCTTAGTTCGTTGAGTAGTTCTGCCAGGGAGCTGCCTTCGTTCTGTGCCAGCATATCGGATGTTATTTTGGCCACAACTTTCCCGCTGTTCTTAACGTTCATTCTCGATTTGGTATCAATTAGTACGCTGTCCAATTGTTCTACCTTTCCACTTTCCTGGGACCAAAGCGTTGTTAACGACCCCAAAAAGAGTAATCCAATTACAAATTGTTTCATTTTAATAATAATTAAAACGGAATACAGATGCAGTTTACCTGCGACGATCTTCAGAAATTTTACTTCTGAAGTGCCCAAACCTTTATCCCGAAAGTTCGACAATAGCTGAATTTGGGCAGGTCTCCTGGCTTGCCTTTTGTGCTACCTTCCCACCTGTTACAGGCAGTGGTTTTGAAGTGGCACAATCACATGGTGTTGTGACGGCTTACAGTTGCGGGAACAGCTTCGGTTTTTCACCGAATTCCCTTTTAAGAAACACCTGTGGATAAAGTGCTTCACCAAAATTCGAAACGAAATTAAGGATTTAATTCAGACGAAGACGTAATAAATCTGTTATTTTTGGGCATGCGATTAATTTTATTTTCACTTTTCCTACTAATGATGTTTTCCTGTAAGGAGATCGAAAATTCTCCTTCCATTGTGAGGGATACAGTTAGTACAAATAGCGTTGAATATGCCGAAGGGTTTTCAATTTATGAAGCCGATAATTTTATTACCCTCACGGTAAAAAACCCCTGGCCCGGTTCTAACGAATCGTTTACCTACGAGCTGAAGAAAAAAGGGTTGAGTGAAGAAGAAGATCAAAAAACCAACAGGCGCTGGCACGACTCCGGATTCCATAAAGTACTTAAATACCCCGTAGAATCTATAGTGGTAACTTCCACAACTCATATTCCTTCCCTGGATATGCTGGGCGTGACCGATAAGCTAATTGGCTTTCCAAATCTCGATTATATCTCATCTAAAAATGCCCGTAAGCTCATTGCGGAAGGAAAGATCGCAGAATTAGGTCAAAACGAGTCTATCAACACCGAAGTACTTATAGATCTTGAACCCGAGATCGTTGTGAGCTTTGCCGTTGACGGTTCGAATAAAACGATTGACAATATTCAAAAAGCGGGAATCCCGGTGATCTATAATGCAGATTGGACCGAGAAACACCCTCTTGGAAAGGCGGAATGGATCAAGTTCTTCGGGGCCTTATTCGGGAAACAGAAAGAGGCGGATAGCATTTTTAAGGTTATAGAATTAGAATATTTTGCAGCTATGGAGCTTGCCCGGAAGGCCAAAACCAAGCCTACGGTACTTAGCGGCGCCATGTATAAAGACGTTTGGTACATGCCCCAGGGCGATAGCTGGGCAGCACAATTTATAGCCGATGCCAACGGCGAATACCTATGGAAAGAAACCGAAGGCACCGGAAGCCTGTCTATGAGTTTAGAATCTGTCTTGGATAAAGGTAAAGACGCCGATTTCTGGATTGGTCCTGGGCAGTTCGTTACGGTAGCTCAATTTGAAGAAGCCCATCCGGTATATACCGAATTCCGGGCCTTGAAAAATGGGAACGTATACACCTTTACCGCCAACAAAGGTGAAACCGGAGGCGTACTTTATTACGAACTGGCCCCCAACAGGCCGGATATCGTACTAAAGGATATAATTAAAATTTTACATCCCGAGCTCCTTCCAGATCACCAATTGTACTTTTTCACTCAAGTTGAATAATGGAAACCCGTCGATCATATAAGCTTTGGTTTATCGTACTAATATTAGTGCTGCTAATATTCTTCCTTCTGAATATAAGCCTGGGATCTGTGCGTATTCCGTTTGCCGATGTGATCTCTTCCCTTACCGCGCAAGGTGCTTCGAAGTCAACCTGGGAATATATTATTATAGAGTATCGCCTGCCAAAAGCCCTTACTGCGATTCTGGCAGGTAGCGGTCTCGCGGTTAGTGGTCTCCTTATGCAAACCCTGTTCCGCAATCCCCTGGCAGGACCCTTCGTGCTTGGATTGAGTAGTGGAGCCAGCCTTGGGGTGGCATTGCTCATACTGGGTGCAGGAGCCTTTGGCGGATTTATGGGCAGTTTGTTGCTCAGCCAATGGAGCCTTGTAATAGCATCGGCTTTGGGGAGTTTCCTGGTATTACTTGCCGTGCTCGCCGTAACACTGCACGTAAAAGATAGTATGGCTATATTAATTATAGGATTGATGTTTGGGAGTGTGACCGCTGCAGTTGTGGCCGTACTTTCGTATTTCAGTACGGCCGAAAAACTTCAGCAATATATTTTCTGGAGTTTTGGGAGCCTGGGAGACCAGTCCTGGCCGGGTATTATTATCCTGGCACTCTGTTGTGTCCTTGGGGTGCTTATTGCATTTTTTAGCTGTAAATCACTCAATGCTTTACTGTTAGGAGAGAATTATGCAAAAAGTATGGGGCTTCGTATAAAAAGAACAACTTTGTTTATCATCCTGGCCACAAGCATCCTGGCGGGAGGGATCACGGCCTTTGCCGGACCCATCGCCTTTGTGGGCCTCGCCGTACCTCATTTAACCAGGCAGTTGTTCACCACCTCCAATCATTTTGTCCTGCTTCCTGCTGTTCTGCTTACCGGTGCTATTTTAATGCTAATCTGCGATACCGTTGCACAACTTCCATTCAATGAAGCCACATTGCCCATTAATGCCATCACCTCATTGATTGGTGCTCCGGTTGTGATTTGGTTACTAGTTCGGAAACGTAAATTATTATTTTAATGACTTCGGAAAGTAAACATATCGCGATTGCTGTTAACGATCTTTCGATAGGATACTTCCGAAGGAAAAAAGCCCTTGCCGTAGCCAAGCCTATTAATTTCAACATTGAAAGTGGTAATCTAATTGCCCTGGTAGGTGCCAATGGGATAGGGAAATCTACATTACTGAGAACCCTCTCCGGGATGCAGGCAAAACTAAAGGGAAGTATAAAGATCTGCGGTAAGGAACTATCCGGCTATTCCAGCCTCGAACGTGCAACACAGCTTAGTGTGGTTCTTACCGAAGCACCGGCTTCCGGAAATCTTACCGTAAGAGAATTGGTTTCATTGGGCCGGCAACCGTACACAGGGAGTTTTGGATTTTTATCTGAAAAGGATAAGGAAATGATCGATAATGCCCTTAGCACCACCGAAACTACCTCACTCGAGCACAGAAAATGCTATGAGCTTAGCGACGGACAAATGCAGCGTGTGGTAATAGCACGGGCCCTGGCACAGGACACTCCGTTGATCTTCTTAGACGAACCTACTACACATTTAGACCTGTACCACCGGGCGTACATACTAAAATTATTGAAAAGACTAACTTCCGAAAATGGAAAGACAGTACTCTTTTCAACCCATGAGATCGATCTTGGCATACAACTGGCCGATGTAATGCTCGTCATGGATGATTTGGGCATTCATCAGGGTTCTCCGCAACAGCTGATCGAGGATGGGAAGTTTAATAACCTCTTCCCCGAGGATACCATAGAATTTGAAGCTTCCAACGGTCGGTTTACCATTAAGAATTAATTATCTTTGGAATTAAGATTTCTAATTCCCGCTTATACCCTACACACACATGAGTGAAACCTTTCTATTTTTATTATTAGCCGGTATATGTTTGCTTATTGGAGCTTTTATTGGCAACCTTATCTCTCGCCTAAAACAAAAGGCCGAGACTGGGAAAATGGAAGAACGGCTGGACCAATCGCAATTACAGCAGGAGCGATTACAGGAGCGACTTGAAAATATATTGAACGAACGCGAACAGATAAGGAAGGAAAAAGAATTTCTGAATAGTGAATTAGTTAGGCGAAATACCGAATTCGAAAACCTGGAAACAAAAAACAGGGAACAAAAGGAGGAAGTAGAAAAACTACAGGAGAAATTCACCAAGGAATTCGAGAATCTTGCTAATAAGATCCTCGATGAAAAGTCGAGCAAGTTTACCAAACAAAATAGAGAGAACCTGGAGCTCCTACTCAACCCACTGCAAGAAAAAATAAAGACCTTCGAAAAGAAGGTAGAAGACAGCAACAAGGAAAGCGTAGGACGGCACAGTGAGCTTAAAGAGCAGTTAAAACACCTTTCCGAGCTAAACAGGCAGATAAGTAAGGAAGCCGACAATCTTACAAAGGCCCTTAAAGGGGATTCTAAGATGCAGGGAAACTGGGGAGAACTTATTCTTACGCGTATCCTGGAAAAATCCGGACTCGAAAAAGGCCGGGAATATACCATTCAGGATAGCCACACCAATTCTCAGGGAAAAAGACTTCAAACAGATGTACTTATTCATCTGCCAGACGGGAAGAAGATGATCGTGGATAGTAAGGTTTCCCTGGTGGATTTCGAACGCTTTGTTTCCGAAGAAGATGAAGAGCTGAAACAAGGTCATTTAAAAAAACATATCGCTTCCATAAAGAAACATGTTGAGGACCTTAGCAATAAACAGTACCAATACCTCATGGATGAGAGCCCCGATACCGTATTTATGTTTGTTCCTATTGAGCCCGCATTTGCGATCGCCGCTGCCAACGAACCTAATATTTACGAAGAGGCTTTTAACAAACAGATCATAATCGTTACTCCCTCTACCCTGCTTGCAGCACTTCGCCTGGTAGATAACCTCTGGCAGAACGATCGCCAAACCCAGAACGCCCTGGCTATCGCTAAAGAGGCAGGGGCGCTTTACGATTCCTTTACAAATCTAACCGATGAGCTAATAAAAGTAGGTAAGCAGATTGGGACGGTACAGGGCACTTACGAAAGCGCCATGAAAAAGCTTACCGGCCGCGGTAACCTCATCCGTAGGGTTGAAAACCTGAAAAAACTGGGGGCTAAAGCGAGTAAACATATAGATGAGAAACTCCTCAAACGGGCCGAAGAGGAAGATTGAATTGAAACAGCCCGAGCATATGGAAACCATATTTAAGAAAATAGAAGAATCACAGGTTACTTTTTCCGAATTAATGCTGCCTTCGCATACCAATTTCAACGGAAAGATCCACGGTGGTTATATCCTTTCCCTAATGGACCAGATCGCTTTTGCCTGTGCTTCTAAACACAGCAAGAATTATTGCGTTACCGCCTCGGTAGAGACCGTTAACTTCTTAAATCCGATCGAGGTAGGAGAACTGGTTGTGATGAAGGCATCGGTTAATTATGTGGGTAGAACCAGTATGATCATAGGGATTCGTGTGGAAGCGGAAAATATACATACCGGGCATACGAAACATTGTAATTCTTCTTATTTCACGATGGTGGCGAAGGACGAAGCCGGGAACAATATTATGGTTCCTGGACTCGAACTGCGATCCGATGAAGAAGTAAGGCGATTTATCCGTAGTGCTAAAGAATTACGCACAAAACGAGACAGGAAGCATATCTTTCACGATACAAATTTTGTTTTAAAAGACCATTTAGAAGAGCTGAAGGATCACAGAGTGGTCTTGTCTTACGAGCACTGATGGGAACAACCGGGTACAGAATCCTAAAACACCCGGCTTAAATTAAATCCGAAATAAAAATCTCCATCACCCCAGTCTCCTGCACCGCGGATTATAAATCCGTCCTCGAACATGGGTTGTGCATTGGTAAAATGCATCTGGAATACATGTCCTCCGGTTTCCAGGTCGACCCCTACCGAGAACGGATTTTTAAAATTTGAGTTGTCATTTCGGTTTAGATGTAGTCCATAATCCATATTAATACTCCAGCGCGTAGTTAATTTATATCGGCCACCCAATCCCAATGCAAACTGGTCGTTCTTTTCATCGAAATTAAGAGAGCTGTCGTCTGCAAGTACCACTACACTGCGTGTAGCCAGGTTCTCATGAATATATGTGGGGGCTATTAATAGTGAAAGCTTGTCTGAAACTTTCCTTGAAACAAGTGCTTGAGAGGTATAAGTAAGGCGATCACTAAATTCGAAATTTGTGAACATATCTTCGTCCAGCCCGGTGTTGATCGTTACTAAATTGTAACCCACAACCGTTAGGGGAAACCCATCTTTCTGTTGCCCGATGATCCTGTATTTTACATGAGCGCCGTAGGTTTTTTGGAGCGAACTTCGGGCAACACCAACATTTAGCCAGTCGTTAAGTCCGTAGATAAATTTAAGTTGTGTGACGGCCTCATCCAGTCCAAAAAGATCGTCGAAGCCATTTTTTACGGTACCAAACCGGTGAGAAACAATAAAATAGAAATCTTTTTTATATGCAAGCTTAGTAGATTCGAAATTAACCACCTTAAGTCCCTTAAAGGCTGCATCGACCGTTTTGTCTTCAACAACCTCATTTTCTAGGGCATCGAGCAGGTCATCCTGGGCGAAACCAACCAGTGGCAGTAGTATAAATAATACAAGATATTTAAGTTTCATCAGTCTTTATTTAAGAGAGAACATTGATCTAATTTTACAAGTTCGAACAGGTCGTCA
>CAJQNO010000090.1 GCA_905479745.1 uncultured Flavobacteriaceae bacterium | reverse complement strand
GGCTTCGGATGAGATATTTATTGGATTTGGATACGACTTCCAGACCACGGATATAGAGGATTACAGTGATGGTTCGTATGAGATCATGCTGCGTTTCGATGTATTCAAAACACCAGAAAGGGTACTAACACCACGATTCTTCTAAAAAGAACAGGATAATATTCAACAATATTCAAGATTATAAGAGAAGCACCGGAATTTTCATTCCGGTGCTTTTTTTATTGAAAATATTAAAAATAAGTGCCCTTTAAATTAATCAAAATGGCCAAGATATTATTAACAAATATTTCCTACAAACATGTTAAAGAATTATAAACTTTTATGGTTGATGAAGTAAAAATTTTGACTGCGTTTCGGGATGAATTGTTTAAATAAAACCCAAATAATTCCCACAAATAAAAATCTTGTCATTCCTTAAAATACGAGTGTATACGTGTAAACACGTAGCCTTAATTCCTACAAAAAAAATCTTGAAAATTTTAAAAATTGTGCTGTTCAACGAATATTTCAACGCTTCGGCTAAAACTCCGTTTTTGGGAAATCTATAACGATTTTTCCTACGTATATTTGGTATAAGCAGAGTAACTTCAAATGCAGTTGGGGCATTTTTCTTACTTCAGAAAAAAATAATAAAATTTAAGAGCGTATGCGAACTACTACTCATTCTATCTCGCGACAGAGAGTTATGAAATATTTGTGTCTATTCACTATTCTTCTCTCTTCTATAATGGTTTATGGACAAGATCCTCTACCAACCATAGTTCCTAATACGAACAGAGGTTTACCTTTCCTTTATGCACTTCCGGACAATGGTACCGATCTGTTCTCAGTGGCGCCGGATCCTACAGCGAATCCAACGCCAACTCCTTCTGTTCAATCGACCGATAGAACGTTTGATGGCGAAGGGTCAGGATTTCGTGCAACAGATCGATTGGTGTATGCCTACGATAACGATAACGACCTGTACAGTGTAAATCCATCTACTGGAAATTCTACCTTATTGGTAAATGATATGTTTGCCGGAGTTGTTCAGGGTGTAGAATTCTATTTGAACAATGTAACCGGCGAAGAGGTTATGTTTGTGATTGTGGATCCCAGTGGAGACGGTAATGGAGGTACAAAATTATACGCGTACAACCCAAATGATAACTGGGCAGAATATGCCGGTTATCCTAAAACATTAACCGGAGGCACAAAAAGAGCCGATGGTATAGCGTGGAACCCCTCGACAGGGGATTTTTATGTTCAGACAGATGATGATGTGGATTTCTATATCATCGACGTTACCACGGGTAATACTACTTTTGCATTTTCTACTGAATTTGCCGTAGATGGTGAGGGTATTGGTTTTGCCGCTGATGGAAAACTCTACACAGAAAGTGACCGAAACGGTGAACGGGTAATTTATCAAGTAGACACATCGAATGGTGATCTTACAGAGGCAGCACAATTGCCTGGCAATGACGATGTGGAAGGTATTATGGGGAACGTTGGTGCCAGAGATGATGGCGGCGACCTGCCAAGCTCGTATGGATGGGCTGCTCATCAGCTACCTGTATTAGAATCTACTCCGGTAACCGTATATTTAGGAAATAACGCACCCGATGCGGAGGATCCGTTTTCCATGGTAGGAAATGGTAGCGGCGATGATACGAACGGGATAGATGATGAAGATGGAGTGATGAAGGACGGCTCGGCCTTGGATAATCAAATTCTATATAGAGGAAATACAGTAACCTTGAATATTACTACCAATGGTAATGGGGTGCTTAATGCCTGGATAGATTGGGATGCGGATGGAGAATTTGACAGTGGTGATCAGATAGCTACTAATGTAAGCCCAAGTGGTGGAAGTATTAATCTGAATGTACCTGTACCAAGCAATGCAGAGTTAGGAACAACCTATGCACGATTTAGATATTCGTCTGAAACTAACTTGCTTCCGGCCTTAACCGAAGCTAACGATGGTGAAGTAGAAGATTACCAGGTAAATATTGGGGTATATACAGAATTAGCTGTTATAAAAACAGGCGTATTCAATGATGAGAACGGTGATAATATGGGTCAGCCCGGAGAAACGATCACCTATACCTTCGATTTTAAAAATTTAGGTGACCAAAAAATTAAGGATATTACCCTTACAGATAACTTGCCTGGTATCACGATAAGTGGTGGAACTTTCGATCTAAATGCCGGTCAGGAAAAATTAGGAGAAAATACTGCCACATATACAATTACTCAGGCGGATATAGATGCCAGGAAAGTAATAAACCAGGCAACCGCCACAGGAGAAGGTTATAACGACGGATTGATGTATTCTGATCTATCGGATTTTGGCGATTATAATATGGATCGCCCAACCGAAGTAATCCTCGCTACTCAACCCGGCGTAGCTCTAATTAAAACAGGTGTATTTAATGATGACAACGGAAATGGATCTGCAGAAGTAGGTGAGACAATTTCCTATACTTTTGAAGTGTCGAACACAGGAAATAGTACCCTTACAGATCTAGTAATAAACGATCCTTTGGTACAGGTGAACGGCAGTCTTGCCAGCCTGGCACCACTTCAGAGTGATAACACAACATTTACGGCTACCTATGCGATCACGCAGGATGATATAAACAATGGCTTTGTAGAAAATCAGGCCACAATTGAAAGTTGCGTTCCTTATCAAGTAGTGGACCCGGAAGGTTGCTGTGATGGTAAGGTTATAAATTTAACCCTTGAGTATTTAGGTTCAACGAATAATGTAAATGTTCGAATAGAAAGTGATAATCAGGTTATTTATGATGATTTCGTTAATCAGGGAGATCAGTTCTATATTGAAGGAACAGATCCGGACGGAACATTCCCTAATAATAATTTGGAAATCTTTGTAGATAACGTTGAAGTAGGAGATATTCATGTGAGTTGTTCACAGCCTATTGGACCCGGACTTATCGTGGCGAACCTCTTTGAGGTTATTGCCGGTGAAAGTAGAAATGGAGGGCCACTTTGTCCATTAGAAGGGCAACCTGGTTACGTAACTTTTCCTCCAGATGGTTGCTGTGATGGTGGAGTTACCCAGTTAACTTTTGAGTATACAGGAGCTAATAGCGCTAATGTTCGAATTGAAAATGACGGAGAAGTGCTATATGATGATGATGTGGTTAATGGAGCATTTATCTCAGTATCGGGTACAGATAACGACGGCACATTTGGTAATAACACCGTATATCTATTTGTAGATAATGTAGAAGTAGGAGACGTGCATGTAAGCTGTTCACAACCCATTGGACCAGGTGTTACAATAGCAGGTCTTTTTGAAGTTATTAGCGGTGAAAGTAAAGATGGGGGAGAACTATGTCCAGTATCGGGTAGTGGCTGCCTTACCTACCACGATCTAAGTGATGATAATAGTTTCAATGAAGACGATCCAACTATAGTTCCGTTACCATACGATTTCACTCCAACCCCGAGAGGTTGTAATTGTGCTCCCTTTTATAAGGATTCGAATTTCGAAAATCCACAACTTATTAGCGGAAATGATCTGGAGGAAGGTGCCGTGTATCGTTTCAGCAATGTATTCCCTACAAATCCTCACGGTACAAATCTTGACGCCCTGGTGAAAATCGAAGAATTTTCTGGGGGTGCTTCCTTATTGGAGATCGATGTAACTTCTTCAGGGCTTGACGAAGCATTTCAACCAAGAATTAATAGTACGAATTCAACCGATCAAAGTGTTCGATTTAGCATCACTTTTGTAGAAAGTGGTGGTAATTATGGGGATGAAGAATCTATCTCCTTATACGGAACACCTTTAGATATAGATGGTGACGGTCAAAATACGAGAGAATATGCCGAATTGAATCTTCCAGACGCGTATTTTGTTAATAGTAACACCCTGCTAAATATTATTACTTCTCCAACCAAAGTTAGGGGAGAAGCTACTTTAGTAACTACAGCACCAGGTGGTGATGTATCGCTCGATCCGAGATTTACTTATAGCAATTATTGGGAAAATATTTCTTCTATAGAATATACTATTGGGAAAGTGGATGGTAATAGCGACAGATATTACTCACTTAACCTATCGTGTGCAGAGTATGACGACCCTGAAACAGTTCTATTTACTTATCCTTCTATATGTGGTAACGTAAGTGATGAGGGGGGTAATCCATTAGTTGGAGTAGATGTTGATATCACCGGTTCGGATGGAAGTGCTATGACAGTACAGACAGACTCGAACGGTAATTATGAAGCTGTGGCCGAAATTCCGGCAAACATGGTGGATGTTGTTTATGAAATTCGGGAAAATGATCCTGTTGGATATATCTCTATTTCAGATGTAGATGGTGCTAATGATAATTTGATCACACGAACAATTTCGGTAAAATCAAGTTGTGGAAACGACTTTGTAGATGGAGTAGAAGGTCCTAATGGATGGGCGTTCGAATGTGGTGACGATAAATTGGTAGATGAGTATGGATATAACGCCAATTGTAATATAACAACCGTTGCGAATATCCCCGATCCTGCAAACGTATATCAGTATGTAGTAGAGATCGTATATAAAGGTAGTAATCCGGGTCAGACCCTGGATGTAGTTGACAGCGGAGGAACCACACATACTATTCCGCGTTCTGTTCCTGTGGGAACAAGCTCGAATATTTGGGTTTACAGAGGCCTGATTTCCGGTAACACAAGCTCAATTACCTATACTACTACCGAAAGTCTAAAATGTAAGTTGCAGTCTGTAGTGCTATACGCCTTCAGAAATGTACCAAATGCATCTTCAAGTTCTGGTGTTTTCACCAGTAGAAGTGGTGTAAACGATATACAGGTGATCACTATTGATGTTCCTGCCTTCAATGAACCAAGAAACCTTATCATAGAAACACCAATTTCCGAATTAACCGATGATGGCAGATACTTATTATTAACTGCTGAAGCGGGAGGTGTTTCGGAGCAGGTGTTCATTTATGGACCGGATTCTACCTTACCCGGAGGATCATGTTGTCTTGCAATTCCTTCACTTACCCTTGTTGCGGTGCCGGGTGCGGCTACTCAGGTAACCATAACTGTGGATACCAGAAATAACCAGAACGGACAGTCTGTAAACGGACAGTCATGGGTTATTGCCAGTGGTGTGAATGTAGACGGAGATTGTTTCAGAAATACAACCGATGCGATAAATGATATTAATAACACCTTTACCGATATACCGGTAGCTGGAAATGTTCTTACCAACGATGAGGATCCTCAGGGAGACAATCAAACGGTAACTACTACCGGAAATATTCCAACAACAGCCGGCGGTAACGCTGTAATGAATGCCGATGGTAGTTATGTGTATACTCCACCCGCTGGATATTCTGGTCCCGATACGTTCCAGTATAGTATCGTAGACGATGGATTACCACCTGCTACAGATACCGCTACTGTATTCATAGAGGTGCTACCTCTAATGCAAAATACAACTATTGCCAATGCCGATACGGCAGGTACCGAAGTAAATGTTCCGGTAACCGGTAATGTATTGGTAAACGATTTCGATCCTGAAGGTGATAACCAGGTAGTGACCAATGTGGGAACCTTCGCAACTACACAAGGAGGAAGTATTACTATCGACGCCAATGGTAATTTCACATACACCCCACCTCTGGACTTTGAAGGTGAGGATACTTTCGAATATTTCATCGAAGATGATAATATCATGCAGGCGACAGATTCTGCTATTCTTACGATCACTGTAAATGGTGATCCGAATATGAACAGAACTTATGCTAATGATGATGCCTATAATGGCAACCAGGGTGCAACTATAACAGGTAATGTACTGGATAATGATTCAGATCCGGAAGGAGATACCCAGATGGTTGATACTACTATCACACCTGTAAGTGGTCCTTCTAATGGTGTACTCACTATAAACGCCGATGGTACCTTTAGTTATGTGCCTAATGATCCTAATTTCTTCGGAACAGATCAGTTTGTATACGAGATCTTCGA
>CAJQNO010000089.1 GCA_905479745.1 uncultured Flavobacteriaceae bacterium | reverse complement strand
CCAGTAGTAAAAATAAAAAACTGAGTCCTAGTATTATTTTGCCTGTTTTTTTCATGGGTGGTTATGTATGCAGTTTATCAAAAATAATAACATTCTTCAAGATTTTCTATTTATTCTTTAGGGTATGAAATTGGCCTAATTGGCTAATACTTAAAAAGCCATTTATTTTAGGTGCTTTTCAGATTTTGATAGTTCCATTTCTATACAAACCCAAAGCAGTATTCAAAAGTAATTCAATAGTGTTTATTGGTATATCCTTGTTCGGATTAATTCTGAATATTTTCATACGGGTACGCTTACCAGCTTCCAATTTTGGGTGATCAAGGTGTTTTCCTTCGACAAAAAGAATATATGGCTCAAAGGTTTTTTTATCTACCCATAAGTAACAGAACATTTTTTTTCTATAGCAGAAACAAGGCATTCCATATTTTCTTGTTTCTGAAATATGCCTGTCCATATCCAGGATTATTTTCCGCAGCGCGAGCAAACAACTTCTGTTGGGTTCGTCTTTATCTACATAGAATTGGTCTAGACTGATCATAGATCTGTGGGGAGGCTTTTAGAGGAATTTCGGTCTATAAATTCAGAAACCACCTAATAATGACTGTTTTATTTATTTTACACGAGATGGGTCGTCATAGCTCACCATCCATTGTATCCCAAATCGATCTGTTAGCATCCCGAAGTACGATTCCCAGAAAGTATCGCTCATGGGCATAACAACTTCTCCGTCCTGAGAAAGCGCTTTGAAGAAATTGTCTGCTTCCTCCTTTGAATTGGTGTTGATAGAAATAGAAAAATTATTGCCTTCTTTAAACTTTTTACCCCATTCGGCACCAGTATCACTTCCCATTAGCACGGTTTCCTGGCTAATTGGTAAGGAGACATGCATAATTTTATCTTTATCCTCTTCAGAAACAGGATATTTCGGGTCATCAGGCATATCCCTGAATTTAGAGATCGTAGCAAATTCACCTCCGAAGACAGATCGGTAGAGATTAAAGGCTTCTTCGCAATTTCCATTGAATGTAAGATAGGTGTTTATTGTTGCCATGAGAAAGTTGTTTGGTTTAGTTAAAGATATGAAGATAAGTTAGAATGAATTCAGAAAAAACCTATTTAGGCTTAACCGAACGGTTTCGGAACCAGCTGATTAAGAGTGTAAAGCCGATCGAAAAAACAATAACCAACCCGTTAAAAAGTATATCCATAGGGTCGAAAACTCGATGAGGGAGAAAATGTTGGATCGCTTCATCGAGCACTCCCACCGAAAAACTTAGAATTATAGCTATCAACGCTGTGTTTGGTAGATGTTTACCTCCTTTGTTACGCTCTATTAAAGCGTTGTATATGAAAATCGCCAATATACTGTATTCAATTAAATGGCTTCTTTCCGGAATTCCTAATCTTAAAAATAACATTAAGGTTACAGCGGCAATTCCAATCCAAATAGACAACTCCTTGTTTCCGGGCCTTAGTTTTATCGCATGAAAAATTATTGTCAGACCTGTGAGGAACATACCGCAAAGGAATATAACCGCCTGTGTATTTTGATCCTTAAAAAAGGCAACCAGGGGATGGGGGATAAAGAGGGTGGTATATATCACTACAGCCACGATTGATGCACACAGCCAATATAGTTTTTCCCGTTTAGATGAAAATGTGCTATTGTTTTTCAATCATTATATATTCAAAATATAGTAGGGTGACAACCAAAGTAAACCATATTTATATCCAGAATGGCTATATCGATTTCAAAAAAAATACAACAGGAAATTCGAAGGAGTAACGGAAGACTATTTCCTAATGTTAATCCTGATTTCCTATCGCTATTCAGATTTATGAACTTCCAGTTCGATCTCTATCATAAATTCGGGGATGGCGAGTTCTTTCACACCAAGCCAGGATCCTGTAGGGTAGTGGTTTTTGTAGATCTCATTTCGGTATGCGGCATGCTCCAGGAATAGGGGCATATTTGTGGTAAAGATATTCTCTACCACCACATCATCGAAGGTACAATTATAATGTTTTAATACTTTTTCCAGATCTGCATAACAGTTCTTCATTTGTTGCGCCAGATCGCCAACAGCGGTAGGATTCCCCGCATCGTCCATACTTACGGCTCCCGAAACTTTTATGCTATTCCCTATTTTAACAGCATGCGAATAGCCATATGCTTTTTCAACATCGGGGCGGAGTAAGAAGTATTCCGGTTCTTCAGACTTCACGACGACTTCCTCTTCAACATTTACGTCCTGTTCTTTTTCTTTCTGGTCGCAGCTTTGTAGCGAAAAAGCAAAGAGACAAATTACAATGAGTAATGATGATGGAAGGTTGAGGTTGGTTAGTTTTTTCATTTTTATTGATTATTTAATGCCTAGTTGATTCGGTTTTCGGCTTTCCCGTACTTATAATTTCTTCAGTTATAAATGCCTGTATAAAAGTTTAGCTTTATTCTATCCTTACTCCCTGTGTGGTAAAGGATAGACCTTGTTGTCCCATGGTAGAATTCATTATACCTTCAAATAGAGGTTCGGGAGAATTGTGCGGTATTTTCCATTCGAATAAAAAATTAGATCCCGTACCACCGGTGACATCAATTTCATCGATAATGATCTCTGTGGTTTCCATAGGAGCCAAAAAGATCGGATCTTCAAAATAATTTCGAATTGACTTCCCATGCGTATCGTAATACTCTGCTCTCAGCAGGTAGATGGTATCTCTATCACTGGTATTTCTCATACTAACCATGGCGGTTAATCCATGTGTTCGATGTTCGGAAATACTATAAATCTGAGAGTAGATAGACAGGTAGGATTTTCCATATTCAAGAGAGTCTTTGTCTATATTTCTTGCCGTTCGTGTCGTCCAGTTCTCCGGATGAATGGAGCTTACCGATCCATTTTCATTGCAGCTAAAAATTAAAAGTATTCCTAATAGAGATAAAAACTTAAGATACATGTATTTGCAGTGTTTCAAATAATATATGTGATTATTATAAATGCCCGAGGATAGTTGTCATCAATGCTATATTAGACAAACTAAGATAAACAAATTTACTATGGGTCTTTGCGTAATATCTTGTCCATTTTTCTCCCTCTTGCCAATTCATCCACTAATTTGTCCAGGTATCTCGCATTCCGTGTTAAGGTATTATCGATCTCCTCGATTCGATAACCACATACTACACCTTTAATAAGGTGGGCATTGGGATTGAGGGTTGCTCCGGCATAGAATTCTTCGAAAGTTACTTTTTCGTCTATTAGTTTCTGAATTTTAGCCTCATCATAACCTGTTAACCATTCGATCACTTGATGCAGTTCCTCTTTGGTTCTTCCATTCTTTTCTAATCTGCTCAAGTAATGCGGATAGACGGATGCGAAGGTAAGTTTCGCAACTCTAGCGTTATGTTCGGGTGTAACTTTCATGGTTTCAGTTTAAAAATGGATATATTAATAAGCAGCCGAAATAAATTTTCAAGTGTTAAGATAATGAATTTTTGAGCTGATCAAAAACTCACCCTTCTTATGAAGAGTGGTGGTCTTTGGTTCTTTGTACAAGAAACTCATAAAATGAAACTCGGGTAGCTTGTTGAACGAAATATATCAGGTTTTGAGTTTTAATTTTAATTCCAGCGTTTTTGGGACCTTCATTTTTTTAAGCAGATCCTTATAACGCGACTCTTCTTTCAGATGAACCATATACGGATCGTTCTTTAGCTGAAAGTACATATCATAATCGTTTACATTAAGTGCCGTGTCCAGCAGTTGATAGGCCTTTTCCTTTTTATTCATGTAGGCATACATTTGTGCCAGTAGATATGGCTGATCATCTGTAAACAGGTGTTTGTTCGTTTCAACTTTTGCAGCTGCATCTTCCACTTCAAGGACCAGCGATGCCATTACGTCACTATATGCTTTAGAAAATTCGTCTTCTTCCTTTTCAATTTCCATCATGGCCTCATCCTTACATCCCAGCCAGGATAGGATCTCCCCGCGAAGTCCGTGGTCCCCATTCCCATAGGGTTGATATTTTAAATAGTTGTCCATGGATTCCAAAGCCAGTTCAAATTCACTTTGAAAAAAGTAATAGATCGCCAACATTCTGTAATTGCCGGCGTCCAGTGGATCGATAGTTTGTGCATGTTGCAACAACAGGATGCGATCATCTAGAGAAATAGCCGGGTAGGAGGATACATTTCGAAGTACTTCACTACTTTCAGAATTAAGGGACAAGGCCTTTTCGAAATAGGAATATGCATCGGTGAAATTAGAATTTATAACGCTAAATTTACCTAACCAGGCATAGGCCTCGGCATAGTCCGGGTTTAAGGAAATTGCCTTTTCGGCGGCGTATAAACATTTATTTGAGGCTTCAGAATCGTTGGTGTACACCTTTATCTGAAAATGAAGTTTACTCTTTAACAACCAGGAAGGTGCGTAAGACGAATCTATCGCCAGGGATTGGTCTATAAGTTTCAAGCCGGCATCGGCACTTTCTTTCGTATAACGCAGGCTGAGATTTTTTGCCTGGAGAAACGCGGTATATGCGCCAGGTTGGGTTTCTGCTATTTTTTTTCCGAACAGACTGGTATTTAAATTTTGCATCACATTTCTGGCAATATCTTCCTGAACCTGGAAGACATCGGCCATTTGTCTTTGATAGGTTTCAGACCACAAATGAACGCCGTCATACGCACGTATTAATTGAACCGTAATTCTCAGGTTGCTATCTACCCGTCTTACACTTCCTTCCAGGACGTAATTGGCATTTAATTCTTTACCAATGGTTCGTACATCTACGTTTTTGTTTTTGAAAGAAAAACAGGAGGTTCGGCTAATTATTCTTAGTTCCGGATTTTTGGATAGGTGATTAAGGATCTCCTCACTGATACCATCGGAGAAATATTCGTTGTCACGGTTCGGACTAAGATCTAAAAATGCCAGAACAGCGATCGATTTTTCGCGCTCCACTTCCGGAGTATTAGTTACGGTGGCAATGTTTTTGTTTGTTTCCGGGTCTATGTTCAAATAAATAAAAAGTGACGAGAAAACAATCAAGGATGTAATTAATAATAGAATGGCATAATTTACTGAAAAGCGGCGAAGAAAGGATTTGGGCTTTTCTGTTCCGGCTGGCCTAATACGTTTTATTCCTCCGGGGCCAATCTCGAAATGCCAGGAGATCGAAAGCCAGATACCCAGGCCAACTATTAGTACGATCACAAAAAATTGTAACCAGAATTTCGATACGTCGAAAATGGAAAATAAGATTGACGCCGCCTGTATGGAGACCCAGCTAAAGATCACATAGGCCAGGGCAGCTTTGAGAACATTTCGGCTTTTCAATTCTTTAAAGAAAGAACCCATTCTCATGATAACACCACTAAACGAAATTTTTATATTCGAAAATATGGTTCGTAGTGAAGGATAAAATTACGCTTATTTTTAATTCGTAATTATTTTTAAGAGAAAATTGTGAGTTCGTTAATTGACTATTCCCGTGACGTTCACCAATGTATAATTAAAATGGAAATTCAACCAAAATATATCAGTCTCTAACACTCCATATTTCATGCATGGGGTCTCCTTTACTGGAAAATCCGGAGTGATGCCAATTACCATCCTTTAAATTATAGTTGAATTCTAAGCTCAATCCTGCCTTCGAATCGTCTCTGGAAAAGAATTCGATATTTTCGGTATATCGACCGTCCTCGGTAGTATAAGTTCCTCCACCTGTTCCCATGAATTGCTTTGTTTCTGTGTTATAAGCTATCCATTGAAATCGGGTTCCAGATAAAATCTTCATGGTTTTCCTTGGTCTGCTGGTGTCGCGTAATTGGGTTTCCCCATCTCGAATTCGGCCAGACATCAACCAAGCACCTTGTAATTTTCCCGGCGTGCCCTTGTCTATTCTTTTAAATCTCATGTCATGATCAACTATGGCGAATTCGGCTTCAGAAATATTAACCTGAAAACTTACTTCCATACCTACATTTTCGGGACTAGCAGTATCGAATTCTACTTTTTCGGTCATGGTATCTCCCTCCAGTTTCCAACTGCCTCCATTGGTGTATATAAACTTACCGGTGTTGGCATCGTAGGTGGTTAAAACCTGGTACCCTTCAGCAAAAATGACCACACTTCTTAATCGATCTCCGTTTTCGGATGTCGAATACATTTCCCATGCTCCAACTATACTTTGTGCATATAAAGTAACGGAGCAGATCATTAGAACGAGTGATAGAATTATTTTTTTTATGACACGAGGAATTATGAGATTTTGGTTGAATATTTGATCATTTAAAAGCCTGTTAGTGGAGCTTTTATAATGTTACAAGTTAATTAAAACTTTGGAGCGGAATTGTTTAAGAAAACCTAAAATAGATGTCTTTTTATGCCCATTTGGAGCTATGGCCATAGTTTAATCGCAGGAGCAATATTTATCACTGTTGGCTTTTTCGAAACATTCTTTTCCTTCCTTAAAGGCAAAATAAGCCAGGCCGAGCGTTCCTATACTATCAATATAGGCAAGGCCGGTCAATTCGAAGATTCCGCTGCTTATTAATAATATTACCGACATATATACACAAACCAGGGTACAGTTTGCATCGGCTATAATAGGATCGGACGCTAATCGTCTTCCAACCCGTTTTTTCCAAAGTACCAACAGCAACATAACTACAATAGAAATGCCAGAGATCACAACACCAAATAAGGTGGTAACCGGTTTATGCCCGGTCCAGATATTATGGACACTTGTTACAAGCAACACCAGTACTAACAAATAGAAAGCAAATCCCGTAATCTGTAGTGCCAACTTTTCGAACCTGTCTCGACTGCTCTCCGGATTTCTTTTTATTCTGTGGACCATATGCACAATTCCAACCCCCGAGATCACCTCGATAAAACTATCTGCCCCAAATCCGAATAGCGCAAGGCTCTCATCTTCATATCCGAAATAGGTAGATAACAGCCCTTCAATTAAATTATATCCAATTGTAAAAATGGCAAGCACTAAGGCTATGTTGAATAATTTTATCTCGGGAGACGAATTTGTTTTCACCATATCACATTTTAATTTTTATGCCGGAAGTTAGGCGTAGAGCGGTATTTATAGTGCGTCATCTTAGCCAAATGCATCAATATTTACACCAAACATTGGTGATCCGGACGAAGTTGAATAAACTAATTCTGCCTTATTCATCGTCAAAACCAAGCTATTAGCTTTGTGAGGATAAGGTATTAAAGCCCTGTGCTTTTACACACAGGGCAAATTTAATCACTATCTGTGAATAAAACGGTCGTGAATAAGTTGAGACCATTTTTCGGCCGATTGTAATTCGCCGTTTAATTGAATGTTATCATCTGCATTGAAAAACTCGAATTTTATTTCTCCATTGCTCTGAACGGTGGGTACAAAGCTAAGTTCGAGACGTTCCAGTACTTTTTCATTTACACCTTTGTTCCTAAAGGTGCTGTGGGTTTTAACAACTTTGCAACTCCCAATCGCTCCGAGGTCGACAAATTGTTCTGTGATCTGGTCTTCTGTTTGTCTGTAAAAGAACACCTTCTTGTTGTTTTCGTCAATTCCTATTGCATTACTACCAAATATCTCGTGTTGATCTATCGTACAGTTCTTTTGGGCGGCTATTTCTAATAGGGATCGCAAGATCATTTTCTCTTTTTTCTTTCTGCCCCTCAACATCATATAAATGGGAACAACAATAATCATTATAGTAATACCGCCAATAATGGCAGTTCCTAAATCCAATTTCATTTTTCATTTTATTAAAATTCGTATATAGTGAACTGGCAATGTGAGATACAATGCCTAAAATAAACATGTCATTTCCCGCGTAAAGGAATGACTGCTAAATCGGATTACCAGAAAAAGTGGAAGGGAAAAAGCAGGTCTGTTTTCCGTTGTTGTATAAGAAAGTTTACCGAATTATTGCAGTATTGGTTGAATTCTGCGTCAATTTGGGATTCTATCGAACCAGTTAGTGAATGAGATTCATCACTAAAATCCTGGATGTCTGAACTTGGAAAACTATTTGTATTGTCGACCGAAAATTCCGGATCTGCCGTGTGCGAAATGAGATTATGAGAAGTAACGGCGAAATAATGTTCCTGTTCGGTAGACAGTTTATTTCCAAAATCGGAACTCAAAGGTACATTAGCGACAACACTCACCGCGTAGCAGTAAATTGCCGTTAAAATAAGAGCACCTATATGTTTCACCCTGTCTTTCACCCTACAAAAGTAAATTAAATAGTGATTTGAATTCCAATTTTATGATTTCGTTATAAGAAATGAAATTGACGCCACGAAATTATCAGCCATTTTAGGATCTAAGTGCTTTGTGAACTTCATCGAACACTTCGAACCTGTCGGCCAATACGACCAGGGTGTCATCCTCTTCAATTTTTGTAGAACCATTTGGAGTAATATAGCTATCACCTCTTATAATCATGGCGATTATAGCATTTTTCGGAAACCCTAAATCCACAATTTTCTTGTTCACGGCCGAACAATCGGGAGTAATTATTATTTCCTGCATTTCGGCTTTGGGATTCTCGGCGAGTAATAAATCGGTTGCGGTAAGTTTCTTCGCTTTTATCGGTAGCGCAACATGTAACCATTTTGCCACTACCGAAAGAGTGGTTCCTTGTATCAATACCGAGGTCACCGAAATAAAGAACACTATATTAAAGATCATGTGTGCCCGTTCTATACCTGCTAAAAGGGGGTAGGTGGCAAACACAATGGGAACGGCTCCGCGCAAACCAACCCAGGAAATATAAAATCTTCTTCTAAGTTTCATTCGGAAGAACATTAAACTAAGAAAGACGCCAATTGGTCGTGCAACAAGGATGAGAAATACAGAAATAAGTAGCCCAATACCCATATACGGGGTAATTTCAGAAGGGAATACCAATAGACCCAGGGTGAGGAACAATACGATTTGCATTAGCCAGGCTAATCCATCGAACATTTTTAATATGGTTTTTTTATGTATAATATTCTGGTTGCCTAAATAAACAGCACAGATGTAAATAGCAAGAAACCCGTTTCCTCCAATGAAATCGGTTGCAGAAAATGTGATAAACATGAGAGTGATCACCAATACCGGGTAGAGTCCTTCAAAGTCGAGTTTAATCTTGTTAATGGTGTACCTGCTTAGGTAACCAAAGGCCAGCCCCGCGATCGCACCCAGAATCATTTGTTGTAAAAACATAGGTATGATGGAGACAAAACTTTGGTCTTGATTGATCACCAGGGTAAGAAATGCGATGGTAAGTACATAGGCCATCGGGTCGTTACTACCGCTTTCCAATTCCAGGGTGGGCCTGAGATTAGATTTTAACGCAATACTTTTTGATCGCAATATCGAAAATACGGCTGCGGCATCGGTAGAAGACACGATCGAGCCTAGCAAGAGGCTTTCATAGATGGTAAAATCTGTAATATAATATACAAAAGTACCCAGGGAAACAGCAGTTAAAAGAACACCAAAGGTAGATAGGGCAATTCCCTGCCGTAGAATGGGTTTAACAGCGGCCCAGTTTGTATCCAGCCCCCCTGAAAACAGGATGAAATTAAGGGAAACAATACCAATAAATTGAGCCAGTTTCGGGTCGTCAAACTGAATACCGCCAATGCCTTCAGAGCCTGCCAGCATTCCAATAGTAAGGAAGAGCAGGAGGGTAGGTACGCCAAACTTATAAGAGGTCTTACCCGCGAAAATACTTACGAGAAGTAATAAGGACCCTACTAATAATATGTTTTCAATGGTTAAATTCATCCCTATCCGCTCTCAAAATTTACGACAAACAAAGGTACTGTTTCTCGTTTAAGAAGTCGGTTTAACGATCTATTGTTTTTTGCCTGTGATTCAGGCTTTTCTGAAGTACTTTTTCCGAAGCCAAAAAGAAACCCTAACTAACAGGATTAAAGCGGGAACTTCAACCAAAGGCCCAATGACCCCTGCGAATGCCTGCCCTGAATTAAGTCCGAAAACTGCGATAGCAACTGCAATTGCCAATTCGAAATTATTTCCTGCAGCCGTAAACGCCACCGAAGCAGTTTTATCGTAAGTGGCGCCCGAGGCTTTAGTTACAAAAAATCCTATAATGAACATAAGGGTGAAATAAATAAGCAGAGGGATGGCAATAATCAGCACATCCATGGGGATCTCTACGATGAGCTCACCTTTTAGGGAGAACATGACCACAATAGTAAACAAAAGTGCAACGAGGGTAAGTGGGGAGATGGCCGGGATGAATTTTGTTCTGTACCATTCTTCGCCCTTCAATCTTACCAGTATTTGCCTGCTTAAAATTCCTAAAAGGAAAGGGATACCTAAATATATGGCTACGCTTTCGGCTATGGTTGCAATTGAAATATCTACAATAGCCCCTTCAAAACCGAAATAGGGAGGTAGCACGGTTATAAAGATCCACGCATAAAAACTATAAGCGAATACCTGGAAAATACTATTCAGGGCCACTAACCCTGCACCGTATTCACTGCTTCCTTCGGCCAGGTCGTTCCACACCAAAACCATTGCTATACAACGGGCCAGGCCAATAAGAATGAGCCCCACCATATATTCAGGGTAGTCGCGCAAGAAAGTAATGGCCAGTAAAAACATAAGTACAGGCCCAATGATCCAATTGAGAAGCAGGGAAATAGAAAGGATCCTGGTATTTCTGAAAACTTTCGGCAACAACGCATAATTAACCTTTGCCAGAGGTGGGTACATCATCAGTATCAATCCAATAGCTATGGGAATATTGGTTGTTCCTTTGCTGAAAGAGTTAATAACATTCGGAAAGCCGGGAAAGAAATAGCCAAGCCCAACTCCTATCAGCATTGCTACAAAAATCCAAAGGGTTAGATTTCTGTCCAGAAAACTCAATTTTTTTGTTGCCATCGATTAAAGATTGATTTGAGAGAAAACGTAAGAAAGTTCGGTAGCGATCTGCAGGCTTCGTTCCAGGTATTTTTCGGCTTGATGTGGGGTGTTATCGAATTCTTTAGGGTCGTCGTAAGTGATCGGGATGCGTTTTTCTGCCCCCGGGACAAAAGGACAGGCTTCGTTTGCCGAATCGCAGGTCATGATGGCTGCGAATTCACTTTTCGGATTAAAATCATCATCCAATACTTTAGAGAAACCGATGATCGGATGCGCATTATCCGCATATTTAATACTGTACACCGGATTCCCATTGCCGGAAAGGGTTTTAACTTGAAAGCCCGAAAGGGATAGCGTATCTGCTATTTTTGGAAAAAGTACAGTAGCCTCGGTACCCCCCGAATAGCAAAACACATTTTTAAGGTTGTAATGGTATGCCAGGGTCTGTGCCCAAACTTGCGAAAGGTGGCTCCTTCGCGAATTGTGAGTACAGATGAAATTGAGGCGTATCTGTTGCTTTTTGGTAGCTTTTTGCTGAATATATTCGATCAGGGGCTGTAAGGCAACTTTGCGTTCCTCCGGTATTGAATGGAGGTCTAACGCTTCGATCTGCTTCATTATTTCAGGAAACAGAGGAGCTGGTTCTGTGTGCATATTTTAGTAAATAGGATTAGTAATTAGCAACAATTTCCATCGGGAGAACAGCAAGGTTCTGCATTGAGATCGGCCAGGGCTACTTTTTGTTTTTCGGCCGGGATACCACAATTATCCTTTGCCAGACAGTCGGTATATTTAGTTGTGAGCAGGAATTTTTCGCCGTCGAAATCGAGCCCGAATTTTTGAATGGTCTCTCCCTGGTATTCTACTTCAATTTCAGAATTTTGAAGCTCCAGGACCTTTTCAGATAAATTGATGATATGGAGTAGTTTCTCCGGATGCAATCTGTGATCGTAGTCGTTGGCATCCCAAAGCTGGAAGTTTATCACCTCTTCGTTCCTTACGGTACCGCCACAATCGATAAAGTTCTTTTTGATCTTTCCAACTTCGGTAACGTGAAAATGATTAGGAACTAATTCGCCATTTGGCAGTCGAAAACTAATAGTATTCACCTCTTCGAGAATTGATTTAATCTGTGATAAGTTCATGGTTATATTTGTTTATTGCGATTATACAATTAATAATATCAAATTTTTTTAGCAACAGTTTTCCTTTGTTGTGATGTCCTGATTGAGAAATTGGGACATTACAGCTTTCATTTCGGCCCAGTTATCGTGATCGATGCAGTAGCAAACACTCGTTCCTTCTACATTTCCTTTAATTAAACCCAGGTGTTTCAGCTCTTTTAAATGTTGCGAAATGGTTGGCTGAGCCAGGCCTATCTCATTTACCAGGTCTCCACACACACAGTTGTCTGTTTTAAACAAATGTTGTAGAATGGAAACTCTGGCCGGATGACCAAAAACTTTGGCAAACAGAGCAATTTTATTTTGCTCATCGGTAAACATCTCGGTTTTTGTTAATCCCATTTTTTTTGTTTATTACTTCATTGCAATATTACGATTAATATTTAGATCGTCATAATATTTTTTCTTTTTTTTCTGAAAATACTCCGGCTATGATCTTATTTGCTGTACCAGGTCTGCAATAGTACGGTGTTGGTGTGACCACGACTCCCAGGCAGATCTTGCCCATCGCCTGGTGATGTTGTAGTGTAATTCGGGATGATCATTCTTCCACGGTTCGAAGATCGTTAGCGGACCAAATGACTTGGGGGGATCCAGCCATGTCAGCAGGTCTTTGCCTTTATAAAAGTGTGAAAATTGTTCTCGAAATTGGGATACGGTTTCAAGTGATAAGTCTTCTACAAAGATAGCGTACAAGGCAGCGAGATGTATCTGTACCGAATTGAGAGCTCTTTTATCTATTTTCTTACCCACATGTTGCACGGCGTAGGCATCAACAGTGAATTGATGGCCTTTCCAATACAATGGGTGTGAGTATTCTTTTGCCATGACTTCCCCGAACATGGCCCAGCAACCCGGAGATGACAGCATATATTTATGACATTCGCCCTCAATATTGGGCGATCTCGCACCGCAGGCAAAACATGGAATACATTCATCCATATCGCTCATCTATAACTGCAAGTATTACAGTTGATTATTGTATTTCTTTTTCGATTAGATCCAGAATAGTATTCAACTCATCCATCAAGGGAAGGTAATGTGCTTCCTCCGTTCCCTTACTGGTGAGTATGAACATTAAAATGTTGTTCTCAAATTCTCTGGAATCCAAAAGTTTGAGATTACTTTCCGGTTGCTCCAATTTATCAATCCCAAGGTCCTCATTCACACCTGTTAGGTCTAAAATAGTTCTTAAGCTGTTTTCGTTTCTTCTAAAAATATCAAGTACTTTCTCCCGTTGGATAGCAAGTTCTTGTTCCTGTTTCGAAACATCTTCGATCGTAGAGATCCAATTGGTCAATCTCACTCTAAGTCGGGTGTTGGATATATCCTTCAAACTACCCGAATTTATAATTTCATCCAGGAGGGAGTTGTTTGGATTAAAAGAAATATCAGGGGAAAAGGTGTTAAATAGTATTTCGGAAAACATTTCTTCATCGGGTATCTTATTATTATCAGAAGTATAGCCAATAAGTTTTTTCGCCTCCCTTAAATTCTTTCTGTTAATATCTGTGAGTACAGTTAATTTTGCTTTACTGGTTTCAAATTCTTCTTTTAATCCCTTTAGGTAAACTTGTTCTTTTTCCTCGATCACCCGCCTCTGATTGCTGTTATTTATAGCTAGGGCAATTAAGATCCCTATCACCACAAGCACTATTTCGCCTATGGCATATAAGAGGTATTTACTAATCTTATTTTCTGAAAGTAATCGTTGACGTATTCTTCTAAAAAATTTTATCATTGTATCGGTTCAATTAGAGCTAACTGTGATTGATCTTCGTATTGAGGTTACGGTAGTTTTACATATAAATTACCTATTCATCATACTCCGGTAAGCCGGACATAACTTGATATATGAGGGCTGAATAGAGTTTATTAATTTGCTCGTAGGTAGCAATACCCGAATAAAATAGATTTTCCAGCATTCTTTTCTTTTTTTCGTTCTCTACAAGAGAATTGAAATAGGCACATCGTTCCTGTTCGCTAAATGCCAAATTTTCATCCATATAAGCCTTGGAAATAGTTCCATCCATGGATACCTGATTATTGAACGCACGGAAATCTTTAACATGCATCCAAATAATTTCATCGAAATGTGCGGATAATTGGTAGTAATTGGCAATCTGCGATTTTAATTTTTGTTGGCTGATCTTACTGAATGCACCCGAATTTACCATTTCGTCGTAAATAGAACGATCTGCAATATTGGTACGAACCTCTATGAGCTGATGGAAATTTGTAATAAATTCTTTGCAATTTGCTTCGTCCATCGAAGTTTGCATCAACTGGATCAATCGCTTCAAATTATTAGCCTGCTTTGTGTTGTATTGGATCAAACTACTAAATGACAAGCTGTCCCGATAAACAGATTGCCTTAGCAAACTAAGTTGATTTTCTACATTCTCCTTCAGATTTTTCTGTTGGTTGGAGTTGTTTAAGTTAATAGCGATCAAAATACCAACGACCACAAGCACTATTTCGCCAATGGCATATTTAAGATACTTAGCTGTTTTCCCTTCAGAAAGTAGATTCCTTCTTATGCTTCTGAAAAATTTGATCATCACTGGTTAGTTAAATTAAAGATATTAATTTTTAATTGATCACACTCTTAACTTAATGAAATACAATATGCTTATAAAGCCATTAAGATTGGATTTACATAAAAATTTATGTCCAAATTGGCAGCTTAAATATTGTAGATTTATTTTATGTTAATTGGAATTTTGCAGTTTAGGCACTTTTATTTGCACATAGTTTTAAAATAATACTTGTAAGCAAATAGGTTGAAACAGGTACAAGGATGAGCAATAACCAGCCTAAATTTGTTAAACCATAACCCCCTGTTTTAGTGGTGAACTCAATGTCACCAATTACTCTTGGGGCGTCCATCCGGGGCGCGGCAATTAACACCACGATAAAAGATGATAAGGTTGTTATGGTTTTTATTACGGTTGCGCGTTTTACAGGTTTAGGAAACGACATGGTATATGTAATCGGATTATAAAGGTTATATCGGTTGTTATAGATAACTAGTGATGTAATTGCTATATTAAAAGTAGGAGAGATATTTGATTTTCCAAAATCCAGACCAATTTTATCCTCACTTTGCTACTTATTTCTTAATATATTCGGGGCAATCTATACGGATATCTTCATTAAGTAATTCTACTTCCAACAAATTACAGTAGTGAATTTCATTGTGTTTTTTATAAAATTTACAACCAAAACACATCCGTTGCACAGATAGAATACCCACGCGATTCAATTTGTAGATCAATTGACTTAATGTGCGAAATAAGCTCTGTAATTCTACAGGGGATAACTTATCCACTTGTGTTTTTAAAGGATCTGAAAAATCGTATGTTTTAGAAACTAATTCGATCCCCAGATCGGATAAAATAATTGTATAGCTACGACTATCTGCAGATGAAAAATCCTTTAAGATGAATCCTTTTTTATCTAAAATTCTAACGGCATCACTAACGGTTGGTTTTGTAACGTTAAACTCTTTGGCAAGATGACTTACATTGCATAATTCTCTTTTGTGAAAGGCTACGAAAATAAGGATCTGAATTTGTATAGGACTTAAACCAACCTGTTTTGCTTTATCCCATAAAAGGATCTTAAACACCTCCGAAATACGTTCCAGACCGGCAACTATCTTACTCGAGATATCCTTTTGTTGTTGTTCGGGATTAAAAGTGCTTTCTTCCATAAAAAAGCCTGTCCAATTTGGTTCGACAGGCTAAGTTAGTAATCCTAATTAAATTATGTACAATTTTCCATTTCAATAATGGCAAATCCATGCTGTAAAATAGATTGGATTGTATTTTCATCGGCATGTTCAATGTGGCAGAATTTACATTCCCTGGCCGTTATTTCGCCTGTAGCAAATGATCTAGTTCTTAGATATTGTTCGCCATATCCAAAAATAGTTTGTTCATCGGTCGTATCGCTGGAAACGAGTATATCGAAGTGCATTATTTTTTGATCATGCCGAACTACATTGGTATCCCAAACTGCTATTTTCATTCTCTTATTTTTTTACTGAATAAGGGAGAGACAGATCACCACTTGCAACACTAAACACATCGTACACACCTAACATGGGTAGTTGGTCATTACTTGTGTTTACTTTCATAAAGGCAGCCACACCATCGAAATTAAAGTTGGTGTTGTTATTTATCCTGTAATCTGGTACCACAACTTTTATAGTGTTATTAATCGCTGTAACCGGAAATCCCGGGGAGTCCATATACATTGGCATACCCGGATTTGTAGGAGGTAACATTACCGTATCGTCTGCCTTATTGAATTGTTTGACCGATAATCCGCCGGCCACCCGATCGTCCTGGTGTAGTATCACCCAATGTGGATGCCAGATAACGCCGTCGTTAGTGTATATCCTGTCACTGTTTTCATCCCAAAGGGGGGTGTCGTCGAAATCCGGATGCGAAGTTAAGGCAAGGGCGACGATACCATCGGTTGCATTAAAGCCAACATCTGTTGGGTTTAGGTTTGTGGGAAAAACATATCCTAGAACAGGTGCTCCGTCCAACTGTCCGGCTTTTACAGGAGTAGTATTGCCGGCAGATCCTGCTACGGTGATCTCCCAGACCGTAACTCCCATTTCGGGTATATGAGTTACTGTTGCCTTATGGATCTTGAAATCGTCATTGTTGTATTCGCGTTGTTGGGAATACAGTTGTGAAGTAATTAGAAATACAAATGCTGAAATAATTATAGTTTTCATAATATCTGGTTTTATAAGCCAGGACCCTTAAAAAAGTAGGAGTCCTAACTAAATGAATTAAAAAATTATCCTTTTACCTCTTCCATAGATGCACCAAAGTTGATGTGGAGGGCATTTCCATTTGGTGTTACCAGGGCGGGAACCGATTGTACACCTGCTTCTTCGGCTTCTTTTATTCGGGCTCTGTTTTCCCCGATGTTCACTACTTCAACATTTTCGGCCCCAATTAAATTAAGGATGTCATTCTCGGCACTTACACATACGGGACATCCCGCGTGATAAAAAATTGATTTACTCATTTCTTGAAGTTTTAAAAGTAATACGCACTATTGCGATTCAAATATAGTAAGGAATCCTAACAAAATAAAATATTTCTGAATTTTATTCTAATTCCTGCTAGTTAGCGCTTGTACAAACAATGAGAAGGAAGCCGATTTAAATTATAAGGTAAGTGTGCCATGAGGTTACATGGTGATCGAGCTTGGACGTAAGTTAAAGTTCACCCTGCGTTGTAATTGGAAAGTGAAGTTATTCTGATATTATTATTACCTCACCCTCAACAGAACATGAAGCTTTTACCGTATTATAGATCGTTCCAAATTTTTCGATATTCTTCTTTAGCAGATCAACATTTATAGTGTCATCCAAACTGTAAATTCTCAATTCATATTGTAACTCGTCCATTCTGGGAGGTTTCTCCAGGCGTGTGGCGTGAACTACTAATTCGGCCTTAGTGTAGCTAAACTTCATGAAGTGTGAAAAACGTTCCACATTCTTAAGTATACAGGCCGAGAATGAACCCAGGAATAATTCGGCGGGGTTTGGTAATTGCTCTTCCGTTTGAGACGAGATCCCAAATGTTATATCCGAATTCTTAATTTTTACAGAAGCGTTACTATTTGAGATGGAGCTTGCTTTGATACTATACTGCATAAAACGATATTTTATGGTCTTTGTAATTGTCTTGGCTGAAGATAATTTTTATTCTGTGAATAACTGTATTTCTAAAACAATATCCTTGTCTACCAAAGTCTTATCCACCCAACTTCCTTCGTATCCAATATTCCATTGAAAGCGATCGATGGTGAAACCAGTTTCAAAAGTTTTTTCTTTATAGTTTGCGGCAAAACTAATGTTCCGTGTAATGTCTTTGAGGGTTAGATTTCCGGATATGATCAAGCTGTTGGTTGTTTTATATTGAATGCCGGTAATTTCGAATTTTGAAACGGGGTAGGTTGCCGTATCGAAAAAATCCTCGCTTTTCATATGATCGTTAAATCGTCCTCTGGGGACGGGTTCATGTGCCGGAATATCTGTAACTTCTATGGAGTTCATATTGGCTATAAAATGCCCCCCTGTTAATAGGTTATTCGTTATAGTGAAGAATCCATCTTCTAACTCGATCTGCCCTTCGTGCTTGCCCAGACCTTTCATTTTGGTGCCTTTCCAATGAATGATCGATCGGGACATATCTAACCTTAGTGTATCACTATTAATCTGAACATCCGTAGGCGAAGATTTTGTAATAGCAGCTTGCTGAAATTCGGTTGTGCGCTTCCTATTACAAGAAGAAAGTACAAGTAGCAATAGGAGTAAGAAAGAGACATTATTCATAACCCGGAATGTTTTTGCCTAAAATGATATCTCTAGTTCCAATCAAAAGATCTCCTTCTTTCCGAAAAGTTAGAATCCCAGAAGTTCCTCCTCTAGGCGACTTTGGATTTATTTCCTTACCGGTTAACAGACTGTCTCCTTCAAAATAACAGCTTTCCAGATAATAATATTTGCCGTTAGGTTCTAAAACCTCATAATGAATATGTGCCGGTTCGGACCGACTTGGATATGGAGCGGGTAAAATGGTGTAGAAGGAATATCTTCCATCCTTGTTTGTCTTCAGCCAGCTACGATTGTAGCCATGATTCCTTGCCCAACCTTTGGCGTCTGCCGCAGGAGTATACAAGCCTTCCAGATCGGTGTGGTGAATGTAAAGGACGACATTATTAGCGGGTGTCTTTCCATCCGTCTCGTATATAGTTCCTTCAACTTTTATTTTTGTGCCCTTTTTGTTGAAGTCGGGTAGCGTATCTGTGTTGGTGAGTTTTCTATCACCATATTCGAATATGGCTTCACATCCTTCGCAGGGAGCACCAACAAGTTTAGGCTTTATTTTTTGCTGAGCATTGGAACAGGACGACAATAAAACAGTGAAGACTAATATTGATAAAAAAGTTCTCATATAAAGATCAAATTATTATTTCCGATAAATAAACCTAAAGGAATATAGCTGTCCAAACAAAATAGGCTAAAATGAGTACTTTTTGGTCTGTCTGGGGGCACTTTTATGCAGACCTGAAGAAGGAATTGAAATTGCGACTTACTCTTAGCATGTCGTTATTTTTCATCAGGACATCATAATCTCCATTTTTTCTCGATTGATAAGATTGTATCTGGTCCAGATTAATGATAGTGCTTTTATGTATTTGTCTAAATGTACCGCTGGGCAATTTCTCCATTATCTCTCTCAAGGTACTGTTGTATAGAAACTTCTTTTCCCTGGTGACGATGGCAACATAAGGCCGTTCGGATTTTACATACAAGATCTCTTCGGGCGAAAGTAGTTTGATCTGATTTCTGTGGGTTACTCTTATCTTCTTCAAATTTCCCCCAATTTCTTGTGTAGGCTGTTTGAAATTCAGAAAAAAGAAAGTTACTAACCCATAAATAACAAGGCAAGTGAGCCCGTGATCTGACAAAGTTTCTGCAAAAACAGCGCCCGGGTTGAAAGTATGGTTAAAGAAGATTGCTGAAACCGAAAATACCAGTAATGCAAAGGCCGAAATATGCAAAAAACCAGAAACTATTGGGAGAACTATTTTATTTAGTGGGTAATTTCCCTTTAATACCCTGTAATTTAAAACCATGAATGGGATGAACAACAGCCAGAACGAACCGAAAAGTAAAGATTCTGAAAAGTAAAAATCATAATCGGCAACTACAGCATGCAGCATATCCTTGCCAAGGATAAGCAAAATACTTCCGAAGAGAAAAAGAAGAATAAACCGTTCTCTACTAATTCCTCCTATTGGGATAATTCTCAAAGCCTTCATTTATATTTCACGTTAGGGTCTAAAATAGTATACTTATCGACACTAAAGTTAAGGATTTTCGAATAGGGATGGTAAAGGTAACAGCTGTTCACGCGATATAAAGGAAGTGGATTTATATTGTTATAAATAAACTGAGATTATTTGGAGATCGTTAAGCCGTATGTCCGGCTATTTTTCGAAATCTTCCGGGCTTAAACCATTGTTAAATTTAATGTTGGTCCAACTAACTTCGATCCAGGGGTCGTTAGTAACAAGAGCATCCCAATTGGATTTTTTATACTTCCGTTTGGTAGGTATTAAAAGATCCTCAATTTGCTCATATTCAAGTTGCATTAAAAAGGGCGTTTCTATCACGCCAAAATCGGCTACGGTAAATAAAAACTGGTCTACCAGGCCGCTTTCTTCATTTATATAAAGCTGATAGATATCTGTTGGCCTGTTGTTTTCAGACTCGAACGAAATGCTAACAATGTCGTAAGTTTTAGGTCCGATAGTTTTTTTATCGAGGTATTCGTAGTTCAAGCCGGGGTCCAATAACTTCTGAAACATGGTAAACCAATAGAAATTGGTGGGTCTGGCAAACGCAACCCGTTTTAACGCTGTAGTGTCGGTTATTGTTTCACCATTAAGTTTCAGCCAGAATTCTTGGCCGTTAAATCCTTGTTCCATGGTTCCCTCTAAATGCGGTAAGGTTCGCTGGTGTTGCTTGTACTCACCATAAGATAATTCACCATCGAAGATGTATTTTTCGGTGGATACATCTGTCTTCCCGTCGGGTACGCGATAGGTGTAGGTATAAACCACATCCTTTTTATTTCTAAGGGTTTGGTAGTCTCCTACTTTCTCAATCAGCTTATAGATGAGCTCATGACCTTTATTTTGAAATGTGATCGCGGGTTCGCTTTCTGTTTTAGTTTCTTTTAATTCTTTTTCTGAAGGGTTTTTACAGCTTGTCAAGAGTAACAATAGACCCGATGCTATGGCAATAGTTTTATATTTCATCTGTATAGTTTAATGGGGTTAGATTTTTATTTTTTGAATGGATTCATTTTTGTCACTGGTAAAATATAGAAGTAGGAATAAGAAACCAATATAGGTGGCCTGTAAACCTACCAGATCCCATTTCTGGGCAAAAGAGCTTCCTATAACCAGGATATTCATTAATGCTATAGTGATTACCAGGGATTCTCTGGTTTTAATATTGAGAATTAAAAGTAAGCCAACGATGATCTCAACAAAGGGAATACCATAGGCTAAGGGGGTAACCAAAACCTGAGGCAATAGGGTGTCTTGCATGGTGTTTTGCATGCTATCAACGAAGGAGTGGAGGTGGGGGATTCGCACTATGCCGTGAAAGAAATAATTAATTCCGAATGAGATACGGAATAAGTGCAGCGCGAGCGTTTTATTACTTAGATTGGAAAACATTGTTATGATTATAATTTTTTATAAAAAATTGAAAAAATAAGAAGGTGCTGGATGTAAGCACCAGCACCTTTCTTGATCACTAATCCCAGGCAAATTTCTCAAATGCCTGATCCAAAGGTGTTTCGGCAATGTGGTTTGTATAATTGCTTATTGTTTTCTGGGCCAGTCCTAAAATAATTTCCAGCAAATGTCTCTGATTAAATCCCGCATCATAAAATACTTGTATTTCATCCTTCGATATATTCCCCCGATTTCTAACCACAGATAGGGTGGTATCTCGCAACACTTCAAGTTTAGAGGAGGGAAGTTTAGTTTTATTTCGCAGCGCCTCGCTAATAGCATCGTCTACCTTCATGGCTTTTGCAATAGCAGTGTGTGCCGGAACACAATAATGACATTGGTGTTCAACATTGATCGACTGCCAAACGACCGTTAATTCGTCATTGTTGAAGGAAGAGTTTACAAATAACTGGTGGATATTCTGATAGGCTTCCAACAGCCCAGGAGCGCCGGCTAAAGCTCCGTGTAATCCTGGAATGTATCCAAACGCTTTTTTAGAATTTTCAAGTAACGGCTTGCTTTCTTCAGGGGCTGTCTCTATGGTGTGGATTTTCAATGGTGTACTCGCTTGAATTGTACTCATAGTTTAAAATTTATAGTTATTACTAATATTATAACTAACCAATCGGTTAGAAATAATTAAAAAAAATATTAAAGGTTAATAAATATGTTCTGTATATAATTATCTAATTGTTTTTTATTAAAAATTCTTGTGGCCGAGGATAACCCAAACATCGAAATAATCAAATAATCCGCTTGTTGTTCAACGGTTGCCTGATCCTTAGTAGCATCATGTTTCAAAACCTGAGCGAAAACAGATCTCACATTCTCGGTAAAACTATACAACGCCTCTTTGATCGATTCGTCCGCATCTTGTTGGATTTCATTGGCGGTATTGGTGATCAGGCATCCTTTGCTAATTTCATTTTCCTTCGAAAATGCGATAAAATCGTAGAAATATGCCTTGATACCTGCTACACCCTGATTAGAATCTTTTAGTTTGTTAATGAGTGCATTCAATTTCTGTTTGTAGCATTTTAAACTTTCCAGAAAAACCCCGTTCTTATTGCCAAAACTAGAATAGATGGAGAATTTGTTAATTCCCATTTCTTTTTCAAGTATCTGCATGGAAGTGGCTTCATAACCATTATGCCAGAATGCGTTCATAGCTTTCTCAATCACTTCCTGCTCGTTGTATTTCTTTATTCTTGGCATTTTGAAATTAAATTCAATACAAAACTAAACAAACGGTTAGATATAATTTTAAGATTAACACTTTTTTATATTTTAAAATGTCATAATGATGCCTAATCCATAATTTCTACCATTGCATAGAGGCAGTATTGTTCCGCTAATATCTTCTTTGTCTTTATAAAATATCTTTTTAATCCATGGATGCACCCAATACGCAATTTTCGTGCTTAAAATGCCAATTCCTGCACCAGTTGCTACATCAGTAAGCCAGTGTCTGTTGTTATACATTCTAAAAAGTCCTGTTCCGGTGGCTACTACATAGCCCGTAATTCCATACCAAATGGATATATCCTTATATTCCTGGTATAAAAATTCGGCCCCCATAAAGGCTGTTGCGGTATGACCGGATGGAAATGAATTTAAAGATGAACCGTCTGGTCTTTCCACATTTGTGGTAAGTTTTATAATATTTACGGTCCCTCCCATTATTAGGGTCGCTGAACCTAAAATAATGGTTCTGTCGGTAAAATTATTTTTTCCGGCAATTCCCAAGGCGTTCAGTGCATAAACGGATAGGAAGGGACTGTATTGTGAGAAATCATCAACGGTAATTTTAGTATCGATATGCTCTGTTATCTCGTTTCTGGTACTTGCATTTAATTGCTTTAGCGCATGACTTTCAAGACCAACTACTCCAAATCCAATTAACACTGAGGGTACAATTAATGATTGGTATTTAAATTTTACAGAGTTCTTAGTATGTAACGAATCTAATGTAGGGTTTTGTCCAGCAACTTTAACAAAGCATATAAGTAGCAGAAGGGATAATATTGATTTGTTCATTCTGTATGTTAATTTACACATCACCTACAATGCTTTAACCGGGAAATAGTGAACAAGCTATTGAGCAAAATTTCCTGATTTGTGTTGGTGTGATGCTAAAACCACTTTAATAAAATGGTATTTTCGTGTGACATTAATTCATTCAAATAAGTTCGATCTCATTTTACAATTCCGGGCTCTTCGGTAGTAATTCAAAATATAGATAGTTCAGATTTAGTTGTAAATTCTTCTAGAAATCTCATCCCTTTAAAGGAATTTCCTTTCTCATTTAATTTTGGGCTCCAAACTGCAATCGTATATTGATTAGGATGTACTGCTATAATTCCTCCACCCACACCACTTTTTCCGGGAAGGCCAACTTTGAACGCGAAATCGCCGGATTCGTCATAAAATCCACATGTTAACATAATCGCATTAATTCTTTTAGATTGACTTTTGGTTAGAACCGACGTTTTGGAATTTACACTAAAACCGTTATTAGCCAAAAAGAGAAACACTTCCGAAAGTTCTTTGCACGTCATTTCTATGGAGCAGAGGTTGAAATAGAAATCTAATACTTCAGTAGGATCATTTTTTATATTTCCGAAGGACTTTATGAAATTACACAATGCGATATTTCGAAATCCTACCTCGTTTTCGGAAGCTGCAATTTTTTCCGAATAATTTAATTCAGGATTGTTTGAGAGATTTCTAACATATGCTAAAAAGTCTTCCTTCGGATTTTTCAAATTACATATCAATATATCCGATATAACAATAGCACCGGCATTGATAAAAGGGTTCCTTGGTATTCCATTGTCTGCTTCAAGTTGGACGAGCGAATTAAAAGCTGTTCCGGAAGGTTCCACCCCAAGTCGCTCCCATATCCTTTCACCAATTAATTGATAGGCCAGGTTTAGAGATAATACCTTTGCAATACTTTGTATAGAGAATTTGTCTTTATAATTTCCAATTCCAAATTTAAATCCGTTTAGGGTAGTGATATAAACACCAAAGTTCTCGGGATCTACGTTTTCTAATTCTGGAATGTAAGTTGCTACTTTTCCCTTGTCGTCAAGATTTTTAACGTTTAAATAAATTTCTTCAATTATTTCTTTAAAATCCATATCAGGCAAATTTGGAAGCAATTATTTCTTATAAAACCCACTATATTAAATTCTATCTAATGCTCCTGTTTACAGTTTTCATCGGTTGTTCGTGAGATTTGATGACCATTGTAAGAAGTACTATTCTTTACGATAGATCCCAAATACAAAATCTGAAGCATGATTCGTTAAATATTCATCTTCTAATAGGAAGAGTTCGTCCAATACCTTACTTTTTTCCGAATCCAACTCAACGAAATGATGAGAGATATCCTTTAATGCACTCATCAATATATTGCCACCATAGGGTCTTTCCAGGACGGTTTCAAAATTTGAATGTATGGCAGGTAATATACTGTTAGAATCTATACACTCTGAAGGATCTGCCACTATCATTCTAAAAATGCCTGATCCGAAATATCTGCTTTTTAACAAATTAGACTTATATCTGGTTCGATACTTTTTAGGAATGACTCGTAAGGCTTTGTTGATCGTTGCAATTTGATTTTTAGGGAATTGCAATCGGGTTGCTCCCACAAATTCATTAATGACCAGTAAACCATTTGGTTTTAAACTGTTTTTAATAGTGGTTTTTACAAAATTCTCAATTTGGTCGAAGTGATGTAAAGATGCATGAAAGAAAA
>CAJQNO010000088.1 GCA_905479745.1 uncultured Flavobacteriaceae bacterium | reverse complement strand
GTCCCGCAGTATAAGGACAGTATACCTGTTGTGGAAGGGTATGAAGAAGTCTATTCGAAAGTATTCAGGAATATGTATAATATCCAATGCACCAAGCTTATTCAGTATAAAAGGATTAAAAAAGTATCCGATTCACTCTAGCTTACCACTTCTTCTTGAAGTCACCCTTGGAGAAAAACTTTTCTATAAAACAATAAAGCAAAATAAAAAAGTACCTGCTTCCCATTTCGCGAAGCTTAAGTTTGGACTCCCCGTACTGTCGATTGGTCCAGGAGTTCGGTACTACTGTATATGAATACCCGCGTATGATTGCTTTTAAAGGTAATTCGATGGTCAAATTAAAGTGGGGGGCAAGAAATGGTTTAATTCCCTCGATGGTTTCTTTTTTGTAGAGCTTAAAGGCATTTGTAGTGTCGTTGTATTTAATTCCCATAAACATCCGGATGATCCAATTGGCCATTCTATTTACAACCTTTTTAACGAAAGGGTAATCTACTAACTTACCACCTTTTATAAACCGACTACCAAAAACACAGTCGTAGTTCCCTTTTATCATAGTATGATAAAATTTGATAAGATCTTGCGGGGAGTCGGACATGTCTGCCATCATTACTGCAACGCAATCCCCGCTAAAGCGCTCCAACCCATAACGGACAGCATAGCCAAAACCGTTGGGGCCTTCATTTGTTTCGAAATAAAGGGTTGGATATTTTATTTGCAGCGATTGTAAAACTTCCAATGTATTGTCCTTAGAATTATCGTTTACAATAAATAATTCGTGCTCTATCCCTTCATCTTGAAGTGCCTCAGCAATTTGTGAAACAGTCTTATCGATAGACTCAGCTTCATTGTATGCGGGAATTACCACACTTAGTTTCATGCTTCGGTTCTTTCGGTGAAGGCAATATGAATCTGATTGAGAATATCGTTAATATTGTATTTGTGCTCCCAGCCCGGATAATGATTCTTGAATTTAGAAACATCACTAATCCACCAAATGTGATCACCTATCCGGTTTGTTTCGGAGTATTCATAGTTCATTTTCTTTCCGGTAATCGTCTCGCACATTTCGATAGCCTCTGCCATTGAACAATTAGAATATCTGCCACCCCCAGCATTGTACACTTCTCCCTGTCTTGGATTCTGATGAAAATGCCAGAACATATTTACAAGGTCCCAGCTATGAATGTTATCTCTTACTTGCTTTCCCTGGTATCCAAAAATGGTGTATTTATCCCCGGTTATTGCACATTTCATCAAATACGACAGAAATCCGTGCAATTGTGTTCCCGAATGATTTGGTCCGGTTAAGCACCCTCCTCTAAAAATTCCGGTGTTCATTTCGAAGTATTTCCCGTACTCCTGAACCAATACATCGGCAGCTACTTTGGAAGCTCCAAATAGCGAATGTTTGGTCTGATCGATACTCATATTCTCGTCTATTCCTTCTTTATAGTACGGATGATTTTCTTCGATCTCCCATCGTTTTTCTTTTTCAATGAGGGGGAGATAATTTGGTGTGTCGCCATAAACCTTATTGGTGGATGTAAAGATGAAAGTCGCCTCCGGACAATGTTTTCTGGTCATTTCAAGAAGATTGAGAGTGCCGTTCGCATTCACTGTGAAATCTGTAAATGGCTCCTGAGCTGCCCAGTCATGGCTGGGTTGCGCTGCAGTATGCACAATGAGTTTAATAGCATCTCCATAAGTCTTGAACAAAGCATCCAAAGGTTCGACTTTTCTTATATCGATATCATGATGTTCAAAATTATCGACGGTACTACTAAGTTTACGGGCATTCCATTTTGTAGACGCCTCCTTGCCAAAGAAATAAGCCCTCATATCGTTATCGATTCCCACGATCTTATCAAATTTATCCTTGAAGAAGTCCACAGATTCACTCCCTATTAATCCTGATGAGCCTGTTATCAAACAAATTGTTTCCATATAATGATCTATTCCTTATTTTAAAATGCTTTCGAGTTGTTTTTCATTCTCATTGATCCATGTAAAAATATCCCCAAAAATATTCTCAACGCTATGCTTAGGCTTCCATCCAATCTCTTTAATAATTTTAGAGTTGTCTGTAATATAAGCACGAAGGTCTGCTGGTCTGGTTTCTTCAACCCTACCAATGGGAATTGTATTTCCTGTGATTTCTTCACAAATCTTTGTCATTTCCAAGAGGGATGCTGAAACTTCCAGTCCGCCACCGGCATTAAAAATCTTACCGTTAAACTTCTCTATTTCGTGAATCTGCATATCGACAAGATCAATAAGATCGTCAATATGCAACATATCCCTCACCTGTTTACCCAATCCGCCGTAGCCAATATATTTAAGAGGTTGCTTCCAATAATGTTTAGCCATCCAAAGTGTTACAACACCTTGGTCTGTTTTTCCCATTTGTCTTGGTCCGGCGATCACTCCAAATCTGGTAATTGCAGCTTTCAAACCATAAAATTCGATGTATTCCTGGATAAGTAATTCAGAAGACAATTTAGTGGTGCCGTAGAAGGACCTAGGGCCAAATAAATTTAAGGTCTCCGAAATGCCCTTCGAAGAAATTCCCGCTTCATGCTGTTTATCACTAAATGAGAATCGTGTAGGTTCCTCCACAAATTCTGCATTTTCTATTTTGTCTATGGGATATACCCGGCTGGTGGATAGAAAAATGATCTTCGCATTGTGTTTCAAACAGAAATTGAAACAATTAACAGAACCAATCAGATTGTTGTTGATTACATAATAGGGATTGGAATTCAACCCGGCCATCACCGAGGGTTCGGCCGAAGCTTCTACTAATACGTCAATATCGCCAATTTCATTGAAATCCTCATTATTCCTTATATCCCCATGAACAAAACTAATGTCGTGTTCTTTAAAATCGTTGAGGTTTAATTCGGCTCCTCTTCGCTTCAAATTGTCGAACGCAATGATGGTATAATGTGGATACTTCTTTTTAAGATTAAGGCATAGTGAGGAACCCACAAACCCGGCACCGCCGGAAACTAATATTTTCATAAAATAGGTTTGTACTTATTCCGTCTGCGATTGCGAAACCAAAATAAGAAGTGCCAAAGATACAAAACAGAGACCAATAATAACCGATCATGCGTTGTCCCTTCAACGTAAAACTGTCTGCTTCATTTTACAATTATAGTCTGGATATACAAAAGCAACCTATTTGGCACTAGCGCGTCATTTATATTAAAATAGATACCTTTATGGGCAATTAATGCGTGGCTACAGCGCCCACATTGATACAACAAAGCGTTAAGAGTCATGCATACCCGAAACAGCCGAAATGAAAGTCTTACTTAGAGCGATTTACCCGTATATCTATCTGTGCTTGTTTTTAACGATTCCTTTCGATAATTACGTGCGGGTTTTCCCTAATATCTTAATGGCAGCACTGGTGCTTATTTTCCCCTTCGTTGTAGATAGAAGTGATTGGAAAAAGATGCATCGCGGACCTGTGGTGGCGTTTTTAGTATTTATATTATACATAGGGCTAAACGCCTTTTTCCAGGGCAGATTCGAAGAAGATTTTGTCATCTTTAAGAAGATCGCTCTTGCGTTCGGGCTCGCGATCCTGTATTTGCCCGTTCAGGATAGGCGAAAGATTAGTATGGCTATCATATTTTCATCCCTGGCAGCAATAGTGTTCTCCATTGTAAAGATCATTATCATAATTAATGTTTCTGAAGTAATTGCACTGGGTTATTCGCGCGAGGTGATCGAAGCCCTGCTTATCGACCGTCTGTATCTGGGCTTGTTAAGCGTATTGAGTATTTTAATTTCATACCAGTCCATTAGCCGAAAATATCACCCTAACAATCAGTATCATTTAATAAATATTATCATTAATGTGCTATTTACCTTCCTGATGGTTTCCAAGGTCGCGATCATTGTACTGGCCATCCTATTCCTGTTAAGGCTGTTGTATAGCAGTAAGATCATAGTAAGGATCTCGGCAGCGGTGATCGCCATTTTTTGTGTGGTTATCCTTTTTACGGCAATTCGAAACCTTGAGCGGACCGAGTCTCCATTAGCCGGGAGATCCAATGCAGAGCAAACTTTTCTCATGAATACACTTACATGGGAATTGCGCACTACGGTTTGGAGGTGTGGCGTATCGGTATCTAAAAAGGAAGGCTTTATTGTAGAAGGACTTGGATTTGAAGGAACACGTGATTCCTTATTAGAATGCTATGCTAATAAGATAGAGGATGACTGGAAAAGAAACAGGTTCGTTTCCATGGGCTATAATTCACATAACCAGTTTATAGATCTATACCTTATGTACGGGATCGTTGCCCTGGTGCTCTTCGTAGTATTTCTCCTTGTTACGTTAGTTCGAAACAGAAAGCACTATTTCACCATCGCCTTACTTGTCACCTTGATCTCGTACGCGCTTGTTGAAAACGTCTTTCACCGGCAAATTGGAGCGTATTATGTTGGCTTTATCCTCATCGTATTGTTATCCAGGAATTTTCAAGGACAAATGAATGAACTAAAAGAAGATTAAAATGCAGGCAAATTGTATTTTTGCCGCGAGTTAAATAAAATTGATCGAGAATTCGAATTATAATATATGAAAATAGCAGTTATAGGAACAGGTTATGTGGGGTTAGTAACCGGGACTTGCCTGGCCGAGACCGGGAATGATGTGATCTGTGTTGATATTGATGCGGATAAGGTTGAAAAGATGAAACAAGGCGTTGTTCCTATTTACGAACCACACCTCGATGTGCTTTTTGAAAGGAATATAAAAGCCGGCCGACTCGAATTCACCACATCTCTTGATGAGGGCCTCGCTCATGGCGAAATCATCTTTCTCGCCCTTCCCACTCCTGAAGATGAAGACGGCTCGGCAGATTTATCCTACGTACTGAAAGTTTCGGAGGATATTGGAAAGAAGATAGACAGCTATAAAGTGATTGTGGACAAGAGTACAGTGCCTGTAGGAACTGCTGAAAAAGTAAGGGCTGTGATCGCTCAAAATGCTACCACCGATTTCGACGTGGTTTCCAACCCCGAATTCCTTAGGGAAGGATATGCTGTAGATGATTTCCTGAAACCAGAACGTATCGTTATTGGATCCAGCAGTGAACGAGCTACCCGGTTAATGCAAAAATTGTACAGCCCCTTCGTTCGTTCCGGTAACCCCATTATCACTATGGATGAAAAGTCGGCAGAGCTCACTAAATATGCAGCCAATTCTTTTCTTGCCACCAAGATCACCTTTATGAACGAGATTGCCAATTATTGTGAAAAAGTAGGTGCGGATGTAGACAAGGTTAGGGTAGGTATGGGTACCGATTCTCGAATAGGGAAACGATTTTTATTTCCCGGTATTGGTTATGGGGGTAGTTGCTTTCCGAAAGATGTAAAGGCATTATTGCATGCCGGGTCACTGGTAGACTACGATTTTAAGATATTGGATTCGGTCGTGACGTTGAACCAAATTCAGAAGCAAATTCTTATTCCCAAAATAACCGCCCACTTTGGCACAGATCTAAGCGGAAAGAAAATCGCTATTTGGGGACTGGCCTTTAAGCCTGAAACAGATGATATACGAGAGGCTCCGGCCATCGATATAATGAATAGTCTGTTGGACCTTGGGGCCGAGCTTACCGTATTCGATCCGGAGGCCATGCCTAATATCCGAAAGCAATTTGGCGACAAACTTAATTATGCCAACGGCATGTACGATACCCTGGAAGGCGCAGATGCTTTAGTGATCTGTACAGAATGGAGCATTTTCCGGTCCCCTAGTTTCTCCAGGGTTAAGGAGTTGATGAAAACCCATGTGATTTTCGACGGGCGCAACATCTATCAGGTGGAGGACATGACGAAAGAAGGATTTAAATACGTTTCTATAGGTAGAAACCAAGCAAATTAGCTATATGGATAAGCGCAAGAAAAGAGTATTAATTACAGGAGCTGCCGGGTTTTTAGGGTCGCATTTATGCGATCGGTTTATCGAAGAAGGATACTTGGTAGTGGGAATGGATAATCTTATTACAGGCGATCTGAAGAACATTGAACATCTTTTCAAAAAGGCCGAGTTCGAATTCTACCATCACGATGTAACTAAATTCGTTCATGTTCCTGGCCCGGTAGATTATATCATGCACTTTGCATCTCCTGCCAGCCCGATCGATTATCTGAAAATTCCCATTCAAACCCTGAAAGTTGGCTCCCTGGGAACCCACAATTTATTAGGGCTTGCTAAACAGAAGAACGCAAGGATCCTCATCGCTTCCACATCCGAGATCTACGGCGATCCTCTGGTACATCCTCAGAGTGAAGAGTACTATGGAAATGTAAACACCATCGGTCCCAGGGGCGTTTACGATGAAGCAAAACGATTCCAGGAATCTATCACCATGGCATATCATAGATTTCATGGGCTTGAAACACGCATCGCGCGAATATTTAACACATACGGTCCGCGGATGCGACTTAACGATGGCCGAGTGATCCCGGCATTCATTGGGCAGGCATTAAGAGGAGAAGACCTCACAGTTTTTGGAGACGGAAAGCAAACCCGCTCCTTCTGTTATGTTAGCGACCAGGTGGATGGATTGTATAAGTTGCTTCTTAGCGATTACAGCTTGCCGGTTAATATTGGTAATCCGGACGAGATCACTATTCTGGATTTTGCCGAAGAGATCATCAGGTTGACCGGAACAAAGCAAAAGATAGTATTTAAAGATCTTCCTAAAGATGACCCCTTACAGCGTCAACCCGATATTAGCAGGGCCAAAGAGGTATTGGGTTGGGAACCTCGTGTTTCAAGACAGGAAGGAATGGAAAAGACCTTCGCTTACTTTAAAGGCTTATCGGCCGAAGCGCTTTTTGATAGTGAGCATAAAGATTTTTCAAAGCATAACAGGCGGTAAAAATGATTTATAGAACTGGAAGGTATTCGGGCTATTTGAGACCCATTTCATATATCATTGATTTGGGGATCATCCATATCCTGGCATATCAGTTCTTTAGCTCCAGTTTTCATTTTATCAATTATACCATATTTATTAGCCTGGCGTGGATCGTACTCTCGCTAAGGTCGCATTTTTACGAGATCTACAGGTTTACACGCCTTTCTACCATCCTTTCACTGGTTGCCAAACAAGGTGTTCTTTTTACTCTTTTGGTATTTGCCTTTTTTGGTTTTTATCGCGAATTGCAGGTAGAACCGTTGTCGATCTTCCGCTATGTGTTGCTGGCTATTCTCTATATCACAATTGTGAAAGTGGGGATCTATTACCTTCTGAAGAAATACCGGGTAATTTTAAGAGGAAACCTTAGGCGGGTGGTGATCCTGGGACTCAACCAAAAAACAGATCAACTTCGGAAATTCTTTGATGACAACCCGGAGTACGGCTATAAACTGCTTAATATCTTCGACCTGAGCGGTCCCAACAAAGTTACTATAGAAGACTGCCTGGATTATATTCAGAATAATAAGATAGACGAGATCTATTCGTCGGTGGGGGAACTTAGCAATGAAGAACTTACCAAACTTACAGATTACGCAGATAACAACCTGAAGATCCTTAAATTCCTGCCTGATAATAAGGATATATACAGCAAAAGACTGGATTTTACCTACTATGGCTACCTTCCCATTTTATCCATGAGGAAGATCCCTATCGAGGAGCCGTTCAACAAATTTGTAAAACGAGGTTTCGATATACTCCTCTCTCTTATTATCATAGTGGGCGTTCTCTCATGGCTTACCCCGCTCTTAGGACTAATCATCAAACTGGAGTCCAAAGGCCCGATCTTTTTCAAGCAAAAGAGAAACGGACTCGATTACCAGGAATTCTATTGTTATAAGTTCAGGTCTATGCGGCCAAACCCCATGGCGCATATTCATCAGGTACAGAAAAACGATCCACGAGTAACCAGGATAGGGCGTATTATAAGGAAAACGAGTATAGACGAACTCCCACAGTTTATTAACGTCCTTAAAGGCGAAATGAGCGTTGTGGGACCAAGGCCTCACATGGTTAGCCATACCCACATGTATGCCGAACGTATAGATAAGTTCATGGTACGTCATTTTGTAAAACCGGGTATTACAGGACTGGCACAGGTAAGTGGTTATCGTGGGGAAGTTGAAGATGAGAACCATATTATTAACCGGGTGAAATACGATATCTTCTACCTGGAGAACTGGTCGTTGTTTCTCGACCTTAAGATCGTCTTCCAAACTGTATACAATGCTATCAAAGGAGACAAAAAAGCATACTAAAGAGGAGGAATCACCCCTCATCTCCATTATAACGCCTCTTTATAATGCAGAATCTTTTGTTTCAGAAACTATAAAAAGCATCCTAGATCAATCCTACCCGAACTGGGAACAGATTATAGTGGACGATGCCTCAACAGATAATTCCCTTCAAATTGCACTTTCCTTTGCTGAAAAAGACGAACGTATTAAAGTTGAGAAATTATCTCAAAATCGCGGTGCGGCCTACTGTCGCAACCTGGCGACCGAGCTTGCCGCCGGAGACTATATCGCCTTTCTCGATTCGGACGACCTGTGGCACCCCGATAAGTTAAAGAACCAGTTGGAGTTCATGCAGAAGAACCAATGCGATGTTTCTTTTAGTAACTATTTGCATATAAATGAAAATGGAAAATTGTTGGGTAAGCGGATTAAGGCACTGAAGAAATTGAGCTATAAAAAGCAACACCGAAATAATTACATCGGTAATTTAACAGGGATGTATCGAGCGCAAACCATAGGAAAGATCGCTTCGCCAAACATTAGGAAACGGCAGGATTGGGCGGTCTGGCTTGAGGCCATCAAACGCAGCCCGAAACCCGCTATGGGACTTCAGGAAGATCTAGCATTTTACAGGGTTCGGAAGGATTCTATCAGCTCTAATAAATCCAGGCTTATAAAGTATAATTACAGCTTTTACCGCGATTATCTGGGGTATTCCGGCATTAAGGCCTTCGGGTGCCTGATCGTCTTTTTTTTCGAGTACTTTTTTATTCGCCCCCGGCAAATTGAGAAACTATAAAAGAGAAGTAAATTGCTTCAGCTTTCCGCGCTTACTTCGGTCCAGTACCTTACGCCGTTCGAAAGTGAGCCGAAGATCATTTTCCAGATAAGTATACAAAGCGTTCTTTATGGTATTTTCTTCTGAAGTAGTTAGCTCCTTTTCAGAAACATAAATTATTTTAAAACTATCCAAAGCGTTCTGTTCTATAACGAACTCCCTAACATTTCCATCATCTTCGATCACACTTTTAGTAACATAGTAAAATGTAAGTCCCGGAACCGTTTTACCTCCCGGAAGCCGGGCTATATCATTTGTTCTCCCAATAAGCTTGGCTAAAACAGGTTTCTTCATAGTGCTCTTGGGATCGATCACACCCGTATCGCCAATATCGTAGCGTATCATGGGATGCGCCTTGTTGTAAAGAGAAGTGATCACTATCCTGCCAGGAGTGCCGTTAGGAACCGGGTTGTCGTTATCATCCACGATCTCAACAAAGAGCGTCTCGCTGTTCAGAACAAATTCATCGGCCTTATTGGTGAAAGCGATAAGGTCTAGTTCACTCGCCCCGTATTCGTTGATAACCGGCACCCCAAATGTCTTTTCCATTAGTTTTTTATCGTCTTCAAACAACATTTCACTAGTCACTATGCAGTAGCGCAAACTAGGGCAGATCTTTGAAAGGATAATATTTTTGGAGTTCAGATATTTAGCAAATAACACAATAGAACTGGTATACCCGTTTATGTGGTCAAAATGTTTTTTTCTGAAATGCTCCAGGAACTCCTCCATTTTATCATTGGAGAGATCGAAGATGGGGAAACGATAACGCCTTCCCAGCCAATCTTTGAAACGTTCTTTCTTATAGCCAATACTATCCAGGGGAATCCCGTAGAATCTTGCCTGATAGGATCTGTGAAAGCTCAGGCCGTACCATCCAAACCTATCGATGATCTCGGCCCAGGTAAGTGCGTGGCAAAATTTGTCCTTCGCAAAGATAAAAGGATGGCCGCTGGAGCCTGAAGTTTTATTCACATACACTTTTTTCTTGGGAAACCCTTTAGAAAGACGCTCACTTAAGGGCCTCTGCAGATCGCTTTTTTGCATCACAGGCACATCGGCCCATCGAGCGGTATTCCTGCTACCTGCAAATTCCCTATAGAAAGGATTCTCATCGAGGTGATACGCAACAATCTCTGCTCTCGCTTTTTCAACATATTCCTCGT
>CAJQNO010000087.1 GCA_905479745.1 uncultured Flavobacteriaceae bacterium | reverse complement strand
TTCTATGAAAAAAATAATTGCTTTTGCCGGTAGTAACAGCAGTACTTCCATCAATCACAAACTTGTCTCATATGTTGTAAATTCTATAAAAGATCACGAGGTCAATCTAATAAAACTCGTCGATTATCCCTTACCTATTTTTAGCGAAGATCTGGAGAAAGAAAAAGGTTATCCTGAGGATCTTTCTCGGCTATTAAATGAAATAAAGGCGCACGATGCCTTGATCATTTCTGTAAATGAGCACAACGGAGGCCCTTCTGCCTTTTTTAAGAATGTGCTGGACTGGTTGTCGCGTATCGAATATAAATTCTTGGAAGGTAAGAAAGTACTTTTATTAAGTGCTTCTACAGGGAAAAGAGGTGCGTTATCCTCTTTACAATATACACAGGGCGTACTTCCCAGATATAATGCCGAAATAGTGACTACTATGCCTTTTCCGTCTTTTTCTTCAAATTTTTCTTCGGAAACGAATACAGTTACCAACGAGGAGTTGTCTGCACAACTCAATTCACAGGTAAATTCTTTTCTCGATGCCCTTAAATGAAACGAGTTTGCGTAAAATACAATGTCGAACTCGATGTTCAATTAAAGCATAAACTGCTAAAATGGGCCGAGCGGTTTTACGAGGTTTCCTGGTTGGATTCTAACAACTACGAACAAAACCATAGTAGCTACAAGGCTATACTTGCTGCAGATGCATTCACTTCCATACAAACCGACTATCACCAGGCGTTCGATAAGTTGAACGAATATCAAACCACTATTCAGGATTGGCTGTTCGGCTATCTTAGTTACGACCTTAAGAATGATGTGGAACGATTAAGCTCCAATAACCACGACGGGCTGGGTTTTCCCGATCTTCTCTTTTTCCAGCCAAAGCGCCTGCTACTATTCACCGAAAAAACGGTGGAATTTCACTATCTGAACCTGGTAGCCGACGAAATCGATACAGACTGGCAGCAGATCCTGGCTATCAAAGCAGATAAATCAATCGAAAATGAGCAAGACACGGTGAAGATAAGTCTACGTACCTCCAAGGATAATTATTTCGAACAAGTGAACCGAATGCTTAAACACATTGAACGGGGTGATATTTATGAGGCTAATCTTTGTCAGGAATTCTATTCCGAAGGTGTTAAGATCAATCCCACCAAAACCTTCCATCATCTCAATGCTATTTCCCGGCCTCCATTCGCTACTTTTTTCAGAAATGGACCGTATTATGCCATGTCTGCATCTCCCGAACGATATCTAAAGAAATCTGGGGATACATTGATCTCTCAACCCATTAAAGGAACTGCAAGGCGATTTCAGAATAAAAAACTGGATAAGGAAATGATCGAAAAATTGCGAACCGACCCCAAGGAGCGCAGTGAAAACATCATGATCACGGATCTGGTGCGAAACGATCTCTCCCGGTTTGCACTTAAAGGAACCGTAAAGGTAGAGGAGCTATGCGCTGTCTATACCTTCGAGCAGGTTCACCAGATGATATCCACAATAAGATGTAAGGTTCCCGAAGATATGGATCCTGTAGAGATGATACGGCACACATTTCCTATGGGAAGTATGACAGGTGCGCCCAAGATCTCGGCCATGAAGATCATCGAACAACTTGAAGCATCCAAAAGAGGGTTGTATAGTGGTGCAATTGGTTATTTTTCTCCCAAAGGGGATTTCGATTTCAACGTGGTTATTCGAAGTATCTTGTTTAATTCTGAAAGGAAATACATTAGCTACTCGGTAGGTGGTGCGATCACCGCGGGATCTGTTCCGGAAAATGAATATGAGGAGTGTCTTCTGAAGGCGAAGGCGATGCGAGAGGTACTTGAACGCACAAAATAAGTTTAGCTGCATAACCGATTGATTATATTTGCTTAAATGTTGAAACGATTAGAAGAACATATAGCTAACAACCTTTCTTTTCTGAAAGATAAAAGGTTGCTCGTCGCTTGCAGCGGGGGTCTGGATAGTGTAGTGCTTACACGTACCATGAAGGAGCTTAGCTACGAAATTGGTATCGCTCATTGCAATTTCGGTTTACGTGCAGCCGAAAGTGATGCAGACGAGGCATTTGTGCTGGACCTCGCCGATTTACTGGATGTACCTGTATTCGCCGAACAATTTGATACCCGCGAATATGCCCGCGAGAAAAAATTATCCATCCAAATGGCGGCGCGTGACTTGCGATACCAGTGGTTTGAAGAGATACTTCGTGATTTTAAATACGATTATCTCTTAACTGCCCATCACGCCGATGATGCCTTGGAAACCATGCTTATCAACCTCTCCAGGGGAAGCGGGCTGAGAGGACTTACCGGTATACCGGCAGTAAATGATAAGATCGTGCGTCCTCTGTTGGACTATAGCAGAGCGGAATTGCTGGAGTATGCTAAATCACAGGGGTATTTTTGGCGGGAGGACAGCAGTAATAAAAAGACGGATTACCTGCGAAATGCATTACGACATAAGGTGGTTCCTCCCTACAAGGAGGAGGTTGAAGGGCTTCTCCAGAACATACTGAAAACACAGCAGCACCTAAGAGACAGTAAATCTTTAATAGACGATTACCTTGTACTAATTAACCAGTTAGTGGTTACAGAAACTTCGGAAGGCTTTAATATCGATATTGCGAAATTGGCCAACTTACCGCATCAGGAAGCGTTGCTATACGAGCTTTTAACTCCATTTGGGTTTACTGCATGGAAGGATATTTCAGAATTGGTGACCGCACAAAGCGGCAAGTTTATTCTTTCAGAGACACACAGATTAGTGAAGGATAGGGATAAATTATTGTTAACATTGATCCCTTCAGAAAAAAAAATTGAGACCTTTGAGATTAAGGAAACCACCCTCCGTATCGACCAACCCATTCCCTTGCTGTTTGGTGAAGTTGAAAGTCCTGGAAAAAACACGGATCTGGAGATCTTTGTGGATAAGGATAAATTAACCTATCCGCTTCAAATTAGAAAATGGCGGGAGGGAGACTATTTTTTTCCCTTAGGAATGAAAGGAAAAAAGAAATTGAGTAAATATTTTAAGGATGAAAAGTTATCTTTGGTAGCCAAAGAAAAAACCTGGCTGCTCTGCAGCGATGATGAAGTTGTGTGGGTAATCGGCCTTCGTGCCGACGAACGATTTAAAGTGGAACCCCACACCAGGAAAATTATGAATATTCGAACCTCCAAATCTACTTCGTAAAACATGAAACAATATCTCATATTGGTTTTATTAGCCATATCCGGCTATTTTTCTGCACATGCACAAGATTTTTTAGACCCTGTATCCTGGGAAGTTACCGTACAAAAAGAAGAGGGCACCCGGTACAACATACTTATGGAAGCCACGATTGATAGCGGTTGGCATTTATACAGTCAGATCCAATTTGGCGAAGAATTTGAAGGTCCCATTCGTACCGAATTTAGTTATAATGATAGTCCGGAAACCTATACCCTCGTCGGCGAGACGCAGGAACCGGATGTGGAACCACTTTTCGATCCTGTTTTCGAGATAGACGTAAAATACTTTGAGGATAAGGCGGTATTTATCCAACCCATCGAGGTGATCGATCCCGAGGGATTGAAGATCGTTGTGGAAATTTCGTATGCGGTATGTGACGACAAACAATGTTTGCCTCCCGATATAAAAACGTTTGAGGTGGATCTTGCATCGGGTAAATCTGAAGCTGCCACCGCCGAAATCACTGAGGATGATCTCGAAAAATCGGCAGCACTTACTATCCCTATAAAAGGAGATCTGGGAAATGCCAACAATAGTAAAGGTTATCTTACAATCTTTTTTCTCGGCTTCC
>CAJQNO010000086.1 GCA_905479745.1 uncultured Flavobacteriaceae bacterium | reverse complement strand
ATGAATTTAAATCCGCGTGTTTCATCGAAACGTTTGGCAGCCTTTACAAGGCCAACGTTACCTTCATTAATAAGGTCGGGGAGACTTACTCCCTGATTTTGATATTGTTTTGCAACTGAAATTACAAATCGAAGATTAGATCTTACCAATTTATCCAAAGCTCTTTGATCGCCTTCACGTATACGCCGTGCGAGTTCTACTTCTTCTTCGGCGGTGATCATTTCAATTTTACTAACATCTTGTAAATAAACATTCAGGGATTTGGTTTCACGATTGGTAACTTGTTTCGTAATTTTCAATTGTCTCATATAGTAGCGAAGTGTTTTTAAGGTTAACCATCCATTATAACATTCAGAAAGGAGAATTCAAAAATCTTAACATAATTTGTTAAAAACGTGTTCATTAGACCGATAATTATGTATTTTAAAATAAAAATTGAATCATGTTGTTTTTTCTGAAGAAATGGTCACTCCAAATACCAACCGGGGTACCTCACCCGGATGATAATACTCCGCTGGATCTGTCTAATCCGGCCGATCTCATTATATATGTTATACTTCCGCTCATGGTACTTATTTTGTACCTTGTTGCCCTGAAACCCAAAAAGTAAGCATTGTTGTGAAAAAGATATTTAGCTGTTCAATATTGTTGGTTATGTTCCTTCTAGGAAACACTATGCTTAATGCCCAGCAACCTACCTATAGCAAAGTAAAAGTGTTCTTTGAGGATAATAACATGCTGGAACGCCTGGCCGGGTTGAATTTTGACGTGGACCACCCGGAATTCGAGGACAAGCAAAGTATCTCGCTCTATCTCACCGAGACCGAGATCGATAGATTGAGGGCGAATGGATTTCGGTATGAGATAACCATCCCCGATTACAACGCTTACTACATGGAAATGCTGGCCAACGATCTTGAGAACCAACAGCAAATGACCCGATCATCGAACGTAGCAGCGGGATTCGACCTGGGGTCTATGGGTGGATTCTATACGTTGGCGGAAGTAGAAGCCAAGCTGGATGAAATGAAACAAAATTTCCCTAACCTGATCACAGCACGAACAAGTATAGGTACGAGTATAGAGGGAAGGCCAATCTGGATGGTTAAAATATCAGACAATCCTAATATCAACGAACCAGAACCGGCTGCCTATTTCGATGCCTTACATCATGCCAGAGAACCACTTTCGATGGCCACCACCATTAACTATATGTTCTGGTTACTCGAAAATTATAGTACCGATCCCATGGTACAGTTTCTGGTGGATAATCGAGAGATCTATTTTGTTCCGGTAGTTAACCCAGATGGATATGTATACAATGAGACCACCAACCCCAATGGAGGAGGTTTTTGGCGAAAGAATAGAAATCCAAATACTGGTGGATGCGCCGGGGTAGACCTTAACAGAAACTACAGTTTTGGATACGGTGTGAACGGATCCTGCTCCAGTACCGATCCATGTTCCGGGACCTACCGTGGAACAGCTCCATTTTCGGAGCCGGAAACCACGGCTGTACGCGATTTTCTAGACTTGATAGGGCCCAATACTGCATTTTCAACCCATAGTACCGCGGGAAGTTATTTGATGCCCTATGGATTTGATACCTCTCCGCCCGAATTTAATACGTATTCTGAATGGGCCTCGGCCTTTTTAGACGAGAACGACTATCCCTATGGAGTAACTTTTCAGATGTTAGGTTATACCAGTTGTGGTACTACCCGCGATTATTTACATTCTGAAGGAATTTACGGATGGACCCCCGAGATAGATGGTAATGGATTTTGGCCCACACCAAGTACTATTTTTACTTTGGTAGCCGAGAATGTCCGACCATTATTTTATCAATCCTGGATAGCAGGTGCCTACCTGGATGTACAAAGTCATGCCTTAATTGGTGATGTATTACCCGGCGAATCATTTCAGTTGGTGGTTGAGATCAAGAATACGGGGGTAGGAGCAGACGCGCAAAATGTAAGTGTTATTGTTTCTACAAGTCATCCCAACGTAATGGTCCCTACAGCCAATGGTTATGGTACAGTGGCCGCAAGAACAAGAAAAGATAACAGTGCAAGTCCGTTTATTATTAGCCTGGACTCCGGTTTTAATGATAGTTCCTTCAACCTAATAGTTACTACATACCAGGATGGGGTTGAGAATGAATCCATTGAAATTCCAGTCTATGTAGGTGAAAAATCTACCCTATTCTTCGATGACGCCGAGGCCGGTGCAGGGAGTTGGACGGCCACGGGAAATGGTATTTCGTGGGGATTGGTAGCAGACGATTCGTATAGCGGGAATTCTAGCTTTGGTGACTCGGATGGAGGAAATGGAGAGAATAACACCTTGAATTATTTTACCTTGAATGAGAGTTTCGATTTTACCGGCGATATCACGCCAGTAGTTACTTTTGCCTGTAAATGGTCTGTCGAGATCGATGATGATGTGGATCTGCAGATATCTACAGATGGAGGATCTAACTGGACTACTTTAGAACAGTATTCGGGGAATTACGACTGGATGACAGAACTACTGGAACTGGATGCCTACGCAGGTTTTAGTGATGTGCGTTTCAGATTTAAAATGAATACCGATAATTCTATCCCCGGTGACGGTTTCTATTTTGACGACTTTACAGTAAGCGTATACGAGAATGCCATATTAGGTAATAGTGATATTGAAAATTTTGGAATAACGGTATATCCCAATCCGTTCAACAATTCAATTACGGTGATGGCGAACAACGAGCTCATAGACGAAATTACCGAATTGAAGCTATACGATATTTCTGGGAGAAGTATCGACATCACTTTCGAGAAAGAGGATTCGAGCCTGCATATTAGCAATACGGTAAATCTTTTTTCCGGGATCTATTTCTTAAATATAATCAACGCTGCCGGTGATGTGATAGCCGTTAAAAAAATGGTTAAAATTTAAATAGACTCATATTTTGGTGTAATTGTTGTAATGGATTCAGAAAAAAAAATAATGCGACTTTTCGTTATACTGATCTTCTTCCTTTTTTCGGTCACTCAGGTGTGTGCACAGATCGACAATAGAAATGTTCAGCTGGAACTAGACCCTGTGGAAGATAATTTTAAATCCCCGGAAGGTATCGAATTACCACCTATAAGTAAGCCCAGTCTAAGTAATTATGACCCATCCCTTAAGCCCAACACAACCCTCGATATTAAAGATGATAAAGATAAAGTGGATTTCACCGAAGGGGACGGGCTAATGGATTACACATCCAATATTGTTCCCAAGGCGTTTAAAAAAGACAAAGAGGCGAAAGACGAATATGGCCGCGATCAGTTTTTGGGTGATGTAACGACTTCAGGAGGGTTTGTACAAGTAAAATATAGGGATCACGAATTTGTAGACGGAGACAAGATCAGGGTTTTTGTGAATGGGGATGTGGTACAGTCTGAGATTTCACTTGGAGGATCTTTTGGAGGGTTCACACTTACGTTGGAACCGGGTAAAAATGTTATAGAATTCCAGGCACTGAATCAAGGTAGTTCGGGACCTAACACTGCCGAATTACACGTGTATAACGATAAAGGCCAATTGATCTCTGCGGCCGAATGGAATTTACTTACGGGACACAAAGCCACCGTGGTGGTTATAAAAGAATAAGCGAGTTATCGCCCAAAACTAGTTACCCTCACCTTCATCTTCTACTTCATCAGAATTTTCGGCGTCTTCGTCGTTCAACTTAGCGACGAGTTGCTCATAAGTCTCAATTTCCGAATATAAAGTCCCTCCAAGGCTAATGATAGGGTTTGTAATAGAATCGTAGGGGGTTTTGGTGTATTTAAAAGTACGAACCAGGAAATCCTTAACTTCAGGTTTTTCACGCAGATCCATACTTCGGTATTTGTAATAACTTTTATCCAGTTTACTTACAAGACTGTCGCAGGATGCGCAGCCTTCTTTTAGATAAACAAGTATATTCTTTTTGGGATCGATCTTGATCTGTTCGGCGGGCTTGCGCACTACGCGCCTGGAAAGGCTGTCGTTCACCGTTAGTTGGTAGGTATAAACCGGTACGCGGCCTCGTTCAATTACAAGGCTGGCAATATTAACTTTGGAAGCCTTAGGAACTCTGTGAAGTCTTGGCACGCCTGCTCGCTGACGGAATCCTGTCCCTTCGATCTTGATGGAAACATCCAGATCCTGCTCATTCTCATTTACAGCATAGATCATCAATCTATTCTGAACTCGCTCATCAACGATTTTAATAGGTCGTTCCTGGGCAGAAATAGTAGTAAGAAACGAGAATAACAGCAGGGTAAAGGCGTATAGTGATTTCATCATAAGTGGGTAATTTTAGAGCACAATATATAGATATTCTTACAATTAATCCATTAATTTATTTCAGCTTCTGAAATTAAAAAAGGATATGCAGTCTTTACTTCCTCTAATTCGGATTCTGAAAGCTCTGCTGCTGTTTTTTCCAATATGTCTAAGGCATATTTCTCACGTAGATCCAGGTATGCTTTAGTGATCTCATCCTGTACTCTTATAAACTCCGAATATGCGGCCAACCTGTCTGTACTTAGGGATATTACGGCCTTTTTCGGATTTTCGGAATAATGAATAGATCCCAACCCATCGCAATAATGGCAACTTCCATCCCCGTTGTTATCTATAAACTCGATGAGTTTTTCTTTTAATTGTGACACGGGAATTATTTCATCATTCACAAGCAGTTCGCCCGTATCATTTAAGAAAAGTCGCAATACGTTACGTTCTTGTATTGGGAGACTACAAACCTGTCCGGGAGGGCATTTTTTAGGGAGCTTTCTGGCGATTCCTTTATCTTTTGCGATTGTGGTTGTTACCAGGAAGAAAATGAGTAATAAAAAGGCGATATCCGCCATACTTCCGGCGTGTACAGTGGGTAAATTTCTACGATTAGGCATGATGCGATGGATTAGGTGTTAGACATTTAGCATATTCTCAAAGAAAATGCCATAAATTCATTGGCTTGCTCAATTTGTGTTAACGCCTATGTTTAGATATGTAATTTTCATATACTCTATTGTGTTTTTGCATATCCTTAAATCGGTATCATATAGCCAAGTGCGTTTGTGATTTTGTGCCGTTTTATAAAGTTCCTACCTCCTTAAATTTATAAATCAAGACAGGAAAGCCCCTGTTTACGTCCTATAGGTATAGATTAAGTTATATATTTAAAATGTATTCAGCCAAAAAATTAAAAAGCTATGAAATTGAATAGATTAATTCTTCTGTTATTTATTGTGAATCTTTTTTATGTCTTCGGAAATGCACAGACCATAGATGAAATTAGAGCGATGCACAACGAAGTTCCGGACGATCCCTATGTGCCGGTAGACAAAAGCCGAATGGCCCGCACTCCCGCATATAATGTTCGAACTCCCAATTTCTACACTACCCAGGTGAATGTGGATGCTAATGGCGATAATATAGTAGGGGATGCAGGAAACGAACCCTCCTTAGCCATAGATCCATTAAATCCAAACCGGATTGTGATCGGGTGGCGGCAATTTGATATTATAAGCAATAATTTCAGGCAGGCTGGTTACGGTTATTCTCTAGATGGTGGTTTTAACTTTACTTTTCCCGGAGTTTTGGATGCCGGTAATTTTAGATCGGATCCGGTACTCGATTTCGATAAGGACGGAAATTTCTATTACAACAGTTTGCAGGGTTCCTTTGCCTGCGATGTTTTTAAAATAACCGATGGAAGTACTACCTGGGAAAATCCTGTTCCTGCCTTTGGCGGGGATAAGCAGTGGATGACCATAGACAAGAGTTTAAGCACTGGATCCGGCCATAACTATTCGTATTGGAACACTTCGTTCACCACCTGTGCCCCCGGGGCTTTTACACGATCTACAGATGATAGCGCCAGTTTCGAGAACTGTGTGACGATCGATAATCAGCCTTTTTGGGGCACTTTAAAGGCCGATGGGAATGGCGATCTCTACCTGGTGGGGCGTAATGGATCCGGCGGTGGAATGGTGGTTGTAAAATCTACCAACGCAAAAGATGCCGGGGAGGTTGTAGACTGGGATTTCGTTACCCCTCTGGATCTGGATGGAGTGGTCTATGCCCAGGCCGATGTAAATCCTGCAGGATTGGTAGGCCAGGCCTGGATAGATACCGATAATTCCGGTGGGCCCGGAGACGGGAACGTATATGTTGTGGCATCGGTCTCCCGTACAAGTAATGGAGATCCGGCCGATGTGATGTTCGCCAAAAGTACGAACGGTGGGATGAGTTTTGATCCCCCGGTTCGGATAAACGCCGATATTGGAACAAGTTCATTTCAGTGGTTCGGCACTATGTCTGTAGCCCCAAACGGCAGAATTGATGTAGTTTACCTTGATACCAGTACGGCACCTGCCGGGACTGTAGATTCCCGACTCATCTACTGCTGGTCTAACGACTTTGGGAATAGCTGGAATGATTACCTCGTGATTTCAGATATGTTCGATCCTACGATCGGGTATCCTAGTCAGAATAAAATGGGCGATTACTTCGATATGAAATCGGACGTGGAATATGCACACCTTGCATGGTGTAACACGCTCAATGGTGGGCAGGATGTGTATTACACCCGAATCTCTCCCGACGGAAACCTGGGGATAGAGGATATTGCCAAGGCAGAAGGCTATGGTTTGGTAAGTTACCCGAACCCTTTTTCAGAAACTACAACCTTACAATTCTATACAGTTGAGGAGGCTACCACTAGGCTCGCAGTGTATAATATACAAGGGCAAATGGTAAGATCCTTATTTGAAGGAGCAAACTCCGGTAAGCAACAAATAGTATGGGATGGTACTAATGGAGCCGGAAAGCGGCTTTCTGAAGGTTTGTACTTTGTAGCGTTGGAAGTAGATGGAAACACTCATATTCAGAAAGTGATTCTGAAATAGATAGTTTACTTCTTATTCTTATCGTTCTTTCCTTTTATAATCAGGTAAAGAACAGGTCCCATCATAAATAGGATCAGTACAATAATGATAAGGAGTTGCCACATGCCTATTGCCAGAGCCATAATTTAAATTTTGGCCAAAGATAGCTCTTTCGAATAGAATATCAGAAACCCGGTGGGAGAGGAGCTGTACCTGTTTCCAGGTTCCCCATATCCACGCTTAGCGAGTTCAGTTCTTTCGAAATAAACCCACGTCTGTAAATGATCAGGTTAAGGTACATATCGACCGGGGTATCTAAAAACACACCTGCAACTCTGGTTTTAAAGACAGCATCATTGATAAAGGCTCGAATAAACCATGTATTGGTGGTAGTGTTCTTGTAGGCATAGATCTGATGGCCTTCAATATTATCATTACCGTTGTTACTGTTTGTCATGACATCGGTATCACCGGTACCGGCTTCCAGGTAGTAATAACCCTGCACCGTAACGATATAATCGTCTATGGAAATCTTGGTGTCGTAATCCTGAAGTCCATCTGCAGATAAGTTTCTGAAAACAAATTCGGTATAATTAATAGGACCGTATTTGCTTACGTCGATATCGTATTCCACTATATCACTATTCTGAAGTGAAATAAGAAGATTAGAATTACGAATTTTAGACGATGCACTAGGGTTTTCAAGGTATAACGCATTGTCCATGATTACGTCACCATTCACATGAAGGGTTGAAGTTGGGGAGTTGGTATTTATTCCAACCTGGGCGTTGAGTCCCAAGGGGAACGAATACAGTATACAGATTATAAATAGTTTTCTCATGGTTTATTTAATATAGGTTTGGTATTGAGGAGGCACTTCCGCTGTTATTACCACCAAGATCGGTAGTGATAGGATCTAAATATCGGAAATAGGACCTGTCGTATACCACTAAGGTGATCTCGTAACTTACAGAATCTGACGGATCCAGGTCTAAGGTCTGATTTCTAATCTCCAGGTGCCATGTTCCACCGCTAATAAAGGTGTGTACAACAAAGTTTCCAATAGATTTGGTTCCACCGGCATTCACTTTTTTAATAGGGTCGCCCAGATATCTGAAATTGGCCACACCCACAATATATTTCGATGCATCGTACTGAAGGTTAACATCTCTAAGGTTGTCTAAGGAAATATTGCTAAAACTGTAGTCTACAATGTTTACCGGTGCAACCGATAGTTCGCTCACATCAAGTTTTGTCACCTTGCCAACCGGATTTGAAGTTTTCGAACGGGTGAGCAGCATAAAATCTTCATCGGTACTGGCTACTGTTCCCAGGGCGCCTAATTTAAATTCATCTCTAATTAGCATATCCCCGGCAACGTGGAGATCTGCCTGCGGATTGTCTGTACCTATCCCAATTTGCGCAAAGATGGTTGTACTAAAAACTAAGAGTATCAGTGTAATTTTTTTCATGCTTCTATTAATCTAAAATGGGAGTTACTGCACTTCCTGTGGTCGAATTTAACATAGGTATATCAATACTACCCAGTTGCTTAGAAAGGTCTTTCGAGAAAATTAGTGTGGAAATCGTCCATGTTCCGGTTGCACTTGGATCCAGATTAGCTACCATGGGATAATCTGCAATGATATGCCAGGTTCCTCCCGAAATAAATGTAGCTGTATAAGGTAAACTCGAATTATCTTCAGCACCCGATGAGGAACTAGTATTTAACTCCAAATCAAAATAAGAGGAAATGGTTATAAGTACAAATTCACTGGCATCGACCCCGGTATCGAAATCACGTACCCAGTCTTGATCCGGATTGGTAATTATATACTCCTGAACATAGGCAAGAGCCGCTCCGGTTGGATTACTTACATCAAGGGTTTTAATTTCCTCGTTATCGTTCTCATCTTGTATGAGAAATGTAGATGCTTCTCCGTCCGTAAGAGGGTCGTAATTTCCGATAGTTAGTGATCCTGTGATCTCAGCATCACCAGCCACTTCTAAAGTGGTTCTTGGATTTGTGGTGTTTATTCCAACTTGTGTAAAAGCGGGGGCATTTACCAATAGCAAGCAGATAAACAATATTAAAACGGGGGCGTAGCTTGATTTCATAAGTACTAAAATTTGGGTAGTACAAAGATAAGTGACAAGCGGGTAACTTATTGTTAAAGAAAATTTTAGACCGTGTTGAATAACGATTATTTAGTGCTTTATATCGAAAATATAGCCAATGTACGTGTATACGCGTAGGAATTAAATCTTAAAAATGTAGGAAAAAGATATAAAATAGAGTTTTTAAAATCCAGTAGGTAACGTGGCTGTTCCTGTGGCTAAGTTCGACATATCCACTGTGATGTCATTTTGGGCTTTTGCGATAAAGCCTTTTCTATAGATCATAACATTGAGCCACATATCTATTTCGGTATCCACATAGGTAGTCCCGTTGTAGCGTTGCCATGTAGAGTTATTGACAAACGCCCTTAAAAACCAGGTATTGGTCGTTGTATTAGGGTAGGCATATATTTGGTACCCCTCAATACTTAATGTTGACAGTGAACTACTGGGCATAATGCTTCCTGTTCTTCCGGCTCCTGCGATCCCACAAGAATATCCTTGTATACTTACTATATAGTCTTCTGTCGAGATCTTCGTGTCGTAGTCTAACAATCCGCTGGCCGATAAGTTCTGAAATTCGAATTCTACATAGTTTATAGGCCCATATTTACTATTAGTTATATCGTAGCGTGACAGTTCATTGCCCGTTGTTCGAACGAGAAATTTAGAGCCTCTGATATTGGAATTGTCCCCGGGATTTTCCAGATATAATTCCGAATCTACCAAAACGTCGCCAACAACATCTAAAGTAGCTGTAGGGGAAGTGGTATTAACACCAACCTGGGCGAAAACAGAACTGAAGGTTATTCCTAATAATAAGGTAAGAGAGTATATTTTTTTCATAACTAACTATTCAAAAACGGGTACAGATGAAGCGGTTCCGGTATTGGAACCATTAAGGTTTGTTGTGATCACGGGTAGATCACGGAAATACTTTTTATCGTATACGATTAACTGGATATAATATTCCAGTGAATTTGTAACAAGCAGGTCGAGTTCTTCGTTTTTAATTTGAAGATGCCAGGTACCACCACTTTTAAAGGTACGTACCACAAAATGGCCTATGGAAAAGTTATCCCCTCCCGGCACTTTTTGTATGGCATCACCAACATGTCGAAAGTTTGCAACACCAACCACATATTTATCTACATCATATTGTAGGTCTACATCGTCGAGGTTGTCCAGATAGACGTTAGTAAAATGGTAATTTACAGTGTTTACCGGAGCAACATTTAGTAAATCGGTATCAAGAATAGTGATTTTTCCAATAGGTGTAGAATTTGTGACCCGAGTCACTAATTTAAAATCTTCTTCGGTTGAAGATACCGTATTAAGGTTTTGTGTGGTAAAACCTCCCTGTACCAGGGCACCACCGGCTATATGAAGGTCGGCTAAAGGTGTATCTGTGCCTATCCCGATCTGTGCTGTAGCAAATGTGCTTACGGTTAAGAGTGTTATTAGGTAGTATTTTTTCATAGTACAAGGCTAATTAATAATAGGTGATACTGCACTGCCGCTGGAATTTCCGGACATCGGTACTCCAACGGTTCCATATTGTTTGGATACATCGTTTGAGAAGATCAGGGTGCTTATCGTCCAGATTCCCATTGCAGTTTCGTCAATGTTTGCCGCCTGAGGATAGTCTGCAACCAAATGCCAGGTTCCATTCTTAATAAAAGCTGATGAAAAAGGTATACTTGCATTATCAGCCGCTCCGGCGTTATTGGTTAGGTCTAATTCTTGATTAAAACTGGCCGATGTAACTATTACTACATACTCTGTAGCGTCTATCCCTGTGTCGAAGTCTTTTACCCAGTCCAGGTTAGGATCCTCAATTACATATTCCTGAATATAGGCTAATGCAACTCCTGTTGGATTACTTACATCGAGAGATTTTATAGAATTATTAGATTCCTGAATAAGGAATGTAGAAGAGTCAGAATCTCTAAGTCCACTGTAATCTCCTATTTCCATACTATTGGAAATACTCATAGTACCAGCTACTTCGAGTGTGGTGCGTGGATTTGTTGTATTAATCCCAACCTGGGAGAGGGTGGGAGAAGTGGCGATTAAACCTAGAATAAGTAAAATCGCAGCGGGGGCATGGTACGATTTCATAAGTAGTTAAATTTGGTATTACAAATATAGACCACTTATGTGTATCTAACTGTTAAATAATAAGTTAGAAGATGTTTTATAACGAGTAAATAGCGCACTACATCGAAAATATTACATTTGTACGTGTATACACGTAGGAAAATTATGAGATTTTTGTAGGAATTTAATTTTTAATTCTGAAGCGATTCTCCGTACGTCAGGCTAGTATACTTTCGTGCCCCGAATCTTTTACGAACAAGCACGAACTATCTGTTTTTGAAGTCATTTCCTGTACAAATTCGAATCTCAGATCTTCCTGCATTCCAAAGATATTGAGGTCGGCATGCGGTGCTGCAGTCACTACATCCTTAAAATCACCTACACACACTTCCATCAGGGTTTCGGGTAGGCGAGCGAGGTTTATCAGGGATTCTAGGAATTTCGTGGCGTTTTCAACCTCCTCTTTATCATCAATAACCGTTATAAGCCTTATTTTCGCTTTCCAATTCTTCATAAGTTTATATGCGATAAGAGTTGAGAGGTCCAAGTTTCCAATATCCCAGCCTAAGTTCCAGTTATTCTTCCGATCGCTAACCCAAACATTGATTGTATTTCTTTGGCCTAGTAAAGCGGTTGGATGCGACTGAAATAATAATACGCCAATCTCCAACCTGATACATTCCTTAATAACCGGCCGCAGCTCGGTTTCATAATCATCGTGCTGCTGCAGGTTGAGAAATACAACATTTGGCTTGAAAAAGGCACCTCTTAAGGCCTGGTTACCATAATTTACCCCTTTTGCGAATTCTGTGGTATTAATTATAGTCCATGAAGAAAATACTCCTTTGATACGAAAAGAACTCGCTAATTCGTCCAATTGGCGTGTCATTTCACTTCCTTCAGAATTTGCCTCAATTCCCAGGAGTTTTATTGAACCTTTCGGACTGGCAATATTTCGCAGGAAGTCGAAATTACCCCTTACTCCACTTATGTCTCTAACAGGCACCATTAGGTTAGGTTTCCAGGCACGTTGCTGCATCTTCTTCATTCCCCAGGTATGCTTTGCGGCCCATTCGGCAAAAGAAACAAATAAACCACTTCGCACATCTTCAAATGGTGTTTCTAAATTTTGTCTGGATAGATACCAATAAACCGCCAGCACGATAGCGATGGTAATAAGGCTGATGGTTGGGTTAATAATGAACATTGCTAATACTGAAGAGATCAAACCAAGCCACGGGATCCATCGTTTCACTTTAAAAATGGGCCGATAACTTATCAACCCTAAATTTTGCTCAATGATCACCACTATATTGATCATGGCATATGTAACTAGGAAGAATAAAGTTACCAGGGGCGCAACGGCATTCAGGTTTCTAAGTAACATGGTTGCAAAAATAAGAATACCGGTTACCAGCATCGCATTTCTTGGTTGCCCGTTCTTACTCTGTCCAGCAAGGAATCTGGAATAGGGTAATACGTTGTGTTCTCCCATGGCAAATAAAATGCGGGAGGATCCCACTATAGATGCCAGGGCCGAGGAGAAGGTTGCTCCTAACACACCTGCGATGATCAATGGTCCTATATAGGCCTTTTCAATGATGATATTATAGTTTGAAATGAGTTCTTGTTCGGTAGCCGTGCGTGCAAGCCAAAAGGCCAGAAGCATGTAGATCACAAAACTCACCCCAATAGCCCATAAGGTCCCAACAGGAATACTCTTGCGCGGATCTTTGAGCTCTCCAGACATATTAGCGCCTGCCATTATTCCGGTGGCAGCGGGGAAAAACACGGCAAAAACCAGCCAAAAATTACTTCCACTGAAGTTATTTTCAGAAGAACCCTTAAAAGTCCCCCATTTTAAAGCTTCATCGGTTGCAATGGCCATAGAACCATCGTAGGCAGCCATTACGACCGAAACCAATGAGGCCACGATCACCACCATAATAATATATTGTGTCTTGATGGCCAGGTTTGCACTTATATAAGCAATAGTGAATAAGCCAACAAAGGCGGATATATCCACGAGGAAAGGATTATGATCCGGAAAGATACCCAACCATCCTTCCCTGAAACCAAAAATATACATGGTAACTGCCAGCCCCTGCGATATATATCGGGGAATTCCCAAACTTCCTCCAACTTCCAGGCCGAGTGATTGGGAAATGATGGCGTAAGCTCCACCAGCCCCGATACGAATATTGGTGGTAATAGCAGACATCGATAGGGCTGTACAAAGGGTGATGAGGAAAGAAACTATAATAATTAACCAGGCACCCAGTAATCCAGCATTACCTACAACCCATCCCATCCGAAGATACATTATAACTCCCAGGATAGTTAGGAGGGTAGGAGTAAATACCCCACCAAAGGTTCCAAACTTCTTTATATGCTTATTATCGTCCATGGTTGTTGTTACAATAATAAGACTTTTGTCCATTAAAATAGCAACAACACCCCGGGGTTTGCGTCTTCTCTTATTTTCTCAGGTCCCTGAGTTTGAATACCAGTATAGTTCCCGCAAACAAAAAGGTTATGGCATTTCCCAAAATTATTGGTAATTGTTCATTTAGAATCCCGTATAGGATCCATATAAATACACCACTTACGAATAACAGGTACATGGGTAGTGATAACTGCCTGGTGTTCCCCGATCGTATTGTTTTTATTGCCTGCGGTAAGAAACTGATGGTGGTAAGAAACGCAGCAGAATTTCCAAGTAAGTTTGTTAGGTCCATAGCACTAATTTTTCTTTCTATGCAAAGTTCTTATACTTTAAAGTATTGTACATCTGCTGAATTAGCTGCTTTTTGTGCTGCTTTGACCAGAAATACGAGAGATCTCGTTAAGATCAACGACCTCTTTTAATAAGTTTCAGTTGTCCGGCGCCTCCATCAGACTCCAGCGTTACCACGTACATGCCATTGGCAATTCGATCGCTTAGTTCGAAGTTCACTTCGTTTCGGCCCTTATTTAACTGTACAGCTCTTGTGGAGATTACCTGTCCGTTTACATTAAAAATAGTTAAAGTAGCGTTAGATGGCCTTGCGTTTTCTATTACAAGGTTAAAATACTTCTGAACAGGGTTAGGGTAGGCTTTTAATTCTATCGAACGCACTTCGGGGAACGGGAAAAGCTCTACCGCAAGGAGATCTCTGGGAACTGCAATGAAGACGTCCTCCTGCAAGGTCTCGATACTGGTATTCCGAAGAATTACATCAGATAAGGTTGTGTTTTTAAGTTCATCTATCTCGCTAGCTGTAAAAGCCGGATCATTCTCATAATAATATCGATCTCCGTCACGCAACGCCTGGAACTGCAATTTGAGGATGCTGTGTAATCCTTCGCCTACCAGAGTTCCCGGGATATGATCTTCACTCATAAACCCTATCCATGGATCAACCCTGTTGATATCACCTCCGTAAACGGCCGACAAATTACCGCTTAACACAGGATCGGATGTAAGGCTATTGAAATCGGGATGTGGTGTTAGGGACAAATCGGTCCGAATCGTATTGTAATCGGGTATGCCTCGTTCTCTTGCTCGTGCCAGGTTTATAGATAGCAGATCTATCCCTCCGGCTCCTGGTTGGCCAAAGAGGAAATTTCTAATATCATCCATGATGAGTGGATCCACAAACTGATGTTTCTGGGCCGCCAAGCCTCTGAAAAAAGGCTCTATTCCACCTTCCTCTCTCAAGATCGAAGGATTGAAGAATCCATCTCTCAGATCTACGGCTCCAAATATCCAATCATCACCATTTTCTTCGAATCGTACTAAGCGACCATTTACCATAGTATGACCGAAGCGATATGCCGCAGCCGAAAATGAGTTCAGGATGTTGGGTTCCACTGTATCGTCATAGCCGGTATATGGATCCAGTTGTATGCCAATATGAGGTAAAAATTCTTCATAGGTAACTACTTGTATTAAAGCGCCTACTATCTTTCTTGCCCGCTGAAAGATCTCTTCATCGGTCCAGTTTGGGTTCGCTGCTTTGATCTCGTCACACAGCCTGTTGTGTTCTCTCACCCACAATGTATGAAAGCAGGAGAGGCCGGGTTGTTCGTTTACCCTTATATCACCCCCAACGAAAAACTTGGTAGGTGTTGGAAATCCGTCCAATACCATGAACGGAGCATTGGGATCCACAGCACTATCAAACTCTCCATCTATAGTGTTCCATGGCAAGAGGTCGCCGGTGGAAGTTTTCATTTTACCATCGACAAAGGTTCGAAGCCAATTTGCACGATTAATATCACTCCCATATACCGCCGAACCGTCTATAAAACTTGTTATATCATTAATATGTTTTCGTGGATTTCCTATTCCGGTTCCGGTAGCCGGGTCCGACTTGGAGCGGAACATTCGTAAAGTCTCCGAACCCGTACAATTAGGATCGAACAATGGTTCGCAGGTAGGCACTGGGATATCGTTGGGTTCGTTGAAATTATCATCATTTAAGTTGATATCGTGATCTATAAACTGTCCCCATCCCCAGATGAAGTCACTCAAATCAAGCTCGTTAGGAGTAAATTGAGACTGGCTTCCAATAGCATTACTAATTTTACGAGGATTTGGCCAGCCTTGTCCCCCGGGTTCAGAAATGAGATCGCTAAACCCATTGGTCATGAAATTGCGAAAATGAGCTTCGGCTGCACCCCATTCCGGGTTGTTCAAGTTGTTGTTGGTGCCATCAAAGGTCCGGTTAAGCTGGGCGAAACCTTGTGTGCAAATTAAAAATGTTGCGGCTAGTAAAAGTCTTTTCATAAATGTAAATATAAAATGATTTCAGAAATCATCATAAAAGTTAGGCTTAATTTATTAAATGATAGACCTCATTAAAAGGAATTCGGAATCGAGGACCATACACACCTTTATCATGTCTTTTACCACATCCAATGACCATATTTATTTCAGCGGCCTGCGGAATATTGAGTATCTTTTTTATCCGGAGCGTGTCACTTCCCTCCATCGGACAAGTATCGTAGCCAATAGCTGCCATGCTGATCATAAAGTTCTGGGCCGCCAGGCCGGCGCTCTTGTGGGCAACGATCCTAAGGTCACTTTTACGAACCTGCCTGTAGATTGGTCTGAATAACCCAATAACCTGGATGGCCAGATATTTTATCCATCCAAGGATTCCGAAGAAATCAAAATATGTAAATGGTATAAGTTTCCCGTAGTAATTTCGGGCCATTTTCCTTCGCTTTTCCAAGCGTGGTGTCAATTCGGATTTCTCGAAACTTAAATTGATGAAGTCCATATTCGCTCTGGCACGTTGTCTCCAAAGATCCTTTCTGCTCACGACAACAACCAACTGTTGTGCGGTTTTCGCGGCATTTTGATTAAAACATGCCTTCGCGAGTTTAGAGATTATTTCCTTATTTGTAACGTGATAGAATTCCCACAGCTGTAAATTACTACTGGTAGCTGCTAAGGTAGCATGTGATATACATCTTTTTACTTTTTCAGTATCAATAGTTTCATCCCGGTAAATGCGCACAGCGCGTCTGTATTTAATAGCTTCTGAAACCGTTTTTTCCATATTCGGAGCAAGTGTTTTTGTTTTGCCGGAAGTTACTTTATTACACCAAGTACACAAAACATTTCAGCCCTGGCTTCTCACAGCCTGATGTTTGTATTTACACTTCTATTTTTTAACCGGGAGTACTTCTTCCGGAAATGGGAATAATATGGTTGAATTCTTTTCTGCTGCAATATTTGAAAGTGTTTGATATAATCTAAGTTTAATTGCCGAAGGCGATTTATCGATCATTAATCCTGCTTCTAGCAATTTACCAGCAGCTTGTTCTTCGGCTTCCGCGAGAATGATCCTGGCTCTTCTGGAACGTTCCGCTTCGGCCTGATTTGCCATCATTCTTCTCATGTTCTCCGGCAATTGAATATCCTTTATCTTAACATCATTTATATCAATACCCCATTCCTTTGTTTCCAATTCCACAATGGACTTTATATTCTTGCCCATCTCCTCCCGTTTTGAAAGGATAGTGTCCAGTTCCACTTTCCCGCATACATCACGTAAAGCTGCCTGAGCTAGTTGAGAAATAGCAAATTTATATTCTTCTACCTCAAGTACGGCCCTTTCCGGATCATTGATCTTAAAGAAAACAACCCCGTCTATACTACAAGGGACATTGTCTTCGGTCATCACTTCCTGTGAAACTATATTTATGGTGATCACACGTATGTCGACCACTTGTATGGTCTCCACGATGGGGATGATCCATCTGAAACCCGGTTTTAGGGTTTTAACATATTTTCCAAACCTGAATTTTAAGGCTCTTTTATATTCATAAACAACACGGATACCCAATAAGAGAAAAACACCGAATATTATTCCAAATAACATTAAAGGATTCATAGCAAATTTTTTTAGAGTGAATGTTTTTAATTGCTGAAAGTTAGCCTCTTAAAGATACTGAATCTATAGGGAATATTGTATTGAAAACTGCTCTAATTCAGCTGTATAATTAAAAAACCCTTCGCTGCTACAGTGAAGGGTCTTAGAGGTTCCGGTTGGTGAGAAACAAACTATCTGTGGATGGCATAGCTGCTTGCTTTGGCATATTCGGCTAGTTTTTCATTCCACTTGCTCAGTCTCTCACTCCAAATTTGTTTTAGATCTTTCATAACTCGAATTTTTATGATTCATATAAGAGCATAA
>CAJQNO010000085.1 GCA_905479745.1 uncultured Flavobacteriaceae bacterium | reverse complement strand
AGCACCCGGTGCCAACGAAGCAATAGGACCACCGGCCATTGTAGCCAGAGGATCCGTTACTGTAATGTTGGTAATTGTTAAGTTTCCGGTGTTGGTCACCGTAAAGACATAGGAGATCGTCTCGCCTACCTCGGCACACTGATTGCCATTCTCATCATTGAACGTACCTACCTTAATAAGGGCGATGTCCGGATTCTGACAAATGGTTAAATTAACCGTGTTACTTGGATCATTTACCGCTCCTAAGGCCGTATCGCCACTAGCGGTTGCGGTATTAGTAATTACTCCGTTATCGATATCGGCTTGGGTAACATTATAACTCGCGTTATACGTCCAAACTTCGCCTACATCCAATACACCCGGATTAACAGCATCTCCACTGGCTGGCCCTGCTACAACTCCTCCTAACAATGGATCGTTTACAACAACATTAGTGATATCTACGTCACCTAAATTGGATACAGTGAAGGTATAATTTACCGTGCTTCCAACCACATATGGATTACAATTAACAGTATCTCCATCTGTTGCTTTTGTAATTTCTATTTCGGCATTCTGACACAATTCTACTGTTTCTGTGTCGTCGTCGTTTACGTTATACGAGGAAGAAGAACCTGTAACGTTACCATCTACAGTAGCTGTATTCTGAACCTGACCATTTACAATATCTCCTTGTAATACTGTGTATGTGGCAGTATAAGTCCAAACTTCTGTGGTATCCAACTCACCATCGTTATCTGTATCTCCACTATCCGGCCCGGGAATTGGATTCACCGGATCAATTAACGGGTCATTAACCTGTACGTCTGTAATGGCCACATTCCCCAGATTAGATACCGTGAAGGTGTAAGTAATATCTTGTCCGGCAGCGATCGGGTTACATTGATTAGTATTATTCGGGCTTGCAGTTTTCACGATATTGATTGCACAGTTGTAAAGTGTCAAGGTTACGGGAACCCTGCTCAAACTGCTACAATTGCTCGTATCGTCTACCGCTTCGGCATAATAAGTTACTGTACCTACAGTATTTAATGTAGGGTTAGGAACAACATTACCATTCGTGGCTGCGTCGTACCAAACTATACTTTCTCCAGCCGGAACCGTTGCCTGGGCGGTTAATGTTTGAATTGGTGAACTGGCACATTCTAACTGGTCCCCACCTGAAACCGGCATATCCGGTGGTAGGTAAACAGGAATTTCAGATTCAACAACTACTGGCGGTAAACTACAACTGTTATTGTAGGTACCATTATAAGTTAACTGGGCTCTGAACATTCCTTCGAATGGTGAAGCACCTGTGTACGTGAATGTTCCTGAAAGATCTCCCATCGTAGTTCCCGAAACGGTTCCTATCGAAACGTTGTCAAGGAAGAACTCCCATTCAAATTCGAGAGAAAAGGGAGTACACGCCCCAGGATCGAAGGTTGCCGAATAATCTACACTATTGGTACATTGAATCTGATCTATTGTAGGATCGGAAATATCCGGACATGGTACACATACCTGTGGGTTTGGGAACGGTGTCACTACATCATTACAATTAGAGTCTTCATAGCTCATGCTACTCATACCTGAATCCTGAATTCCACAACCACTCATTCCAACCGCTTCGATCGTATATGTTAATACTAATGTTTCATTAGAAACATCACCAAGATCCCATGTGATCGTATTGGTACCGGCATTGTATGAAGCATTTACCGGGTCGCTTAGTGAACCACCTACCATTTGGAATCCGGAACCAAGTACATCAGTTACCACACCCATTTTAGCCGCTAAAGCCAATTGCCCGAGAATATCATTATATATTCCGGTAAGGTCGGCTGCACTTTCTGTAGTAAACAGTCCTTTATTTTCAATTTCATCCAGTACATAGGTTGCGGCTGTCTGCTGATTTCCTGAGATCGCACCAAAAAGACCCACAGAAAAAATATTCTGATTGTAAATGTCACCAGATACTGTGGTTGTCTGCGCACCGACTCCCTCATTTATAGCGTCATTCATACAGGCCGTATTATTGGCAGGGAATGGAGGTGTTGGTGTACTAGTACAGCTAGACCCACTTAGTGTTCGGTTGGTCACTCCATCTGTAAGGAGAATTATGTTCCTTGCGGTTGTACAGTCGAAGGTGGCATTTGCAGTCATATGATTATCGGCTACATCCATAGCTCTTGCTATGTTTGTACCTCCGTTAGCGACCAAGGCATTAATGGCATCGATTGCATCCTGCTTATCGGCCTCCATTACAAATGCCTGATCCACCGTAGCACTGGTGGAATAAGAAACAATTGCAACACGGTTTAATCCGGTCGGGTTATTTGCAGGTGTAAATAGATTATTTACAAAATCGATCGCGGCATCCTTAGCGTAATCAATTGGTTCATTAGGATCCATGGGAATATCGAATCCCATACTTCCCGATCTATCGATCACCAAAATAACTTCCTGAGGAATTGGCGGTGGATTACCAGTTACGGTTAAGGTTATATCGAACTGGTTACACAAAGCGCTTTCAACTGCTTCTTTTTGCAGTGTGATATCCTGCGCTTTAACCATATTCAAATTAAAGACGGTTAAGGCTATAAATAAAAAGATAGCCTTTTGTGCAATTATACTTCTTAGTGGTAGTTGCTTCTTCATAAAATGAGATTTAGGTTGAAACCTATAATATTTTATTTACCAAAAGCAGTCGGGCTGTTCTATGAGATTTGCGGGGTAGCATTTGGGGGCTTTTGTAAATGTTAGTTATTTGTAGGGTCTGAAATGAATACTTTGAGAAGAGCTCTGGCTTCTCCTTTGGCACAGGCCTCGGAAACAGCTTTTAGTTCAACACACTTCCAAACCTGAAATTTCGTGGCAGAGGATATTGAAACCTCCGCAACGAACGATTTTGTTGTTCGAGGCGGAACCGTGATAGAGCTTGCTCTTGAGTTATTGATCTGTATACTTACATCCAATCCTGTAGCATTTCTTGAATTTGTCGAATCTGAAAATCCAGTTTCTTCACATGGATCATCGAACACTACCGACCGTATCTCGTAAGTTTGTGTTTGAGAAGAATTGTTAGTAAGCTCCATTTTAAACTTGGTAGCGTCATTAAGGGTTGCAGACCTTGCATTTCTGCCCTTATATACTCCCAGCTCCGAATTACATTTTTGAGCTTGAAGTGTAAAACTGCCAATAAAGAAAACGAGGGCTACTGTAATCAAAAAATTGATCGAGTATTTCTTTTGCATGACTAGGTTGTTTTAATAATACTTGAGGCGGCACTTTTTTAATGCGCCTTTGATAAACCAAATATAAGTAGGAAAATACGTTCAGAATTAACAACTACTTAACTATTAGCCGAACTGTAATAAATACTCGTTGAACTACACAATTTGATAGGGTAAATAACGGTTTTTTGTAGGAATTGGATGTACGTATTTACACGTATATACCTTATTTTTCAGTATATTATAAAACTTTTACTTGTAGGAACTCTAATAGAACTTATTTACCTAATGTCTATAAAACAAGCCTTATATTTGCGCTAAATTTTACTTGTTTAAATGTCATTAACTAAAGAAATAAACCGAAGGAAAACATTCGGAATAATATCGCATCCGGATGCAGGAAAAACTACTTTAACCGAAAAATTATTACTATTTGGAGGTGCGATCCAGGAAGCCGGTGCCGTAAAAAGTAACAAAATAAAAAAAGGAGCCACAAGTGATTTTATGGAGATCGAAAGACAACGGGGTATATCTGTGGCGACTTCGGTTTTAGCCTTTGAGTATGAGAATATTAAGATCAACATACTCGATACACCCGGTCACAAGGATTTTGCTGAAGATACCTTTAGAACATTAACAGCTGTGGATAGCGTGATCGTTGTGATCGATGTAGCGAAAGGAGTTGAGGAACAAACCGAAAAATTGGTGGAAGTCTGCCGCATGCGCAATATTCCCATGATCGTTTTTATTAACAAATTGGACCGGGAAGGAAAAGATGCCTTCGAACTCCTTGACGAAATTGAACAAAAACTACATTTACGGGTTACCCCACTCAGTTTTCCAATAGGGATGGGATACGACTTTAAAGGTATCTATAACATTTGGGAAAAAAATGTCAATCTTTTTAGCGGCGATAGTCGTAAAAATATAGAGGAAACCATAGAAATTGAAGACCTTAGCAACCCTGAACTTGATAAGCTGGTAGGAGATAAAGCGGCTAATAGCTTAAGGGATGAATTAGAACTCGTGTACGAGGTTTACCCCAATTTTGAGCGAGACGCCTATCTTAAAGGGGAGCTGCAACCTGTATTTTTTGGCTCCGCTTTGAATAATTTTGGGGTAAGGGAACTTCTTGATTGCTTTATTGAAATCGCTCCTGCCCCACGCCCAAAGGCCAGTGATACCAGGTTGGTAAAACCTGAAGAGAAGAATTTTTCTGGATTTGTATTTAAGATCCATGCTAATATGGACCCGAAACACAGGGACCGACTAGCATTTGTTAAGATCGTTTCGGGCACCTTCGAAAGAAATACTCCATATCTTCATGTACGAAACGGCAAAAAAATGAAATTTTCCAGCCCTAATGCTTTCTTCGCCGAAAAGAAACAGATCGTTGATGTTTCCTACCCGGGAGATATCGTTGGTTTACACGACACGGGTAATTTTAAGATCGGCGATACTCTAACCGAAGGGGAGATCATGCAATACAAAGGAATTCCTAGCTTTTCTCCAGAACACTTCAAGTACATCAACAATGCAGATCCTTTGAAAAGTAAACAACTTGAGAAAGGGATAGACCAATTGATGGACGAAGGAGTGGCTCAGTTATTTATTTTAGAACTAAATGGGCGGAAAGTTATCGGTACTGTGGGTGCACTTCAGTTTGAAGTGATCCAATATCGTCTGGAGCATGAATACGGAGCGATCTGCAGGTACGAGAACCTGAATGTTCACAAGGCCTGCTGGGTAGATCCGAAAGATCCTAAAAGCGCTGAATTTTCAGAATTTAAAAGAGTTAAAGCAAAATTTCTGGCAAAGGACAAGCGTGGGCAATTAGTATTCTTTGCCGATTCGGCTTTTACACTTCAGATGACACAAACCAAGTATCCTAATGTAAAGTTACACTTCGTAAGCGAATTCGAGTCTGTACATTAAGGCTATTTCAGACATAACACTTTTTACAGGTAGATGGCATGAATATCGAGCCTGTCGATATCACCAAAGTTAACCCTGAATGCTGCAGCCGATGTTATCCCACCACCATAAACAGCACCATTCATATGAACACTATAGGTTCCTGCTTCTAGTGGAATAGTAACCGATCGCGAGTTATATACATAGCCTGTAGCAGTATCGCAATCTGCATTCGAATACACCGAGCTGGTCATTCCGTAGGTTTTTGTTGTATCTGGTGTTGTACCATCTCCCAGATACCAGTAATTATGGGCAATCTTAGCTCTGCCGTCAGTTATGCATGCGCTTCCGTCGTAGCTTTTAAACTCCATTGAGATGTAATAGGTTATTACAACCATAGCTCTATGAGTAAGGGTGAAACTCTTTTGAAAAAGCTCGGAAGAATTCATGTTAGAATCTGCCGCAGTGAGCACAGCGATAGGGGTAGCGATATTTGCTTCGGAAGACAATTTCCCGGGCTGCTCACCTAATGAAAGTTTACCATCGGCATCGACCATAACATTATACATGGATGATCCACCTTTATTGAGGGAATTGTTCGAACTATCGAGACCTTCCAGCCTGATGGTAGCATTGCTACCGGCGATATGAAGGGCCTCTTGTGGATTGGTAGTACCAATACCTACCTGTGCCCATCCATTCATCATGGCAATTATAGTTAACACGAAAAAAGTAATTTTATGCTTCATAATGTTATTTTTAAGCTTCATTAGATGATCACTTTAAATTTTTAGTTTGTCTGTAATAAAGGCCCATCTGCGTTACCTGAAATACATGGGCAACCTGCATTAGGATATGTTACATAGCTAATAGTAACCGTTGAGGTGTCACATATTCCCGAATTTGGCACGGGTAAACAAACTTCGTACTCGAAGGTTACATCCCCCAGGTATCCACTTGAGGGGGTATAACTGTACGAGCCATCCGAATTAAACGTAAAGTCCTGTCCTGCCGGGGTTGGGCCACTCACAACAGAGTAAGTAGATCCGGCCGGCGCGGTTCCATCGTTCACAGTTCCGTTGAATTCCTGATCTATACATCCGGTTTCCGTCTTAGGAGTCGCGTATCGTTGAGCGATAAATAATTTTCCATCCCCATGATCTTCAGTCGCCGCTACTAGATCCACCCGAGTAATCACAGAACCCACAGGTGCTAGATCGTCAAGAACAAAAATGGCTATTCCCAGGGTACCACCATTCTCAACCACCCGGCCCGAATTCCAGTAATCCACTCCAGTAGGAGGCGCATTAAACAAGGGACCCCATTGTGTTGAGTTTTGTCGTACAAAGGTATCTCCCAGAAAAACTTCGGTAGACCCTCCTACCGCATAACCATAAACCGCGATATAATAGCAATTGTTCGCATTTCTTTCGGTAATGGCCAGTATTCCTCCATCATTGGAAGGAATTCCGGGTGTGTAATACAAGGATTGGATTTGTGCATCTGTAGTTAGAACAGATAAGAAATTATTGCAAATATTCCTTCCATTAGCATTGGCATTGAAATAATGATTTAAATTTTTATCCTGAAAAGCGGCGATAGCATCGGTGTTCCAATCTGCATTCGCACTACTCCCATTAACGGTTACACCATTTTCTACAATTTTATTCTGATTATGTCCATCGGGCCCTAAGCGTGTAAGTGCATACGAGGAAGGTGCGGCAAATGAACTGTAAACAACTCCGTCTATGGTGATGGAACTGATAGTAGCCGGGTCTGAATTAGCGGCTTGTGTATCGGACCACTGAAAAGTAACACCGGTTTGCACCGATGGTGCCTGTGTTTGCCCAAAATTCGTCTGAGAAAAAATAAAAGATAAAAGAATAATTAGCATCAATTGAGATGCAGCTCTCCTTATATATGGCGCATTCGAGGTCATAAGTTCAATTTGGGTTCCTCGTAAGAATTAATTTTCATTAATGGGGGCTCTTACGATTCAGCACAAATATATAATGACTGACGTATTTTCTTACATGAGAATCTATTTATTCGTTATATCGCTCTTTTTTCTCGATAAGATGTACAACCAGCGGCATATTTAAAACTATTTATATAAAAAATGGAGTAATATTTCAATTATCAAATCTTTACAATTGAAACCTTAAAGGAAATTGTTCAATAAAATTTAATCCAAACAGATAACCATTATTACACTAGGATTTCAAATACGATTAGTCTAAAAACGGAATTATGGCTAATGAATTCAACAACAAAAATGTCTATGTAAGCATATTTTCATAGTCCAGCCATAATTTAATGTGTTAATTACGAGCACTATACAACCGAAAAATATACACTTCAGCGATGTTATTAGTGATTTCATCGAATTTAACATAAACTCCATGTAATCTATATCCTACATTTTTGAATTATTAGATCTACCTATTTACATTTGCCGCTCAAAACCCAAATTATTACATATACTTATGAAGAAGTTACTTACTAATGTGTTCTTGTTTGCATCCTTTTCCATCTTTGCCCAGGTAGGTATAGGAACCACAGACCCCCAGGAAACACTTCATGTGAACGGAACATTAAGAATCACTAATACCGATCAAGGTACAGTAACCTCCAGCAAACTTGGTGGTTTAAACGAAGACGGCACATTTCGTGAAGTTGAAATAGGAGGCAATCTCAAACTTAAAAACAACGTATTAAGTATTAAGAATACCACCGATCATTCGTTTGGAACCATCATTCTTCCGGTTAAAACCAATCACGATGTAGATCTTTTAATTGGTGATGGTGAACTAAATGAAGACAAAAGTATCATCAGGATCTACAATCTCTTACTTGGTGAAAGCAAATTAACAGGTATAAAAGCCGGATATGACGGCCAAAGTGTGTGGCTTTATCCCCAGGATGGAAAATTAAAACTCCAGGCCAACGACAACAATTCATTGTCTGTTAACCAAATAGAATCGAATAATAAAAGTGGAGCAAAACAATATGGAATGATCAATATTGTCTATGACGGTACTCGGCAGAAATGGATTATCATGCAGAATAACGAATAATTAGTTAATTCAATTAGTCTTTGAAAATCAAAAAAAGCCCCGCAATTGCGGGGCTTTTTTTATGCTTCTCCAGTAGGCCCGAAATTTATCGGGATAGGTGGTTGCTGATAATCTTTAATTTCTCCATGTGCATTTTCAAAGCGCTGTACATTATCAGTTAACGCCTTTAAAAAACGCTTGGCATGCTGGGGTGTCAATACGATTCGGGATTTGACCTTACTTTTAGGAACTCCCGGCATAATGGTTACAAAATCCACCACAAACTCAGATTGTGAATGGTTTATAATAGCAAGGTTACTGTATATTCCCTGCGCCACGTCGGCGTCCAACTCTATGTTGATCTGCCCTTGTTTCGGTTTTTTATCGTCGGCCATAATTCTTTCTTTAAACAACTTGCGCTCCGGTGAGGAGCGCAAGTGTATTATTTAGTTATAATTAACTTCTTGTTTCTCGCGGGTCATTGCTTCAAGCTCCTCCTTGGATCCTACGATAATCGTATCGTACTCTCTCATACCGGTACCGGCAGGGATCTTGTGTCCTACAATTACATTCTCCTTCAATCCTTCAAGTGTATCCACTTTACCACTTACAGCAGCTTCGTTCAATACTTTTGTAGTTTCCTGGAAGGAAGCCGCAGAGATGAACGACTTGGTTTGCAGTGAGGCTCTTGTTATACCCTGAAGAATTGGCGTTGCCGTTGCCGGCACAGCGTCTCTAGCTTCAGCAAGGGCCTTATCGGCTCTTTTAAGAATAGAGTTCTCGTCACGTAATTCTCTAGGCGAAATAATCTGCCCTTCTTTAAGGTGTTCAGAATCTCCTGCGTTCTCCACTACTTTCATTCCGAAGATCTTATCGTTCTCCTCGATGAAATCGTCTTTATGCGCAAGCTCATTCTCCAGGAATGTCGTGTCACCACTATCAACGATACGTACTTTACGCATCATTTGGCGAACCACAACCTCGAAGTGCTTATCGTTAATCTTCACCCCTTGCAGTCGGTATACTTCCTGAACTTCGTTCACAAGATACTGTTGAACTGCAGATGGCCCCTTGATTCTTAGGATATCCTCCGGCGTGATAGATCCATCAGACAATGGCATTCCGGCACGAACATAATCGTTTTCCTGCACCAGGATCTGATTTGATAGTTTCACAAGATATTTCTTGATCTCTCCTAGTTTAGATTCAATGATTATCTCACGGTTACCTCGCTTAATTTTTCCGAAGGAAACAACTCCATCAATCTCACTCACAACAGCAGGATTAGAAGGGTTACGCGCTTCGAATAATTCGGTAACTCTTGGCAGACCACCAGTGATATCACCAGATTTAGCCGATTTACGCGGGATCTTCACAAGAATCTTACCGATCTTGATCTTATCGCCATCGTCTACCATAAGGTGAGCACCTACCGGAAGGTTGTACGAACGGATAACTTCATCCTTCTTTCCTAATATATGTAGGGTTGGGATCTTCTTCTTATCCCTGGATTCGGAAATTACTTTTTCCTGGAATCCAGTTTGTTCATCGATCTCAACCTGGTAAGTGATACCCTGTTCTATATTCTCATATTTTATTTTCCCGGCAAATTCGGAAATGATCACCCCGTTATAAGGATCCCACTGACAAACGACCGTTCCTTCTTTAAGCTTCTGCCCGTTCTTCACATAGATAGAAGATCCATAAGGAATATTATTTGTACTTAAAGTAATGCCGGTCTTCTCGTCGATAAGCTTGATCTCTGAAGTTCGGGAAATAACAATATCCACTGTTTTTCCTTCATTATCCTCACCCTTTACAGTTTTCAGATCTTCAATCTCTGCTTTACCGTCGAACTTAGTTACCAGTTTATTTTCTTCGGAAATGTTTCCAGCGATACCTCCTACGTGGAACGTACGAAGTGTAAGCTGGGTTCCCGGTTCTCCGATAGACTGTGCTGCTACAACACCAACGGCTTCCCCACGCTGTACCATTTTATTGGTTGCGAGGTTCCTTCCGTAGCACTGCGAGCAAATACCTTTCTTCGCCTCACATGTAAGCGCAGATCGCACCTCGACCATTTCGATAGGAGAATTTGAAATTGCTTCCGCAACTTCCTCCGTAATATGCTCTCCCGAGGCTACAAGTAGGTCCTTGGTTAATGGGTTGATAACATCGTTAAGTGCTGTTCTACCCACAATTCTTTCCTTAAGTGTCTCTACAATCTCTTCATTCTTTTTCAATGCAGAAACCTCGATACCCCTTAAAGTACCACAATCTTCCTCGTTGATGATCACGTCCTGAGATACATCCACCAATCGTCTTGTTAGGTAACCCGCATCCGCAGTTTTAAGAGCCGTATCGGCAAGACCTTTACGCGCACCGTGTGTAGAGATAAAGTATTCGAGAATTGAAAGTCCTTCTTTAAAGTTAGATAGGATAGGGTTCTCAATGATCTCTCCACCACCGGAGTTCGATTTTTTAGGCTTGGCCATCAGTCCACGCATTCCGGTAAGCTGTCTAATCTGTTCTTTAGATCCCCTCGCCCCGGAGTCAAGCATCATATACACCGAGTTAAATCCTTGCTGGTCCTCTCGAATACGCTTCATGGACAGTTCGGTTAATTCGGCATTGGTAGCCGTCCAGATATCAATTACCTGGTTATATCGTTCGTTATTTGTGATAAGACCCATGTTATAATTGGCGATAATGCCATCCACCTGGGTGTTTGCACTATCGATCATGGATTGCTTTTCAGCAGGAATAATAATATCCCCTAAACTGAAGGATAAGCCACCCTCGAAAGCGAATTTATATCCAAGGTCCTTGATCTCGTCAAGAAAAGCTGCAGTAATTGGCACGCTTGTTACCTTAAGTATATTACCAATAATATCACGTAAGGATTTCTTGGTTAGTACTTCATTGATGTAACCAGCTTCTTCCGGTACTTTATCATTAAAGATCACTCTACCAATTGTTGTAGTGATGATCTGGTTTACCAGCTCACCTTCTTCATTGAAATCCTTGGTTCTAACTTTTATTTCGGCATTGAGGTCTACTTTCTTCTCGTTATAAGCAATAAATGCTTCTTCAGGAGAATAGAATGTAAGCCCTTCACCCAACACCTTCTCGGTATCTGTAGACTTTCTAAGTTTGGTCATATAATACAGACCCAATACCATATCCTGAGATGGTACCGCAACCGGTGATCCGTTCGCAGGATTCAGAATATTATGAGATGCAAGCATTAATAGCTGTGCTTCCAGGATCGCCTCCGGCCCTAGAGGTAGGTGTACCGCCATCTGGTCACCATCGAAATCGGCATTAAAGGCTGTACACACCAATGGGTGTAATTGTATCGCCTTACCTTCAATAAGTTTAGGCTGGAAAGCCTGTATACCAAGTCTGTGTAATGTTGGGGCCCGGTTTAATAGCACCGGATGTCCTTTCAATACATTTTCCAGGATGTCCCATACAACAGGTTCTTTTTTGTCGATGATCTTCTTGGCAGACTTCACCGTTTTTACAATTCCTCTTTCGATCAGCTTTCGGATCACAAAAGGTTTGTAAAGCTCGGCAGCCATATCCTTCGGAAGACCACATTCGTATAATTTTAGCTCAGGACCTACAACAATTACCGAACGAGCAGAATAATCCACACGTTTACCAAGTAAGTTCTGGCGGAAACGTCCTTGTTTACCTTTCAGGGAATCTGAAAGTGATTTTAACGGACGGTTGCTATCGGTTTTTACTGCTGAAGATTTACGGGTGTTATCGAAAAGTGAATCCACCGATTCCTGAAGCATACGCTTTTCATTACGTAAGATCACCTCAGGAGCTTTGATCTCCATCAATCTCTTAAGACGGTTGTTTCTAATGATCACTCGTCTGTACAGGTCGTTAAGATCTGAAGTTGCAAATCTACCTCCATCTAGCGGTACAAGCGGACGTAATTCCGGCGGGATCACAGGCACCACCTTCATGATCATCCATTCGGGTCTGTTCTCACGGTTTTTGTTCGCATCACGAAGGGCTTCCACTACCTGAAGTCTTTTCAAGGCTTCGGTTTTACGTTGTTTGGAAGTTTCGTTGTTTGCTTTGTGACGAAGTTCGAAAGACAAGGTGTCTAGATCGATCCTGTTCAACAGGTCGATAAGACATTCGGCTCCCATCTTCGCGATAAACTTGTTAGGGTCGCTATCCTCCAGATATAGATTCTCCTGAGGAAGTGAATCAAGGATGTTCAGGTATTCTTCTTCCGTAAGGAAATCCATTTTCTGAACAGGTTCACCTTCTTCATTCTTCGCGATACCAGGCTGAATTACCACATATCGTTCGTAATAAATGATCATATCCAGTTTCTTAGACGGCAATCCAAGAAGGTATCCGATCTTATTTGGAAGTGAACGGAAATACCAGATATGCGCAACAGGTACAACCAGGTTGATGTGTCCAACACGGTCGCGACGAACCTTTTTCTCGGTTACTTCAACACCACAACGGTCACAAACTATACCCTTGTATCTTATACGTTTATATTTACCACAGGCGCATTCGTAATCCTTCACAGGTCCGAATATACGCTCACAGAAAAGTCCATCTCTTTCTGGCTTGTAAGACCGGTAATTAATGGTCTCAGGCTTTAAGACTTCACCAAATGATCTCTCTAAAA
>CAJQNO010000084.1 GCA_905479745.1 uncultured Flavobacteriaceae bacterium | reverse complement strand
ATCCCGTTGTAATCCAGTACAGCTTTAGATGCCTTCTCAAATACTTGCTGAGGTAAAATACAGGGGCCCGGGCTAAAATTATGTTTTTTCATGAGTGGATTTTTCAGGTTACAAAGATGTGAAGAAAGGGAATATTTTAAGTAAATAAAATGACATTTATTAGGAAAACTATTAACAGGAAATCAACGAAATGACTTTCAGTCTTAATAACGAAGAATTAGCTTCGTACATGAGCCGGCATTTTATAAATTCAGAAGAAATGAAACTGTGTCCACACCGTCTGCATAATCCCATAATTGTGGCTTTTGAGCCGCACCGAAGGGGATGTCCTTTTCCGAAACAATAGCCTGTATATGTTCTATATTTTCTGAAAGGTATTTCCGAAGCTCGTCTTCGCTTTCATAATATTGGTAGAACACCACCGAAATAGGGGAGGAAAAACCGTTGTCTTCCTTCAGTAATAAGAATTCGTTATCCAGCAGTTCGATATTACTCATTAGGTAAACCGCCTTGTTGTAATCGTAATTATTGATGTACTTGTTATTATTGATTATCTCCTTCCAACCGTACATCGCATTAAAGAAGGGGTCGAAATTATAATCCTTTGGCAGGAAGAGTTTAGAGACATTTCGGCAACCAAGTCCGAAATACCGGAAAATATCCTCCGCCAGGGCGTCAAGTTGTTCGGGCGTTTCATTGCCGGTTAAAATCGCCACCGAATTCCTGTTTTTCCTGATAATGCTGGGGTATTTGCCGAAGTAATATTCAAAATAACGGGCCGTATTGTTGCTTCCTGTGGCGATCACAGCATCGAAATTGGAAAGTCTCTCTTCCGTAAATTCGATCAGTTCAGCAAAACCAGGTTCGATTTCAATAAGTTTTTTGGCAAGAAAGGGGAGTAGGACCGTATCATTGGAGGAGAGTTTTGCCAGAACTTTATTACCGGTGATCAATACCGATAGAAAATCGTGAAACCCTACCAGGGGTATGTTACCCGCCATCACTATGGCGACGGTTTTAGGCTGCTTTTCAGGGAAATTGTAGGGAGACAGCCATTTGTTTAGCTTTTCTTCGGTGAGAATTTCACTCCATCCATGTAGGGCAAAGGTGATATTTTCTTTGGTAAACCAGCCGTTATGGGCGCTAGCGGAATTTATAAGCTCTTCATTTTCAAAAACTTCAGTAGACAGGAAGTTTCCTAATTTCACAAATCCGTTAATTCTTTGTTGTAATTGCATCTGGTGTTTGGAGTTCCCCTTTGCAGGCCGTAAATTTGCGCAAAGTTAGAAAAAGAAATGCTATGGCAATTATAATCACAGACGAATGTATCAATTGCGGTGCCTGCGAGCCGGAATGCCCGAATACGGCCATTTATGAAGGTGCTGACGACTGGCGTTATGCCGATGGTACAGACCTTAGCGGTAATGTGGTTTTACCCAATGGAAAGGCTGTAAATGCTGAAGAGGTCCAGGAACCCGTGAGTGATGAGATCTACTATATAGTCCCGGATAAATGTACCGAATGTAAAGGATTTCACGAGGAACCGCAATGTGCTGCGGTCTGCCCGGTGGATTGCTGTGTGCCGGATGAGGATCATGTGGAAAGTGAAGAGACCCTTCTTGCCAAACAGGCCTTTATGCATCACGATTAAGGAAACTACTCCTTACCAAAATACATATCAAGGAATTCCAGCCTATTTGTTAACCAGGACCTGATATATTGCAGTTCTTCCTCATGATTTGTTTGTGTCTTCCATACAAGTTCTTCTCGCTCGTAAATACCCAAAGAATCCAACATGTTGTACGTATCGGTGATCTTTGCCATTAATTTCCATTCGCTGAATACATCCAGACGAAGCTCGAGCCAGCGTTCACGCACCTTCTTCCTATAGTTTGCAGGGTTGTTCTTCCAGAGTCGGTCGAACAAACCATTACTTAAAATATCATTGGTAGTTGGGATACGTTTTCCATCCTGTATGCTACCCAGAACCCCATCGAGATCCCAGGGTATAAAATAATAAGGAGTACCCGCATCCTGGCGTGCCAGGAAGTAATTCTTACCCATGTTATCGGTGGCCCTTAACAGATTTACAAACAGAAAATAGTCTACGGCATTGTCCAGATCCAATCTCTCTTCGATCTTCGCATTGAATTTTGCATCTTCCGCTTCGCTCACTAGTGACACAAACCCAGCAAGATCGTCCCAATGTGAGGTATAATCTTGGTAGGGGTACTCCATTTCGAACCCTGCCCAATGTGGAAAATTGTTGTTGAAGGGTGGAGCCCCTTTAAATATGCATCCCTCGAGGTAACTTCCTGCTTTAAAGAGTTCACCTCTAACAAGGCTGTTCTCAAATTTTTCGAGTTTTAGTAGTTTCCTGTCAACTTGTTCGGAAATTAGGTAGATACCCTGGTATCGACCATTGAGGAAGACTTCTACATAGCGTGCTTTTATTCCAGCTTGTCCGGGTGTTTTTGTATTCTCTTTTGATGAATTTCTCACTTCCA
>CAJQNO010000083.1 GCA_905479745.1 uncultured Flavobacteriaceae bacterium | reverse complement strand
TTGAAAAATGTTGAAAACATAGAAGAAGAAATGACCGTGAAGCAGATAAGTTTCGACGGTGGGAAATTAAAGGTAACAGGCTATAATAATGATGAAGGCTGGGATTGTATGGTAAAAGTTATGGATACAGATGGTAAAGTAGTTGCCAGTACGAGAACCTACGGTGTCACCAAAGAAATGGAAGTAAACCCGGGAGTTTATACGTTAAGTTTCCAGGCATTGGTTATCAAGGGTCTGGAAACCTTTACCGAGACTAAACAATACACTGTGGAAGCCGGTACAGTTACAGAGGTAGATCACACATTTAAGACTGGGGTCCTACAGGTATATCCAAAAATTGGAGGTGAGATAATAGATTGTGTGGTTAAAGTTTCGGAAGTGAATTCAGGGACAAATGTTGCTGGTAGCCGAAGTTATACCAAAGGGAACGAATTTAAAATCAATCCCGGGACTTATGAATTAAAAGTAACACCGCTCGGGGCGAATAAAGACAGAGCTACCCAAACTATTACCGTGGAAGTGAAACAAGGAGAAACAGTAACCAAGACTTTGAACTTTTAATTATGAAGAAATTATTGAAACCAGCCTGTATAGGGTTTTACATCTTAATGCTGCTAAGCTTCTTTGTAGTAGGTTTGTTCTATGCCGGTGCCATTGATGCCGGAAAGAACCAAGGACTGGCCGGAGGTGCCATCGTTCTTGGATATGGTGTACTCTTTGGCGGAATCGCCTTCGTAGCTTCTTTTTTTATAGCATATCACCTCAATGTAAAGATCATTAAGTTAATCAACTGGGTGCTACTCGTTCTTTTACTTACTACCTGGAGTATAAAATTCTTCGAATTCCGGCAACGCCACAAACTACAGGATGAAAAAAACAAAGAAATAGAACAGCGCTCTAAAACGTCCACGAAAGTAGCTCCTTCGGCTATGCTGCGAATTCCAGGTAGAAAACAACCAGTACAAGTAAAAAGTGAAACCCTTAGTGTTGAAACCGGGATGGGATTTTTTACCCCAAACTATTATGAGAATCCCAGCATGTATTTTTATGGTAATCTGAACCTGGAGAAGTCACTTATGGATCATACACCCTATGACAGCATTACCTTTAAACGCAACAAATATAACCAGTACGAGATCGCCACTGCCCCACCCTGGCTGGTCCCCGATCATCTGAAGCTGGATTACGACATGCTTTATTTCAGGATAGTAAGCGTGACAGAAGAATTTGTTGAAGTATTGGTAAATACCCAAAACGGTCAAACTTCCTGGGTGGCAAAACGGGCCGGAAATGTGGTTTTATGGCCGGATTTTCTTTTAAGGGTTCATTCGGTGGAATTTTTACCCGATAAAGGTGGAAAAGTACGTAGCAGGGATTTCGAAGCATCGGGAGAGGTAAACACTACGTATTCGTTTATGAAGCCATTGAGAATTAAATCCCAATGGATGGAAGTACTTCTTATAGACGACAATTACGAAAAGGTTGGTAAAGGCTGGATCCAGTGGAAAAAAGACGATAAAATGCTGGTCATGTATAATTTGCTTAGCTAATAGTATTCTTTTAAAATAAAAAATTTTAATTAGTTTGGGACGTTGTATATTTGCTGAACGACAACCCTAAGCTGCATGGCGAAGAAAAAAACTTCCACATCCAAAAAGAAGAAAACCCCTCGTAAAAAAATTTCCTTTGCGCTCTCTAAGCAGCAAAAGATACTATTGGGAAGCTTTTTGTTCTTCCTGGGATTAGCACTTATTTTTTCATTTGTTTCGTATTTCTTCTCCTGGCAAACAGACCAAAGTATCGTAGGATTAATCGAAGAACGCGAACTGCAGGCCGAAAATTGGCTGAATAAATTTGGGAATAACGTTGCTCATTTTTTTGTGTACGACGGCTTTGGGATCGCTGCCTTTATCTTTGCTTTCCTGGTCACCCTTACCGGTATCTATTATTTTTTCGACTACGCCAAAAAACAACTCCTCCGTTTTTGGTTCTGGGGACTGCTGGTTATGTTGTGGATCTCCGTTTTCTTCGGATTTTTTGCCGGTACCAGGAACCTGTTTAGCGGAGTGATGGGTTATGAGATCAACGACTTCCTCCAGGATTACCTGGGGCTTATCGGTACCATTCTTCTTATGACCTTTCTGGCTATCGTATACCTGGTCATTCGATTAAAGATGACCCCCGAAAAAGTTGGAGATGCTATCAAAAAAACCAAAAAGGATATCGCAGACGATTTTAATACCGATCCCGCTTCAGAAGAAAATTCAGAAAATCTTGCCCAACAAACCGATTACGAGAAACAGGTGATCGAAGAGGTGGTAAATATCGATGATACCGGTTCCATAGACCTTGAAACCATAGTAGACGAAGACAATCTCGAGGAACCTTTCTTAAAGACTGTGATTCAGAATGAAATAAAAGACTCGACAGACTCTGAAGTGGCTATGGAAATTGAAAAGGCAGCTGAAGAAGAAACGGTTGAAGAAAACATCAGCAAAAAACTGGTGGAGGATTTTGGGGAATTCGATCCCACGCTCGAGCTAAGCAATTATAAATTTCCAACCATAGAGCTGCTGAAGGACTATACCGGCGGAAAAGGAATTACTATTAACCAGGAGGAACTGGAAGAGAATAAGAACCGGATCGTAAACACCCTTAACAACTACAAAATAGGGATCTCCAATATAAAAGCTACGGTTGGACCTACAGTTACCCTTTATGAGATCGTTCCCGAAGCCGGTATTAGGATCTCCAAGATCAAGAATCTCGAGGACGATATTGCCCTTTCGCTATCAGCCCTTGGAATAAGGATCATTGCGCCTATTCCGGGCCGTGGGACCATTGGGATCGAGGTCCCCAATAAAAAACCCCGTATAGTGAGCATGCGATCGGTTATTGCATCTCCTAAATTTCAGAATGCCGAAATGGAATTGCCTTTGTCTCTCGGGAAGACCATTAGCAATGAAACCTTTGTAGTAGATCTGGCAAAAATGCCTCACCTGCTTATGGCCGGGGCTACAGGCCAGGGGAAATCGGTTGGGCTTAATGCCATCCTTACCTCCCTACTCTATAAAAAACATCCTGCTGAAGTGAAATTTGTGCTGGTGGATCCCAAAAAGGTGGAACTTACGCTGTTCAACAAAATTGAGCGTCACTACCTGGCAAAACTGCCCAATACGGAAGAAGCTATTATTACCGATACAAATAAGGTGATCAACACGTTGAATTCACTGTGTATAGAGATGGATGAGCGCTACGATCTGCTGAAAGACGCATTATGCCGAAACATCAAAGAATACAATACCAAGTTCAAAAATCGAAAACTCAATCCTAACGATGGCCACAGGTTCCTGCCGTACATTGTGCTGGTGATCGACGAATTTGCAGACCTCATCATGACAGCCGGTAAGGAGGTTGAAACCCCTATTGCAAGGTTGGCTCAACTTGCGAGAGCGATTGGTATTCATCTCATCATCGCCACCCAGCGACCCTCGGTTAATGTGATCACGGGGATTATAAAAGCGAACTTCCCGGCGCGTATAGCGTTTCGTGTAACCAGCAAGATAGATTCACGTACTATCCTGGACAGTGCCGGGGCCGACCAGTTAATTGGTCGTGGTGATATGTTGTACACCCAGGGCAACGACCTCACACGACTTCAGTGCGCCTTTGTGGATACTCCTGAAGTAGCAGATATAGTGGATTATATAGGTTCGCAAAAAGCCTATGCCAGTGCGCATATGTTGCCCGAATACGAAGGTGAAGAAGGTGGCACAAATCTTGATATTAGTGTGGACGAACGGGACCAGTTGTTCCGTGAAGCAGCAGAGGTGCTTGTGATAGCCCAGCAAGGATCGGCTTCCTTACTACAACGAAAACTGAAGTTAGGATACAACCGTGCCGGGCGTATAATCGATCAACTCGAAGCGGCGGGAGTTGTTGGCCCGTTCGAAGGAAGTAAGGCCAGACAAGTTCTGGTACCAACAATAGATGCATTGAACCAATTATTGGAAAACGAAAGCAATAACCTATAACATGAAAAAGTTAGCCTTATTACTAGTAGCCCTGATCAGCTTGTCATCCACCCTGGCACAGAATCCAAAAAGCCTGCTGGGTGAAGTTTCGGCAAAGGTGAAAAGCTATGAAAATATTCAGATCGATTTTAAGTACAACCTTAACAACGCCAAGGAAAATGTAAACCAGGATACCCGTGGCGATGTTACCTTACAGGGTAATAAGTATGTGTTGAACATGCTGGGTATTACCCGGATGTTCGACGGAAAAACGATCTATACTATTGTCCCTGAAGATGAAGAAGTAACTATTTCGGCCTACGATGCTGCCGAAGATAAGGAAATCACCCCCTCTAAGATGTTGACCTTTTACGAAAAGGGATACACCTACAAGATGGATATTACCCAAAATGTAAAAGGCAGAAAGATTCAGTATGTAAAGCTCATCCCGATAGATACGAGAGCGGAGATCAAAGATATTTTACTGGGGATCGATGTGCAGACCAAGCATATTTACAAATTGATACAAACAGATAACAAAGGAACCAAATACACTATTACGGTTAATTCTTTTAAAACCAACCAGCCGTTGTCCAAAACTCTTTTTACCTTTGACGAAGCTAAGTACAAAAGGGACGGATATTATATCAATAAGCTGGATTAACAACCATTGAAAATACTGGATCGTTACATATTGATCTCATTCCTGAAGACGTTTTTTAGCGTCTTCATTATTTTAATGTTCATTTTTGTACTGCAGACCATCTGGTTGTATATCTCCGAATTAGCCGGGAAAGACCTTGATGTCTGGGTGGTATTGAAGTTCCTGTGGTACGTTTCTCCACGTCTTATTCCGCTGGTATTACCACTAACGATCCTGGTGACCTCCCTGATGGTTTTTGGGAATTTTTCTGAAAAGTATGAATTCGCGGCAATGAAATCTACAGGGATCTCTTTGCAGCGCGCCATGCGAAGCCTCACGATCTTTATACTCATCCTTGCCGGAACAGCCTTCCTGTTTGCCAATAATGTGATCCCTTATTCTGAATATAAGTGGCAGAACCTTAGAAGAAACATCGCCCAGGTAAGTCCGTCCATGGTAATAGCCGAAGGACAGTTTAACCAGATTGGGGACGATTTTAATATTAAAGTAGCCGAGAAGAGCGGGGATCGCGACCAGTATTTAAAGAATATTGTGATCCACAAGAAAAACCCTACCCGGCCAAATGGAAACTATACCGTAATTATCGCAGATAATGGTGAGTTAGCCAGTGCCAAGGGTAGTAACACCTTATCGTTGATATTAAATGAAGGCTATTCTTTTGATGAAGTTCAGACCAAAGATCCCCAAAAACAACAAAAGGAACCCTTTGTAAAAAGTTATTTTGAACAATCTGTGATCAATATCGACCTAACCGAATTCAATGATACAGATGTAGACAAAGAGAACGAGTTAAGCAACCACAATATGTACAAGATGTCCGAGCTGTTCGTGGAGATCGACTCTCTCTCTATTGGTTATACCAACGATATAAAAACCTTTGCAGACAATATGTACTACCGCAGCGGACTTTCAAAGTTCAAGGATCCAAAAGTACAGGATGTGGAAGGCACAGACACCATTGAACAGGTACTGGAGGTTTACCAGGTACCCATTCAGTTGAACATTTTGAACATGGCTCTTAACAACGTAAGAGGGACCATCCAGTCGATAAACTCTAAAAAGATCGAATTCCAAATAAAGACCAAGCAACTCAATAAACACGAAATTGCGCTTCATGAGAAATACGTACTCGCTATTGCCTGTATCATACTCTTCTTTGTAGGCGCTCCCCTGGGTGCTATAATCCGGAAAGGTGGAATGGGACTTCCTATGGTGGTGGCAGTATTGCTCTTTCTAACCTATCATTTCATCGGGATATTTGCGAAGAATAGTGCAGAAGACGGGACAATGCATCCTTTTATTGCATCCTGGATCAGTACAGCTATTATGCTCCCCCTTGGGGTATGGCTTACTTACAGGGCGACGACAGATCAAGGCATCTTCGATATCGATTCTTTCCTTCAGCGATTTAGAAAATCACCAGCCGCCGAAGTGGAAGTTGTATATGAGAACCTCAATAAAGAGATCACGATAACCAAAGAGGAAGAAGAATCCTTGGAAGGACTAACGGTAGCCCAGCTTAAAGACGCTGTAAAGAACTCTAAGCAATATGGCTATACAAGTGATTTCAGGATCGCTGCCTTGCGAAAACTAGCCGAGCACGGGTTTACCCAGGAGCATTTACACGTTTCGGGAGATTTGTATAATAAAGACCTTATCGAAGCAGAAAAACTGGTTGGCCGATTCAGGAAACTATCTGTATATACCTTTATTTGTTTTGCTCTTTATCTGGTAATACCAATTGTCACCACGGTGATGGAGACCAAAGATGAAACCATAACTGTTATACTTTCGGTGATCGGGTTGTTTAATATCGTGCTTTTCTATGTCTTCCTATTCAAGACCCATAATACTGTGAATAATCTTAGCAGGATCACCAAAGACCAAACGATTAATTCGGCGGTAATCTTAGTGGGATTCCCGCTTTATATCTTCCTGTATTTCTACTATAAGAGACACATACAACGAAGCCTGAGAAATATTCGTTAATAGTGATATAGTGAAGACTAATACTGCGGGCTGGTTTTATTTCTTAGCCTTTCAGTATCTTTGTACCGTTAATAATTAAAACATGATCACTACGGAAAAGACCAGCACCATAAAGCTAAACACCATTGAAGAAGCCATAGAGGATATACGAGATGGAAAGATCATCATTGTGGTTGATGATGAGAATCGAGAAAATGAAGGAGATTTTATCGCCGCTGCCGAAATGGTTACTCCGGAGATGATCAATTTCATGGCCAGACATGGTCGCGGACTTATCTGCGCACCGCTCACCGAAGAACGCTGTAAGGAGCTGGATCTTACCATGATGGTTGAAAACAACACAGTATTACATCATACTCAATTTACCGTGTCGGTAGATCTTTTAGGACATGGATGTACAACAGGTATCTCGGTTCACGACCGTGCAAAGACCATGAAAGCCCTGGTTGATGATGATACAAAACCCAGTGACCTTGGCCGGCCAGGACATATATTCCCGCTACGTGCCAAAGAGGGGGGCGTATTGAGAAGAACAGGGCATACAGAAGCGGCTATAGATTTCGCGAGACTGGCGGGATTAAAACCAGCTGGAATCCTGGTGGAGATCCTTAATGAAGACGGAACAATGGCACGATTGCCACAACTGGTAGAAGTAGCGAAGAAATTCGACCTTAAATTGGTTTCTATAGAAGATCTTGTAGCCTACAGGATGGAGCACGATTCCCTGATCGACAAAAAAGAAGATTTTGAGATCAATACCAACTTCGGCAAATACAGGCTAAGTGCTTATCAGCAAACTACCAATAATCAAATCCACATCGCCCTAACAAAAGGAGAATGGCAGGAAAACGAACCCGTTTTAGTGCGAGTTAATTCTACGCTGGTTAATAATGACATATTGGGTACGCTAACCAATAATGCAGATAAGAAACTGGACGATATGTTCAAGGTGGTTAATGATGAAGGAAAAGGAGCCATTGTTTTTATCAATCAGCAGTCCCAGTCGTTAAACCTTTTAAAACGTTTAACACAGCTACGTGAGGCTCAAGTTGACAACGAGATCGCCAAAGCTCCCAGAATAGAGATGGATAGCAAAGATTTTGGTATAGGGGCACAGATCCTTCACGACCTGGGTATTCATAAAATAAGGCTCATCTCTAATAGTCAGCAATCAAAACGAGTAGGAATGATAGGATATGGCCTGGAGATCGTAGATTACGTGGCGTATTAGATCACCTGCTCCAGCGCTGCCTTCATATTAGCAGCACGTTGTTTCACTTCTTCATCGGTCCAGCCAACTTTTACCAGGCACGAAATGGTTCTGCCCATCCAGTGATCGCTCTTAGAGAAATCGGTGTTATTAAGATCCTGCATCTGAGTTTTTATTTCTGAAGGTAATCTGCCTAGAGACTTCAGGTTACGCAAATGCTCCCATCCGTTTATATAATGCCAATTATTGGTATACCAGTAGAAGCTGCCATCTACGCCTGCCTCAAGCAAGGCAGCATGAGCTTTTTTGGCTTTTTCTTCCGAAGGCATAAAGAAATTCAGAAAAGAATAATTTTCTACCCCGGTTTCGGGAACTCGCCTAAAGCTAACACCCGGAATTCCGGCTATAGCATTACGCATTAGGGCGTAATTTGTCTTTTGAATATCTAGAATAGTATCCATCTTCGCTAGCTGAGCGATACCCACGGCTGCATTGAGTTCGGAAATTCTGAAGTTATAGCCCAGGGTGGGATGAGTTTCGGCTCCCCTATCGTTACCAACATGATCATGCCCATGATCCTGGTACTGGTCTGCGTGGACCATATGCTGTTCATAATTACTAATTACCGCTCCTCCTTCACCGCAGGTAATGGTCTTAACAAAATCGAAAGAAAAGCATCCCAGGTCGCCATAGCTACCGAGAGGTTTCCCGTCGTATGTACCACCTAATGCCTGACAGGCATCTTCCAACAAGATAAGATTGT
>CAJQNO010000082.1 GCA_905479745.1 uncultured Flavobacteriaceae bacterium | reverse complement strand
GAAAAGATACGCACTATGAGTGTGATGTTCTTTCAAACAGCATTTGCCTTTCTCATTCCCGAATTTATGGCCAGGCTTAACGACAGTGAGGCCTACAATCTTCCTTATTACGATCTTAAAAGTATATGGCCTTTAAACTATTATCTATTTGACAGCTACTCACTGGATGGCCTTTTGTCCTCAGGTAATCTGGGGCTTTATATGTTGCTATTTGGAGTGGCGAGTATTTTTATCATCACCCCAATCTTAACATACAAATACGGTAAAAGGTGGTACTGCAGCTGGGTATGTGGTTGTGGAGGCCTTGCCGAGACCGCCGGGGATCCTTTCAGGCATTTATCGGATAAAAGTCAGTTTGCATGGAAAGTAGAACGCTGGGTGATTCACAGCGTGTTGGTCTTCGCTGTACTCATGACTACGGCTATGGTAAGTACATATTTGGGAAGTGATCCCAACGCATATTGGTTAACACGCGATGTGTTCCTTATTGGGGTGGCCGTATTTCTAACCCTGATCTTCGCCTTAATCTGGATCTTTAAAAAGCAGGAACTGAAAAAAGATGCCCGCTATGGCGCTATAGGTTATTTTGTGATCATCATCGGGCTTTTTCTAATTCACACCTTTAGCGGAAGCAACAATATCTTCATATTCGAAGCCTCAACTCTTAGGCTTTGGTACGGTTTCCTTATTGGAGCTGTATTTAGCGGGGTGATAGGAACGGGATTCTATCCCATCTTCGGAAGTAGGGTCTGGTGTAGATTTGGATGCCCGATGGCTGCAATCCTCGGACTCCAGCAACGCCTTTTTTCCAGGTTCAGAATTACAACTAATGGTGGCCAGTGTATTTCCTGTGGGAATTGTTCCACCTATTGTGAAATGGGAATAGACGTACGAGCCTATGCCCAAAAAGGTGAAAATATTGTACGAGCCAGCTGTGTAGGTTGTGGTATCTGTTCGGCGGTATGTCCTCGCGGGGTGTTGAAACTTGAGAACGGCCCGATGCAAGGCCGGATCGATGGTAACGAGATCTTGCTAGGGAACGATGTAGACCTAATGACACTGGTTAACAAGAACTAATCCACTTTAACAAATACAGGAGCCTGCTGAAATCTATAATCGGTGCCGGTGATTATCTTTGCTTCCTTGGTTTCCCAATTTACCAACTGCAGGTGATATTGCTTTCCATTGGAGTCGAACACCTCGATAGCTAGCCATTTCCCATCCGGACTCCATTCGTGCCAGCCCTGATGTAAACTATCCTGAGGATATAATTCCCGTTTTCCACTTCCATCCGGTGCTATGGCGAACAAGGAAGATTTTCCTCCTTGCTTTGAGTTATAGGATATAAAGTTTTCGGTTGGATGCCATCTGGGCGGTCCCGCATGATAATTATACCACTTGGCGGTCGTATCTGCGACTGGATAATGCGTGAGTTGCTTTAACTCACTTCCATCTGCATTCATGAGGTATAATTCGTCCACATAGCCAACATCTTTCTTAAATGGTTTATCCGCACCCCTGAAAACTATTTGAGATCCAGAAGGAGAGAAATGCGGATCATTGAGATATGCTAAAGCTGGTTTGAGTTTCTTAAGTATTTTTCCTTTCCGATCGATAATATAAAAAGCGGTATCCACCGTTCTATGAGGCCGAACGATTAGCTCATTCCCATCATACCTGGAACCGATCCAGCTATCGGCTAGTCGAAAGTTGGTGACTTTTTCGTATTCAGACCCTTCCGAATCTGTGCGATATAAAAAGTAAATCCTATGAGTGGTATCCTTGTCTGATATAACATACAGATCAGATCCAGCGGCATTATACGTCCACTCCACGCCGTCGAATTTGGTGATATTCTTACTGTTCCCACCATCCATATCCATTACAAACACATCATAATTATCTATGGCTGTATCCGATAGTACGTTGTAAGCGATCTTATAGACATCCTTTTTATCAGGAATAGTTTTCTGGTCATTTTTCTTATCGGCACAATTAATAAATAACAGTCCAATAATCGAGGTAATAACGTATTTCATAATTTTATTTTTAGATTCAATTATCTCCAGATTCCAATAATAAAGCCTATTAAGCTAAAATATACAATAATATAGCCACCGTTGATCAAAATATATTTAAGAGATTTTAGTTCAAACAGCGCTATAGCCGTAAATATCATGGCCGAAAAACCGAAACCGGTTAAAAATCCGGCAGTAAGGCCCCAAATCCAGTTGGTTTGCATATCCCCCAGGAAAAAGGCCATGTTGTAGCTCATAACCAGGGCAAGAATAAAGCTGATAGCGTACATTTTACCCATGTTCACATTTTTAAATTTTTCGTCTGTAAGACCATTCTCGGTTTTCCATGTATTATAAAATAATACCGGTGAATACCACACTGCACCTAAGACGAGATTTAAAAAAGCCGAGCAAAGGACTGCCCAATGATTAATTACAAGATTTTCCATTATCATCTGTTTTATACAAACAAATGTATTGGCTTAGATCGCAAACGGATTGTAAAAAATTTACCTTATCGGGATATAATGGGCCCACTCACCTTGATCTACCATGTATTTTTCGGGATTTAATCCTGAAAACTCCTGAAAGTCCTTGATGAAATGAGCCTGATCGTAGTAGCCACAGCCCACCGCGATCTTGATCCAATCGATCTCTTCTTTACTGTGCATTGCAAGTAAGATCTCGTTGAAACGAACAATTTTATGGAATTGCTTTGGAGTTAATCCTACATATTTTTTAAACAGGTGAATGAATTGCTTCTGAGAATAGCCGGATCGTTTTGCAATATTATTGAGGTTAACCAAATCAGGGGCCGCCTGAATTTCCTTCACAAAGTGCCTGATGATCTCTTCTGAAAAGGATACATCTGTAAGTATAGACAATAACCAGGAAGAAGCAAACCGGATCTTTAGATCGCCCGTATTGATGCTCATTAACTCCTTCCGAAGTTGTAAAACACTATCACCAAAAATTTCGGTGGCAGGCAGCACCTTATTATTTAAATGATGTAATGATCGGTTGATAAAAGGATAGTTGAAACCCGGTTTGAAAGTGATCACCATCATTTCAGAATCGAATCCACTGCTTATGGTAAGATACCGGCTATGCATGCCCGAAAACCAGGCGATCTCACATGGTTGTTTTACCTTAAGCGTATCATTATGGTAAATAAACTT
>CAJQNO010000081.1 GCA_905479745.1 uncultured Flavobacteriaceae bacterium | reverse complement strand
AAGCCCCATTCCTGTAAATTGCGCCCCCTGACCGGGAAATAAATATGCCTTCATATGTAGTTGTTCGTTGTGGCTACAAAAATAATCTTTTATTTAAGAATATCGCGAAATCACAGACTCTACCCTGGCGAGATAACCACTTCCAAAAATATTGAGGTGTACCAAAAGATAATACAGCTGCCATAAGGCGATCCGTTCTTCCCAATCGGGCGGCAATGGGAATTCTTCCTGATACACATTGAAAACCTGGCTGGGAAAGCCACCAAACAAGTGCATCATTGCCAGATCCATTTCCCTGTGAGAGTAGGATACCGATGGATCTATAAGGACGGGAGCGCCTGTGGTATCAATCAGGTAATTACCACTCCACAGGTCGCCGTGGATAAGAGCCGGTGCTTCCTGTGGGATTATATCGGCTATGTGATTAAAGAAATGAGTGAGGTCTTTATGCAAGTATCCCTGTCGTCGGGCAAGCTCGATCTGGGGCCTTAGCCTGTTTTCGATGTAGAATTCGGAAGCGCGGTTGTAAAAGCTGTTCGACTGATACAAACTCCCTATGTAGTTGTTGTGTTTCCAACCATACAGATCGGCACTGTTTAGGTGCAATCTGGCCAGTTGACTACCAAATTCATCCCAGAATTTATTTTTTTTCGCACCTGTTTCTATATATTCCAGTAATAGATAGGCATGATCCTCTGCTAAACCATATCCAATAATTTTTGGTATTCTGAATGTCTGTGTGGTAGCGAGTAATTCGAGGCCGGCTTTCTCTGTTTCGAACATAGCGGGAAATTTTTCGACCGAATTTATTTTCACCACAAGATCACCATCATTGGTACGCAGTAGGAAGACATCATTAATATCGCCTCCGGCCAAAGGTTGGTAACTCTGTATATTGAGCGAATTTAGTGCAGCGATCGAGCGGAGTACGGAATCCATTTTCTAGATAGGCCTTCGGACCCATGTCTCGTAAGTAAAAGCATGATCATGTCGCTCGTCTATAGGATGGTAGTGCTCCGCTACAAGTTCCCAATCGCTTTCCGGGATCTCAGGGAAATAGGTATCGGCATCGAAAGTGCCATGAACCCTCGTTAATTCAATCTTCTGGGCAACTTCAAGGCCCTGTGCATAAATCTCACCTCCTCCAATAATAAAAGGTTGATTATCTGTTTTAGATAATTCCAACGCTTTCTCCATAGAATGCACTACCGTAATACCTTCTGCGTTGAAGCCCTGGTTTCGGGTGATAACAATATGTGTTCTGTTGGGCAAGGGGCTGGGAAAGGACTCGAAGGTCTTTCGTCCCATAATGATAAAATGCCCAGAGGTTATTTGCTTAAATCTTTTGAAATCGTCCGGCAGATGCCAGACCAACTGGTTGTTCAAACCGAGTTCGTTATTCTCCCCGGCAGCGGCAATCATTGTAATCATTCGTTTTCCGGTGGTAAAGGATTTAGAGTTTCGTTTTTTTTTAAAGCTTGTTGCTGTTTAAGTAATTCGCCGTCTACTTCTTTCTGCAATTCTGCAATTCGTTCACTTTGTTTTGCTTTCAATTTTTCCAATTGTTTGTCCTCCCATTCTTTCCCCATGAATTTATTCATCATAAAAACGTTGAAAAGATGTATCAGGAACAGGAAAGCCCAAATAAGGATGGCCCAAATAAACCAGTCTTTTATAAAAAATTCATCACCAATGCCTAGTACCGGGTTAATAATGATCAACAGTACCGAACCCGCCAGAAAGATGATAAAATGCTGCATCAATCTCTTCTTTTGTACGATGCGTTTTCTGGCATATTCGTATTGCAGTCGTTGTTCGTGATCTAATCCTTCGGTTTTTTTGTTTTTTGAAAACATGCTGACTACTTTTAGGCTATTGTAAAAATATTGAAAATTCACGGTTTAAGTGTCCCGTTATATGGAAGATTTTAAAAAAGAGTTTCCCCTTACCCAACATTATACCTATCTCAATACAGCTTCCTGTGGTTTATTTTCCCGATCTCTTGTTTCATGGAGACGAGAGCAAGATATAAAATTGATGGAAGGGGGTAGTATTTTTAGAGATACACACAAACAACATATAAGGGAAATCAGATCTGGTTTAGCACGTTTTTTTTCTACTTCTGAAGAGTCTATAGCCCTGGTTCCTAATTTTTCCATAGGTATGAACGCACTCCTCGACGGATTAACCCCTGGAAGTAAAATATTGCTGCTTGAGGGAGATTATCCGTCGATCATCTGGCCCACAGAGTTTCGGAATTTCGAAGTTTGTTACGCCAGGATCGATGCTAACCTGGAGCAAAACATAGAGGAAGCCTTAGCGGCATATAACCCTGATGTTTTTGCGTTTAGTATGGTACAATATATAAGTGGAATCATGATGGATCTGGAATTTTTAAACCGAATAAAAGCCTATCATCCCAAACTCCTGCTCATTGCAGACGGCACCCAATTTCTGGGAACTACCAATTTCAGTTTTTCTGAAAGTCCGCTGGATATAATCGGTGCAAGTCCTTACAAATGGTTGTTAGCCGGCTATGGTAACGGACTTTTTATGATCAAACCAGAGGCTCAACATAGGTTTTCACTGAGAACGATCGGGTTTAATTCGGCCGATGCCAGTTTTGGCCGAAGAGACGAGATTGGATTTGTAGGTAGGATGGAGCCGGGACATCTGGATACGCTCAATTTTGGCAGCCTGGGTGAGTCTGTGGGATATCTCGAAAAATTGGGGATGGACAAAGTGGAAGAATATCTAAAAGATCTTATTTGTTTAGCGAAGGCAGAATTCATTAAAAGGGATCTCCTTGATGAAGCTGTTGTGGATAGAAAAGCACACTCTACCATTTTCAATATTAAAGGTGGCCAGGAGTTGTTCGATAGGTTAAAAGCCGAAAAAGTGATCTGCTCGCTTAGGGGAAAAGGAATTCGGGTGAGTTTTCATATCTACAACACCAGAGAAGATCTTCACAAACTACTAGAGATCATCGATGCATATTAACTTCCCTTATATAACCCTTAGAAAATGTTAGGGCGATCTCTAAGGATGTAATTAACCCGTTATTAATTCTGGTGCGAAACAGGGCATTTTATTTTCTTTTTCTGCAGAAGACATAATCTTTATAATAATTCTTCGAATCTGAAAATGAGGTTACTATCGAAAGACCCGATTCTTCCGCCAGCCATTGTACTACCTTATCATCGTATTTCTGTGATATCTCTGTATGAATGGTCTCCCAGGGATCGAAATGCACTGTTAGATCTATGGCTTCGATATTAACCATCATTTTTTCGGTTGCAACCAAATAGCTCTTGGCGGTTCCAGTCTCCGGGTCGTAAAGCTCCCAGTGTTTAAATTTTTTAGTGTCGAAATTCGCATTCATTTCAGAATTGATCCTATGTAAAAGATTCTTATTGAATTCTGCAGTAACCCCCTTAGGGTCATTATAAGCGTTAAGTATTGTTTGCGGATCTTTTTTCTGATCGAATCCCATAAAGACAAGATCTCCGGCATTCATGGTTTCTTTTAAGTGTGAAAGAAAATCTATGGCTCGCGGATGTAGTAAATTCCCAATATTGGAACCAAGGAGCATGATCACCTTTTTACGCGTATTAAATTGATGGAGACGCTCCAGTACTTCAAAATATTCACCAATTTCGGCGTCTACTCTAACTTTGGGAAGTTCATGTTGTAAATTGGTTGTTAACAGATCGATGGCATTCTCGCTAATGTCTATCGGCTTATAAACAAAGTCAAAGTTATTTTCAGAAAGGTAGGACAAAAGTACCTTGGTTTTCTTACCATCGCCAGCTCCCAGCTCTATAAGGTCTATACCCTTACCATTTCCACGGAATAATTCTGAAATCGCTTCTGTGTGAAAACTGAGGATCTCAAATTCACTGTTGGTAAGATAATATTCGTCCAGTGCCATGATGTCCTGGAAGAGTTTATCTCCCCGTTTGTCGTAGATGTATTTTGAATATAAATATTTCGGGTTGGCGGTAAGACCATTAAATACATCCTTTTTAAAGGCAGTGTCGAGAATAGTTTCGGTAATAGCACTCATAAGCTTATCGCATTTATCTGGCTAACCGGATCCCGGTAAATTGCCATCGCAGGTTCGTTTGAAAAAAATTTCTGTAGGTAGGTCGGGTGTGATTTACGGGAGTGGCAACAGAGCCGCCTCGTAGAACTTTTTGATTCACCATAAACTTACCATTGTATTCGCCAATTGCGCCGGGCGGTTTTTCATAGCCGGGATATGGCAAATAAGCACTTTCGGTCCATTCCCATCGATCTCCCCAAGGAAAATGTTGCTGTGCAGCTTCCCATTCGAATTCGGTAGGTAAGCGACAGCCTTTCCATTGGGCGTAAGCAAAAGCCTCAAAATAGGAGATATGACTTAGAGGGGATTCCATCTCTAATTCCCGAAGGCCTGCCAGGGTGTACTGCTGCCAATTACCATTTATATTATGCCAGTACATAGGTTGGGTGATCTTTTGCTGTTGCACCCAATCCCATCCTTCGGCATGCCATAGATCGAATTTCGAATATCCACCATCTTCGATAAAGGCCAGGAATTCCTGGTTAGTGACCAACTTATTCGAAATTTCATAATCGTGAAGGTAGACCTTGTGTCGGCCCAATTCGTTATCGTAGCAAAAATCGGAGGATGCATGTCCTATTTCGTAGATCCCTTCATGTACCGGAATCCATTGTTGCGCTTCGCTTTGAACAGGATTTTCCCGGAATTTATCGTTGTATACAGGAAGTATAGGATTGTTTCCCAGTATATATTTAATATCGGTAAGGAGTAGTTCCTGATGTTGTTTTTCGTGGTGAATACCTATCTCAAGAAGTGAATAGATCTGTTCGGTAATATCTTCTGAAGAAAGAAATTCTTTCATTTCGTTGGTCACGTAATGGCGATAGTCGTAAACCTTGGCTACACCCGGGCGAGATAAGTTACCCCGATCGCTTCTAACCACTCGTTTTCCAACCGTTTCATAGTAACTGTTGAATACGAAGGCAAAATCTTCATGAAAGAGTTTATAGCCAGGTTTGTATGGTTTCAGTATAAATTCTTCGAAAAACCAGGTTGTATGTCCCAGATGCCATTTAGGCGGAGATACATCAATCACCGGCTGAACAACATAATCTTCGATCTCCAGAGGTTTACAAAGTGATTCGGTATGTGAACGAGTCTCTAAAAAGAAAGAAACCAGGTTTTTGGTATGGATCATAAAAAAAGAGTCGGAATTTATCTCCGACCCTTAAAGATACCAAACATTTTTTTCGAATTTTCTTTATGCTTTGTTAAACCGTAATGCTGCTAATTCCTGGATTTCTTGCGTTTTAGCCGCCGTTCTGCTTTGGCCGAAGGTTCCACTTCAAATATGATGGGGAGTGCATATAGTACTCCTACTTCTTGTCCACGTTGTTTTCCCGGCCTCATTTGGGGGAGAAGAGACACTACACGTATGGCTTCTGCTTCCAGCATCTCATGGTCTGCTCTGGAACGAATATCCACCACATTTCCTGTTTTATCTATCTTAAATTGTACTGCGATCCTGTATTTTCTCGGCTTGAGATCAAGGGATTTTACCAGTTTCATGTCGAAATTTTCACTCACTACTCGGGCTATGTTTTCCGACATGCATTTTTTCAGAATCATATTGTCTGAACCTTCACAGCCCGGATATACTGGTACATTTTCAATTGTAGCGAATGGAACATCGGCTTCCTTAGTAATAGATGAAGCATCACTTTCGTTCTGGGCATACATATTTATACCCATCAAAAGAGTAGAAACAAGAAAGATATTTTTAAACATTTTACTTACCTGTTTTAAAGGTAATTGGCACAGTGTATTCTATAGCCCGGGGTTTACCAGCTAACATCCCCGGTTTGGCCATTTTTGGGATGGACATGATGTTGCGCTTGGCTTCTGCCTGTAATCCCTCGTTTCCTCCCGTGATGTTCTTTATTTCAATTAAACCTTCCGTATTTACGATAAAGGTTACTACCACACGCCCCTGAATGTTCTTTTTGTATTCTTCTGCAGGATATTTAAAGTTTTTGGCAATATGGGTGGCAAGTTGAGTATTGAAGCAGTTATCTCTTTTGGTGGTACTGCTACTTTCACAACCCGGCCAAACAGGAGCTACTTCCCGCATAGTTATCTTGTTCTTGTCAATTGTTCCCCATTCCTGGGCATAACCGCCAACAGTGGCAATAAGGCATAGCAGTACTATTAGATTTTTCATAAATAGTTTTCTTTAAACGGCAACCACACCTTTTATATGGGGGTGGGGGTCGTAATTTACAAGTTTGAAATCATCAAATTTAAAGCCAAAGATATCTTTTACATCCGGATTGAGCAACATTTTCGGTAATGGGCGTGGATCCCGGGACAACTGAAGCTCCAATTGCTCCATGTGATTACTGTAGATGTGTGCATCGCCAAAGGTATGAATGAAATCTCCGGCTTCATAACCACAAACCTGTGCTATCATCATGGTGAACAAAGCGTAGGAGGCGATATTAAAGGGTACTCCCAAGAAAACATCGGCGCTTCGTTGATAGAGTTGGCAAGAGAGCTTTCCATCGGCTACATAGAACTGGAAGAAGGCGTGACAAGGAGGGAGGGCCGCTTTTCCGTTAGCCACATTTTCGGCAAAAGGTTTTGAGGTGTCGGGTAGTACGGAAGGATTCCAGGCGCTAACCAGCATTCGCCTGCTATCGGGATTGGTCTTTAAAGTTTGGATCACCTCAGAGATCTGGTCGATCTCCTCACTATTCCAATTTCTCCATTGGTGGCCGTAAACAGGTCCCAGGTTGCCTTCTTCGTCTGCCCATTCGTTCCATATCCGAACACCATTCTCCTGCAGGTATTTTATATTCGTATCCCCGTTCAGGAACCAGAGTAATTCGTAGATGATCGACTTCAGGTGAAGCTTTTTGGTAGTGACCATAGGAAAACCTTCACTGAGATCGAAACGCATCTGGTAGCCAAACACACTTTTGGTGCCCGTACCGGTACGATCGCTCTTTTCTGCTCCGTGTTCTAAAATATGTTTAACGAGGTCGTGATATTGTTTCATGCCGATCTTTTTTCAGGAAATAAAAATATAAAACAGGCTGTTTTTAAAGAACAGTAAATCAGTTCTTTTATTACAAGTTATCAACGGTTTTTATTCTGAAAGTCTACCCGATCAACATTCCGGCAATTGTTGCCGTAAGCAAGGCAGCGACAGTACCCCCTATTAAGGCTTTGATCCCGAAAGCGGCCAATGTCTTTCGCTGGGATGGTGCCAGCACCCCAATTCCACCAATCTGTATCCCGATGGATGCGAAATTCGCGAAACCACAAAGCGCGTAGGTTGCGATCACGATAGATCGATAATTAGTGATCGCACCGTTATTCTTCAGGTCACTTAATGAAGCATAAGCGTAGAATTCGTTTAAAATGGTTTTTTCTCCCAAGAGTTGTCCCACCACAACGATATCTTCGGCGGGGACGCCGATGATCCATGCAACAGGAGCAAAAAGGTTACCCAGTATGTATTGCATGGAAAGTTCGGTATACCTGCCATCTGTAACGCTGGCGATCTTATCGTTCAACCCGGTTGGGCCACCCACCAGATCCGAGGAGATCCAGTTTAAAACTGCCATAAGCGAAGTAAATACCAATAACATGGCACCCACATTCACCGCAAGTTTCACTCCAACGGTCGTACCTTTCGAAATAGCATCCAGTACGTTAGAGCCAATTTTATCGCGGGCAATACTAAGTTTGGTGTTCACCGTTTCAACTTCGGGGTACAACATTTTGGCAATTACGATAGCCGCAGGAGCAGACATGATCGAGGCAGTTAACAAATGCTTGGCAAAGATCACACGTTCGGCGTCACTATCGCCTCCTAAAAAAGCTATAAAAGCAGCCAGTACGCCTCCTGCTATGGTTGCCATGCCACCCACCATCAGGCAAAGCATCTCACTTTTAGTCATTTTCTCCAGGTAGGGTTTTACTACCAGAGGCGCTTCGGTTTGTCCAATAAAGATGTTGGCGGCCGCCGCTAAACTTTCAGCTCCGGATAATCTCATGGTCTTACTCATTACCCAGGCAAAGGCATATACGATCTTTTGCAAGATTCCGAGGTAATATAACAGAGAGGTAAAAGCTGAGAAAAAAACTATGGTTGGGAGCACCTTAAAGGCAAAAATGTAACCTATAGTGAAGGATTCTTTTATTATGTTGCCATCTGCGTCGAACCTAACCTGAAATATTTCGGCCAGATCCGGCCATGCACCAAAGACAAAATTTGCGCCAATATCTGCCAGAGAAAGAAATGCAACAACCTTTTCTGAAAACCATTCGAAGATAGTAGCTACAAACGGAACTTTCAGCACTAATACTGCAAAGATCAACTGAAGAGCGAGTCCCGAAAAAACAAGGCGCCAGCTAATTTGTCGACGATTGCTGCTTAGGAGATAACAAATAAGAAGCAGAAAGATCATTCCTATGGCTCCGCGAATAACGCTATTGAAAGTAACGCCTAATCCCTTTGTAGGGTCGACTGCCAGCGTTTGTTGTTGATCTGTGGAGGTAACCACAGGGGGAGTATCAACTGGAGAATGGAATTTATACATAACCTGATTCTCTTTGAAAACCAGGGTACTATCTGTGTGTTCGGTTATTCGGTATCTTCTTAGAGTGTCGTTGGGTTGCACGTAGAAGAACAGCAGTAAATTATTCTGAATTATATAATCTCCGGAGGCCTTTAGGTTGTTCTTAGCAGCGAGTTCATAGTTGAAGGTTCCATCCGAAAGGGTTAAAAAATCGATGTCGGGATCGACAGCAACCAGGGTTTCACCCTGTTCATTCTCTATTGCCGAAAAGTGCCAGGTTTTTTCCAGCTCTTGTCCGAAATTACTTCCGAAGGTCAGAACCAGCAATAACAGCAAGAGTGATTTTCGCATAGTGTTACCTTTTGGAGATCTCATCCCTTATAGCGGCGGCTTTTTCATAATTTTCATCGGCCACTGCCTGATCCAGCATTTCATTGAGTTCTTTCAAACTAAATTTGCTGAAATCTTCACTTAGTTTTGGGGCGACAGACTCCTTATCGTCACCCGCGAGTAGTTCTTCGATCACAGCTTCTTTCTGTTCGGTTGTTGCTTCTTTTTTCTTTTGGGTCTTCAAATAGATACCTGCCTTGTCCAGTATGTTCTTATAGGTAAAAATGGGTGCCTTAAAACGCAGTGCAAGGGCAATAGCATCGCTGGTTCGGGCGTCGATGATCTCTTCGATGGTATCGCGTTCACAAATAATACTTGAATAGAACACTCCATCTACCAGTTTATGAATGATCACCTGTTTAACGACTATATCGAAATGATCTGCAAAATTCTTAAAAAGATCATGGGTTAGGGGCCTTGGGGGTTTAATTTCTTTCTCCAGGGCTATCGCGATGGATTGTGCTTCAAAGGCGCCAATTACTATTGGGAGTTTGCGCTCACCATCCACTTCGCTAAGTATTAGGGCGTAGGCACCATTTTGGGTCTGACTATACGATATTCCTTTAATATTTAGCCGTACTAAACTCATTTATTCGATAAATCAATTGGATATTAAAAGGCTGCTTAAATAAGGGATTTACTCATTTAAACAGCCCTTTTTCGAAGCACAAAATACTAAAATTTACGCGTTTTGTGCCTTAAACTCTTTTAATTTTTCTGTGAGTTGAGGTACCACCTCGAAGGCATCACCAACGATGCCGTAATCGGCGGCTTTAAAGAAAGGTGCTTCCGGATCGTTATTGATAACCACCTTTACTTTAGAGGCGTTAATTCCAGCTAAATGCTGAATTGCTCCTGAAATACCTATCGCTATATATAGATTGGAAGCAACGGGTTTTCCTGTTTGGCCAACGTGCTCAGAATGTGGTCTCCAGCCCATATCGCTAACAGGCTTGGAACATGCCGTTGCAGCTCCAAGAGTTGCTGCCAGTTCTTCAATCATACCCCAGTTCTCAGGGCCTTTCATTCCCCTTCCGGCGGAAACAACAATTTCTGCGTCGGCAATCGTTACTTTGTCGGTTGCTTTATCTACCGAAACCACTTCACTGTTTCCGGTAGAAACTTCCGGTGCAAATGATTCGGCGGTCGCGGAGGTTTGGTTCTCAACAAGACCGTAGGCATTTTTTGCCACCCCGATCAACTTCACATCTGTCGTGATCTCGGTAATTGAAAAGGCCTTATTGGTAAACACATTGTGTTTTACTTTAAAGGGTGAAGTACTCTCCGGCAAAGCTGTTACATTGGGCACATAGCCTGCATTTAGGTTTACAGCCACCAATGGTGCCATAAATTTACTGTTTGCACTGGAGGTGAGTATCACCACAGAAGCGTTTTCCTTTCGGGCGGCTTCCGAAACCACCATGGCATATGCCTCGGCATTGAAATTGGCCAGGGCGTCGTTACTAACTTCAAGCACTTTGGAAGCACCGTAATTTCCTAGATCGGAAGTATCTCCTGCATTTACGGTAACAGCTGTTACAGTTGTCCCCAGCATGTCTGCAACTCCTTTGGCATAAGAAACAGCCTCTTGTGCTATTTTCTTGAATTTTCCTTCTTCAGATTCTGTATATACTAATACCATAATTTAGATCACTTTTGCTTCGTTGTGTAATAGATTTATTAGGTCGTCCACGTTGTCCACAAGCTTTACGGCTCCTCTTGGTGCTGGCTTTTCAAATTGAACCGATCGGGTCTCAGCCTGGCTGTCTACAGCTTCTTTTACGTGAAGGGGTTTAGATCTCGCCTGCATGATGCCACGCATATTTGGGATGCGCAGATCACTTTCTTCCACGAGTCCTTTTTGCCCACCAATTACAAGTGGAAGACTTGTTTTTATAGTTTCTTTACCGCCATCGATCTCCCTCACTGCGGTTGCAGAATTTCCTTCGATCTCCAGGCCGATACAGGTATTTACAAAATTCGCGTCGTTCAATTTCGCGATCATTCCCGGTACCATTCCTCCGTTATAGTCTATAGATTCGCGGCCGCCTATAACCAGGTCGTAACCGCCTTCGGCAATTACATGAGCCAGTTGCTTAGCTACCGAAAAACCATCGATGGGAGCTGTATTTACTCTTATGGCTTCATCGGCACCAATGGCCAGAGCTTTACGTAATGTAGGTTCGGTTTCAGGGCCGCCTACATTTAAAACATGTACTGTGGCACCTTGTTTTTCTTTAAACCACATAGCGCGTGTAAGTCCGAACTCATCGTTAGGATTTATCACAAACTGAACGCCGTTGGTATCGAATTTTGTGTCACCCTCCGTGAAGTTGATCTTCGAAGTGGTGTCTGGTACATGGCTAATGCACACTGCTATTTTCATAAATAAATCGATTTAAAATTGAAAAATATTCGGCAAATATAAGGCTATTAAACCACCCAAATTTTGCGCTACGCAAGATACGATTATATTCCCAATTTTCCTATGCATGCATAATAAAATATTTTCTTCGGATTTTCGAATTCTAATCGAAAGTATGTAGTTGCTCATTAGGAGGTATCTAAATCACATCTGACTAATATATGGTATGTACTGTTTTTAGATTTGATTCAGAAATATAAAATCCAATATTATGAAAACCAGGTATTTAACAATCGCATTGCTCATTCTAATCACGTTAGTTTCCTGTGATAAGCAGGAGAGAGAAAGGAAGAAGAAACTCAAGCCCATTGCTCAGGAAAGTGTGGATTCGTTCACTGCTGCGGTAAACGGGATCGATTGGAAAGCTCATAATCCACCGGGCCCACAGCTCAATGAAGAAACCAGCAAGCCTTGTTTCCAATCGCTGATGAATATGTACGGCCAATTGGCAGACCTCGATATTGATGAAAGACGTTTTGACGAAATTTTGCGGGTATTCGACTTTTCCCAGCTAATCCAAAAACCTGTGGATGAAGGGAATTTCGGAGACATAGAAGGTGCCGATGTCGCTTTTCTGGCACATCCTGTTCGAGATAGAATCTTAATAAAGATCGATGCCGGTTATACTGCTGAAGAGTTCGTGGATGAAGTTAAAGGAAATGGTGATCTCACTGCGGCAGAGGAGGATGCCTTGAAAAATTTGTATAATAAATTTCGTGAAGATGTAAAAAAGGGGTATCACATATTAAACGCCCGACATACGGAAATAGGTAAATGTGCCTTTTCCGAACACCTTGCCGTGCGATTTAAGTCGGTCAACACCGGCGCAAAGCAGCTTCTCTTCTCGGTTCACAGGCAGGTTATTTATAATTGTAAATGTGATGAAGATTCTGGTGTGAACGATCCGCGTTTCGGATATATATCCTGGAAGAGTACACTTACGGCTAGCTATGAAGACAAAGGCCTTTACAATCTGGACTTTACCGGTACTTCAACCCCGGAGCTTTCTAATTTACATATCTATTGTTGTCCTGATAATAATCAGGAAGAGGGGAGCGGAGGTTCAGAAGAAGATGAAAATCATTGATAGCCGAGATAGACAATTCTAAAATTTAGCTGAAATAAATAATAGAATTGTCTATTTTTGTCATTCTAATTTTCTGAAGCTTTCAATATGAAAACATTACAATTCCGGGAAGCAATAGCCGAGGCAATGAGTGAAGAGATGCGCCGTGATGAATCCATTTATCTAATGGGTGAAGAGGTTGCCGAATACAACGGGGCTTATAAAGCCAGTAAAGGTATGCTGGATGAATTTGGTGCAAAACGGGTTATCGATACTCCTATTTCCGAATTAGGTTTCTCGGGTATTGGTGTGGGTAGTGCGATGAATGGCAACAGGCCAATTATCGAATTTATGACCTTCAATTTCTCCTTGGTGGGAATTGACCAGATCATTAATAATGCTGCGAAAATGCGGCAGATGAGCGGTGGGCAGTTCAATATTCCTATAGTGTTCAGAGGGCCAACGGCTTCAGCAGGACAGCTAGCCGCAACCCACTCACAGGCTTTCGAGAGCTGGTACGCTAATTGCCCCGGGTTAAAAGTTGTGGTTCCCAGTAATCCTGCAGATGCAAAGGGTTTACTGAAAAGCGCCATCCGGGACGACGACCCGGTGATCTTCATGGAAAGTGAGCAGATGTATGGTGATAAAGGGGAGGTTCCTGAAGGCGAATATCTCATACCTATTGGGGTAGCTGAAATAAAAAGAGAAGGCAAGGATGTTACGATCGTTTCCTTCGGAAAGATCATAAAAGAGGCCTATAAAGCAGCCGAGGAACTAGCGAATGAGGGTATAGAATGTGAGATCATCGACCTGCGTACCGTGCGGCCTATGGATCATAAAACCATCCTGGATTCGGTGAAAAAGACAAACCGACTTGTAATTCTGGAAGAGGCCTGGCCTTTTGGCAATGTGGCTACCGAAATCACTTACCAGGTCCAAATGCAGGCGTTCGACTACCTTGATGCTCCCATTGTAAAACTTAACACTGGTGACACCCCTGCACCTTATTCGCCGGCACTCCTTGAAGAATGGCTGCCAAATAGCAATGATGTGATCAAGGCTGTTAAAAAAGTGTTATATAAGTAGTTTTAACAAGTCAAATCACAATAACCAAATCACAAATAATCTCCAACCTTACAATTACTAAAATTCTAACTCCCGAATAATTTCATCACGGATGTTAGAAAAAACAAATAGAAAGCCCTTTGATCTAGAAGAACGAACTTTCTTGTTTGCGAAAGAAGTTCGGTTGTTCGCGAAGAATCTGCCAGCATCGGGTGCGAATAATGAAGATATTAAACAGCTAATTCGCTCGTCGGGTTCAATTGGTGCAAATTACATCGAAGCCAATGAGGCTGTAAGCAAAAAGGATTTTCTATTTCGGATAAAAATAAGTAGAAAATAAGCGAAAGAGAGTGCATATTGGTTGAGACTTATTCTTGAAACTAATGAATTCTCAATAAAAGATTCACCTGCACTTTTATTCAGGGAGGCTAATGAATTAAAGAAAATATTGTCAGCAATAATCGAAAAATCCAGTTGATTTGGCTATTGGTATTTGTAATTTATTTGAGATTTGTACATTGAGTTTTGTGATTTTATTAAAAGGACATTATTAGAAATATTGTTTCTTTGTAGGCTTGAAATAGGCCGCTAAAATTTTTTTATATCCCTTTCGTTTCCTACTTATGAAGCATTCTTTATTTGCTTTTATTTTTCTTATCAGTATCCAGGCTTTGGCTCAAACCAAAGTAAGCGGAGTAGTAAATGACGAATTTGGTGACCCTGTGGCCTTTGCCAATGTGATCTTTAAAGATTCTAATGAGGGCACTATTACCAACGAAGATGGACGATTTTACCTGGAAAGTAGTGATTCTTACAGCGCGATCTGGGTGTCGTTTGTAGGGTACGAATTAAAGAATATAGAACTTACTGCCAGAGTTACCTACGATCTGTCCGTGGTCCTGAAAGAAGAGGCTTCATCCCTTGATGAGGTGGTGGTTTACAGTGGGAAAACTTCCAAAAAAGACAATCCTGCCCTGGTAATTCTTCGGAAAATATGGGAGAATCGTCGTGAGAACGGAGTTAAGAAATTCGATCAGTACGAATACGATAAGTACGAAAAGCTAGAATTCGACCTGAATACCATAGATTCCGGCCTTATTAAGAGTAAAGTTTTTAAAGGAATGGAGTTTATCTGGGAGCAGATCGACACCTCAAATATAACCGGGAACAGCTACCTTCCTATTTTTGTCAATGAGGCCTATTCTAAGGTGTACGGAGATAACCAGTTAAAAGAAGAAAAGGAGATCCTGGAGGGGAATAAGAATTCAGGATTTGAAAATAATCAAACGCTAATTGCATTCATAAAAGATCTCTACAAAGAGTACGATGTCTACGACAATTATATGAAGTTCTTCGATAAGGCTTTTACCAGCCCCTTGTCGAAAACGGGCATAGATGTTTATAACTACGTATTGCTGGATAGCGCCTTTCGCGATAATAAATGGTGTTATAATATAGTTTACTATCCGCGTAGAAAGAACGAACTTACCTTCAAAGGAGATTTCTGGGTAAACGATACTACCTGGGCGATCAAGGAGATCAATCTTCAGGCTTCTAAAAGTGCAAACCTAAACTGGGTGAGAGAGGTGTACATCGAACAGGAATTCGATGTGCTGAACGACTCTATCTTTCTTATTACAAGGGACTATTTCCTATCCGATTTCAGTTTAAAGAAGAAAGAAGGTGCCCGTGGTATCTATGGAAAGCGAACAACCTTGTATGATAATTACCAATTTGACCGGGTAAAGGATAAGAAATTCTATAGTGAGCAAACAGACCCGTATGCATACGAGATCTACAACCGCCCTGATGATTTCTGGGAACAGCGGCGAATGGAAAGTCTAAGTAAGGATGAGAAGGGGGTCTATAAAATGCTGGACACCCTAAAGACCATACCCAGATTCAAATCGCTTTACAATATTGCCGCAACCCTCGCATCCGGTTACTACGAAGTAGGTAATTTCGACATAGGCCCGGTATTTTCTGTCTTCGGATTCAATGAGGCCGAAGGCCTTCGTATCCGTCTCGGTGGCCGAACGTATTTCAGTCAGAACGACCCCTGGAGGCTGGAAGTCTTTGGCGCCTATGGTTTCAGGGATGAACGGTTCAAATATGGAGTCTCGGGTAAATGGTTACTCGACAGAAAGTCCAGGCTTACCGTATTTGGTGGAAACCGGAAGGACGTAGAGCAAACTGGAGCCAGTCTTACCACCAGTAACGATGTGCTGGGACGAAGTTTGGCGTCATCTTCACTAATTACAGTGGGAGCCAACGACAAACTATCACGAATCAATCTAAGTACGGCAGGATTTAGTATGGAGCCTGCGAAGAATTTAAAGTTTCAGCTTACCGGCTCGTATAGAACACTGGCGTCTGCCACCGATACCTTTAGTTTGGATTATTTAGACCAGAACGGTGAGGTGCAGAGTGAGATATCACAGCCGGAGATCGAGTTTGCTGTTTTTTATACTCCAAAACGTAAAACGTCCGGATATGGGGTGGAGCGAACCATCATCAACGACGGGGATTTTCCATCTTTCTATTTGGGATATACCTATGGGTTAAAGGACGTCCTGGGAGGTGATTTCGAATATAATAAGCTTCAGGCATTGTACACCCAACCATGGAATATTGGAGGTTTAGGGAGATTATGGAGTACTATCGAGGTGGGGAAGATCTACGATCCGGTACCTCTCGGCCTTTTAAGTCCCATTCCTGGAAACCAGACCTTATTTAGTATTTATAATGCCTTTACCAACTTGGATTTTTACGAATTCGTTACCGATAGTTATGCAAGTCTGCATTTACAGCATAATTTTGGTGGCAGGATCTTCTCACGGGTTCCTTTACTAAGAAAACTCGACCTCAGGGAAGTAGTAGGATTTAGGGCCGCTTATGGAACAATTTCCGACGAAAACATCGCCTTGAATGCACCTAACGGATTATTAATGCAGGCGCCTGAGGACATCTACTGGGAGTGGAGTGTTGGAGTGGGTAATATCTTCCGGGTGTTCCGTCTGGATTTCAATTTCCGTGGGAACTACCTGGGAAATCCCGACGCACGTAAATTTGGGGTTACCGGGGTATTTGGGTTTTCGTTTTAAAATCTACGATTTTTATCTTATCTACCCTCAAAAAATTTCTTACTTTTGCAACCGCAAAAAAGAAGACATTTCTAACTAAATAAACAATAATGGAACAGAACATTATCTATGTACCAATCGCACTTTCTGTATTAGGCCTCATTTTCATGCTCATCAAAATGAGCTGGGTTAAGAAACAAGCTGCCGGAAGTGAACGGATGCAATTCATTTCCAAAAGTATTAAAGAAGGAGCGCTTGCCTTCCTCAACGCAGAGTACCGACTACTATTGATCTTTGCTATCGTAGCTGCCGGTCTTTTATTCTTCATTTCTACCCAGGTAGAGTCTACCAGTTGGATGATCGTACCAGCTTTCGTTTTTGGAGCGATCTTTTCGGCGGCGGCAGGAAATATCGGGATGCGCGTGGCTACCGAAGCTAATGCCAGAACTGCCGAAGCAGCCAAAACAAGTCTTCCACAGGCGCTGAAAGTGTCTTTTGGAGGTGGAACCGTAATGGGACTTGGTGTTGCCGGATTAGCCGTGTTAGGCCTTAGTCTGTTCTTCTTTTTCTTCGTAGGACAATTTATGGGAAATCCCGACGGATCTTTCTACGATAATATGACAATTGTACTTGAGGCTCTGGCCGGATTCTCCCTTGGGGCTGAAAGTATAGCGCTATTCGCACGTGTGGGAGGTGGTATCTACACCAAAGCCGCCGACGTAGGAGCCGACCTAGTTGGAAAAGTAGAGGCGGGAATTCCTGAAGATGATCCTCGTAACCCTGCAACCATTGCAGATAACGTTGGAGATAACGTAGGTGATGTTGCCGGAATGGGAGCCGACCTGTTTGGTAGTTACGTTGCAACAGTTCTTGCTTCTATGGTATTAGGTAACTATGTAATTAGAGATATGAGCATGGGAACTCAGTTCACCGATGCATTTAATAATATGGGACCAATTCTGCTTCCTCTTGTGATAGCTGGAGTTGGGATCCTGGCTTCTATTATTGGGACCTTTATTGTAAAGATCAAAAATAACGATGCGAAAGAGGCACAGGTTCAAAGAGCCCTGGATATGGGTAACTGGACTGCCATCATTCTAACACTGGTTGCCAGCTGGTTTCTTATTCGCTGGATGCTTCCGGAAACAATGACTATGAACTTCTTCGGAGAAGGTGCTAAAGAAATACCTTCCAGACATGTATTCTATGCCTGTATGATAGGTCTCGCCGTGGGAGCCCTTATCTCTTATGTGACGGCTCATTTTACCAGCCTTGGTAAAAAGCCGGTAATGGATATCGTAAAAAATTCTTCCACAGGTGCCGCAACCAACATCATCGCCGGATTGGCGGTAGGTATGCGATCTACCTTCTGGAGTGTACTATTATTTGCAGCTGCTATCTACGGATCTTACGAGTTAGCTGGATTCTATGGTGTGGCTCTGGCCGCATCTGCTATGATGGCGACTACAGCCATGCAATTGGCTATCGATGCTTTCGGACCTATTGCAGATAATGCTGGTGGTGTTGCCGAAATGAGTGAACTGGAACCACACGTTCGTGAGCGAACCGATATTCTGGATTCTGTTGGAAATACAACTGCCGCAGTTGGTAAAGGATTCGCTATTGCTTCTGCCGCTTTAACAGCACTTGCTCTTTTCGCTGCCTATGTAACCTTTACAGGCATCGATGGAATTAATATCTTCCGTGCAGATGTATTGGCTATGTTGTTTGTAGGAGGGATGATTCCTGTAGTATTCTCTGCCATGGCAATGAAATCTGTAGGTAAGGCAGCCATGGAAATGGTGAAAGAAGTTAGAAGACAGTTTCGTGAGATCCCTGGGATCATGGAAGGAACCGGTACTCCGGAATATGCTAAATGTGTTGATATTTCAACTCAGGCAGCTCTTAAGGAAATGCTATTGCCCGGTCTGCTTACCATCGTCACCCCTGTGGTGATCGGTTTAGTGTTTGGTGCAGAACCTCTTGGAGGTTATATGGCCGGAGTATGTGTAAGTGGTGTGATGTGGGCCATCTTCCAGAACAATGCAGGTGGTGCATGGGATAATGCTAAGAAGTCTTTCGAAGCAGGAGTAATGATTGATGGTGAAATGACCTATAAAGGAAGTGAAGCGCACAAAGCAGCTGTAACAGGAGATACTGTTGGAGATCCGTTTAAAGATACCTCGGGTCCCTCTATGAACATCCTTATAAAACTTACCTGTCTTGTTGGATTGGTGATCGCTCCTATCCTGGGTTCAGGACATGGTCATGCCGATAGCGGAGTTCATACTTCCGATGAGATGATCTTTATCGACGAAGATGGAAACAAAACCGTTTTAACCGATAAATCGAATAATAAGATGGTGGCCGATAAGGCGAAGGTTTCAAAAGAGGTGAAAGTGGAGATGTCTACCGAAGGTGATGTTACCACAGCTAAAGTAACTATTGAAACTACCAGAGATGGTGAAACCACTTCAGAAACAAAAACCTTTACAGGAACCGAAGAAGAAGTACGAGCACAGATCGATGCCTTAAAGGATGTTGATGTGAATGTCGAAAAAGGTGAGAAAGTGATCGAAAAGGTTGTAGAAGAAATTGAAGAGGAAAACTAATTTTTTTTTCTTCTGAAGAAAAGCCCGAGCGCAAGTTTCGGGCTTTTTTTGTGTTTATTTTTGAAATAATCCGTGGATCTCGGCGTCTATCTTTTCTACTACCTTACCCAGGTGTTCGGGATTGTCCACAAAATTGATGTTGTCCACATCAAAAACAATTAGGTTGCCTTTGTCGTATTCCTGTATCCAGGCTTCATAGCGTTCGTTTAGTCTGCTTAGATAATCTATACTGATAGAATTCTCGTACTCACGTCCACGGGCATGAATTTGCTGAACCAGGTTAGGGATACTACTTCGCAGATAGATTAACAGATCCGGCCCTTTTGTCACACTCTCCATCAGGTCGAATAACGAACGGTAGTTCTCGAAATCCCTATTGGTCATTAACCCCATGGCGTGCAGGTTAGGCGCAAAAATATAGGCGTCTTCGTAAATTGTGCGGTCTTGTATGATATTCTTACCGCTTTCACGAATATCCAGGATCTGGCGAAATCGACTGTTCAGGAAATAAACCTGCAGATTGAAACTCCATCGTTCCATCTGATTGTAGAAATCGTCCAGATAAGGGTTGTCCTCAACATCTTCGTAATGCGCCTTCCATTTGTAGTGTTTGGCGAGTAATCTGGTAAGGGTGGTCTTTCCGGAGCCTATGTTTCCTGCAATTGCAACATGCATAAATATTATTGCTTAGGTTGGGTTAGTGTAAAAGAATGGACGCTTAATCCGTCATAAATATACAGGAAATCTTGGGTAAGCTGCAAGTCTTTTACGTTGTTTTCGGGAAGTGGAACTTTTAATGGATTAAGTAATAGAACAGTATCCGAATCGAGCTGCGCCTGAAAATGAATCTCATTGTTTTTTACGGCTATCAGTTGTTCATTTTGCTGAATGATCTTTTCAAATCCTTCAGCAAAAGTTTCAGATAGAAAACTTCCGTAGATATTGTATTTCTGAATCGACTCTGCTGTAAGAACATAGCAGTAATTGAAATCGCTTGCCAAACCTAAAACCGAACTCGATATGGGTTGAGATATCAAAGTTTTCCTGCCGCTTCGGTAATTATATAGCTCGAGCTGCTGCGTCTCAATATTGAATATCCACAACTGGTTATTTCCGGCATTAGTTGCCATGGCTACATTGATAAATTGAGGGAGGTTGTTAAAACTAATTCGTTCGATCTCATTAAGGCGGTTATCCACGAGAACGACTGTATTGGTTTCTTCGTAAAAAACAACAACATTCAGGGGATTGATGATATCGACCGACGAAACAGGTCCTAGTTGATAATCCCTAAACACAAATTCTCCTAATGGCCCGCTTTTGTGCAGGACCATATCTTTGATGAAATAGGTGTTCTTATAAGAATCTATCCCTACAAAGGTATCGGCATTAAGGGGCCAGGAATCTACTTTCTTCAGCATTTGGGCCGAAAGTGTAGCCGAACATAATAAAAGTAAAAAAGCAAAGCTTTTCATATGCAACAATATACAAAAAGCAACGTAGAAATTAGCAGATTAGTTTATAACCATACCCCCTAATATTCACTATCTGAATACTCTTATCCTTTTTCAATTTCTTCCGAAGACGGCTAATAAACACATCCATACTCCGTCCACTAAAGAAATCATCATTTTGCCATAACTTTTTAAGAATGAAAGATCTATCCAGAACGGCATTTCTATTGGCATTTAAGTGTAGCAGTAGCTGTGACTCCCTGTGCGTTAAGGCAATACTCTCTTCATTCATATATCGTAGCGATTGGTTCTTTGGGTTAAACACATATTTGCCAATGTTACATTCGGTTTCATCTTGATTATTATGCTCTGTTTTAAGGAGATTTTCAATACGCACAATAAGCTCTTCCATGCTGAATGGTTTTTTCAGATAATCGTTACCACCCAGGGTAAAGCCTTCAACAACGTCGTGAGTTTGAGACTTGGCAGTAAGAAAGATAATAGGAATGTCTTTGTCGTGCCGCCGGATCTCCCTGGCTAAGGTGAATCCGTCCATTTTTGGCATCATAACGTCCAGCACCATTAGTTGTGGACTGCTTTCGTGATATTTGGCTTCGGCTTCCTTCCCGTCCTTACAAAATACTACTTCAAAACCACGGGATTCCAGACTTTCTTTAACGATCTGCCCCAGGGAAGGTTCGTCTTCAGCCAGTAGTATTTTAGTTTTGGTTCGCATAGGGTAAGTGTATCTTGAAGGTAGTTAATTTGTCGAGAAGCAGATCGATGCTACCGCCGTGTTTTTCTATGATCTTCTTGGTATAATAAAGGCCAATTCCGAAGCCTTTAATATCGTGAGTATTTCCTTTGGGCACCCGGTAGAACTTCTCAAAAACCCGTTTCCTATGTTGTTCGGTAAGCTCATTGCCCGAATCACTAACCTTAATTTCCACCCCGGCCTTTTGCCTTTCTATAGTAACGATTATTTCATTACCTCCGTATTTAACGGCGTTGTCGATAACATTATTGAGAGCGTTTTCGAAGTGAAAAACATCCACCTCGCACATAATACTCTCCTCCTTGCTTTTAAAGGAGATACGTTTGTCTGAGGTCTCATAGATCTCTTTTAAAGTGGTTTTTTCCAGCATTTCCACCAGGTTTGTTGTTTCCAGATTCAATTGTAATTTCTCACTGTCCAGCGTGGCGGTCTCCAATAACTTTTCTACCATTACATTGAGCTTGTTTACCTGATCATGGGAAATTTTGGCATAACGTAAATTCTTTTCGATGTCTTGTTCGGTGTTGAATTCCTGTATGGCCTCCATGGCCACACCGATGGTAGCAATTGGAGTCTTAAATTCATGTGTAATGTTATTAATAAGGTCGTTCTTGAGTTCAGACAGTTGTTTTTGCTGCCGGATGATCCTTAACAGGTACATTAAACATAAGATCACAGCCGCAACCAGGACAAATGATAAAAACAGCCCAAGAAGATTTTTCTTTAAAACTGTTAAGGTAATATTACCAAAATGGGCTGTTAGGGCATAATCGTGAAATGAATAGGGAGACTGTGCAGTTGTTGACAACTTGGAACTTTCGATCTTCTCCGGTCTTAATTGTTCTGTTAATCCCATTATCCCTTCGTAGGAGAGCCCATAGTCCAAAGAAATATTCTTTCGCCCCAGTTCATTTAAGAACAAGGTGTCGAGGGTTTTTAAAGAGAGGGAGTCTTCGGTTATGGAAACAATAATTTTTGAAGAAAGTGATGTGATGGGATCCTGGCTGCTGTCGTTCATCTCCCAGGTTCTTTTCAGGATCTTCCCTTTCTCAGCACTATCCACGATCATAATTTGTATTTCGGTACTATCCTTCAAAGCAGCGTGCGTCAACGAAGATCGTTGGTGAATATTTTCGGTGAAGACCCCAACGCCTAATTTATTTAAAATTGAATCCCTGTTAAACGATACACTATCCACCATGTCGATTGATGAGAATTTCATTCCTTCAGAGATCACACTAAAGGATTGTTCTTTGGGGATTTCAGAATAATACTGTTCTACCGCATTATCCAGGCTTGTTTGTACATCGTTTATCAATTGCTGCTTTCCCACCTCATAATTCTTATAATTCCAATATACCTGGATACAGAAAGTGGCAACGATCACAGCTGCAATGAAATACAGAATACTTTTGTACTTTAAATTATTCATAACCCAAAAGTAGGAAGTATTTCCGGGTGGCTGGCAAGGCGTTAACACACGTTAACACAGCTTAACTCAAATTAAAACTAGCTTGTCCCATATTTGTACTGTAAAATTTAAAAAATATAAATTATGAAATCTCACTTAACACTCACTCTCATCTTCTCCATGCTGGTCTTTTCAGTGCTCGCACAGGAAGTGCAGGGGGTAGCAACCTACATATCACATCGCAAGGTCGATATTCAAATGGACAGTACGCGGATGAACGATGAGATGCGGGATCGCATGGAGGCCATGCTAAGAAAGCAATTTGAAAAGGAGTACACGCTCGAATTCACTGCGACAGAATCTATGTATAAGGAAGTAGCGACCCTGGAGAAGCCGGAAACCATGATAGGGAATGGTGCAGAAGTTATGGTTGTGGTGTCGGGTTCGGGAGCAGCCGACGAGCTCTACAAGAATGTGGCCGAGAACCGGTACGTGAATCAGAATGAATTGATGGGAAAGGAGTTTCTAATCAAGGACTTGTTAGAACTTCCAAACTGGACCTTAACTAAAGAGAGCAAGAATATAGGAACCTATACTTGCTTTAAGGCAACCTATACAGATTCTAGGACGATTACCCGTATGGTATCTTCTTCAGAGAACGGTAAAACCGATACTAAAGAAGAATCAGAAGAAGAGGAATATACGGTTACGGCCTGGTATACGCCACAGATACCTGTAAAACATGGGCCTCAGGAATATTTTGGTCTTCCCGGTCTTATTTTGGAAGTATCCGATGGCACGGAGACCTTACTTTGTAATAAGGTGGTGCTTAATCCTAAGAACGGGGTAAAAATAAAAGAACCCACAAAAGGAAAAGTTGTGAGTAGAGCAGAGTACGACGAGATCTCAGAGAAGAAGTCTAAGGAGATGCAGGAACGGTTTCAGTCGAGCCGCCGCGGTGAGGGAAGATCTGTTGAAATAAGGATAGGGGGTTAATTTTCTAAAGTTGCCATTAAACCTTTTTAACATATAATTGTCTAAGGATATTATCGGAATCGATTTACTTTGTGAATCATTCAAATTAAAATATAATGAAACTACTATCCTTTCTGGCAATTATATTGATATCCTTTACTGGTTTTTCACAAAATATTAGTGGTGTTGCCTACTACGAATCCAAGACCACGGTCGATATGGATAACTTCGGAAACCGAGAGATGAGTGAAGATATGAAAAGGCAGATCGCCGAACGTATGAAAAACTACCTGGAAAAAACCTTCATCCTTACATTTAATGGCAACGAGTCCATTTATAAGGAAGAGGAAAAATTGGAAACCGGTGGCGGGAGAGGTGGATTTGCTATGATGATGGGGAGTTTTTCGGCCGGGAAACAGTATAAGAATTTAAAGAACAATCAGATCCTGGAAGAGCGTGAATTCTTTGGGAAAGAGTTTCTCATTAATGATACACTTACTAACCTGGATTGGCAAATTACCAAGGAATCTAAGCAAATTGGGCAATACCTGGCAATAAAAGCAACGGCGGTAAAACCCATAGACGAGAACGATTTAAGTATGGCTCGCCGTAGAAACCGCGACAGGAACCGGGATAATACCAATGAAGAAGAAAATGAAGGAGAAAAGGTTGCCGATACTACCAAGACAGAACCCGCAGATCCGTTCGATGAGATCGAGATCCCGAAAACTATTGAGGTGACTGCCTGGTTTACCCCACAGATCCCCGTTGGGAACGGACCCGGAGAATACGCAGGATTACCCGGATTAATATTAGAACTGAATGCACATCGCACAACTTTGCTGTGCTCTAAGATCATACTTAATCCTAAAGAAGCCGATAAAATAGTGGCTCCTACAAAAGGAAAGGAAGTAACACGTGAAGAATATAACGAGATCGTAAAAGAAAAAATGGATGAAATGCGGGAGAATTTCAGAGGTCGCGGTGGACGCGGCGGTGGAGGAAGGCGTTTCGGGGGATAAAAACTACAACCAATATAGATGAAAAAACTACTTATTGCGGCAGTAATACTGTTCGCCACTTCTCTTAGTGCTCAAAGTATAAAAGTTCGTGGAGTCATCCAGGACACCTTGAGTGAGCCCCTTGAATTTGCAAATGTGATCGCCACAATAGAGGCAAGCGGAGACATCGAATCTTACGGAATCACGAACGAAGACGGCTTATATCAACTCGATCTACCAAAAGGGGAAACCTATACCCTTCGAGCCAGTTTCCTGGGCTTCGAAACCGTAACCAAATCTCTTACCGTTCCCGAGGATGCCGAAAATATGAAAATAGATTTCGTGCTGAAATCAATATCCACCGAATTAGATGGGGTTGAGATCGTTTACGAAATGCCCGTAACCGTAAAAGGGGATACTATTGTTTATAATGCCGATTCGTTTACCAGTGGAGATGAACGAAAATTGGGAGATGTGATGAAAAAACTTCCGGGAGTTGAGGTTAATGATGATGGGGAGATAGAAGTGGAAGGAAAGGCCGTTACCAAAGTAATGGTAGAAGGAAAGGATTTTTTCGATGGGGATTCTAAATTGGCAACTAAAAACATCCCGGCAGACGCGGTAGATAAAGTAGAGGTACTGCGTAATTACAATGAAGTGGACCAGATGAGAGGCCTGGGGAACGATCAGGATAATGTGGCCATTAATATTAAACTAAAGGAAGGAAAAAAGAATTTCTGGTTTGGAGAAGTAACTGCCGGAGTGGGTATAGACAGCGATGATAATGCAAAATACCTCGTGCACCCAAAGTTGTTTTATTACAGCCCGGAGTACAGCATCAACCTGATTACCGATTTCAACGACATAGGTGAAGTGCCCTTTTCCTGGAGGGATTATTTCAACTTTACCGGGGGCTTTAGAAATTTTAATCGCGGAGGCGGGACCAATTTTAATATCAGCCAAAGCGACCTGGGATTTGCCGTAGCACAAAATAACAGGGCCAATGAAATAGAGACCAAGTTCCTGGCAGGAAATTTCAGTTGGAGGGCGAACAGCAAGCTTGATCTTAGTGGTTTTGCTATACTATCAGATAACAGGACCAATATTGTAAATAATTCCATTAGACAGTATATAGCCTCGGGCGTTACCGAAACAACGGCTAGTGTTAACGACCAGAGGAGCCAGTTGGCCATGATGAAATTAAGTAGTGTGTATAAGCCTAATACCGATTTTCAGTTGGATTATGACGCGATATTCAAAATATCCAAACAGACCGAAGACGATAACACCCTCTCACAGTTTGTCGATTCTTCCAATAATATTGAAGAGGCTAAAGAGAATAAGCCCTATTCTATCAATCAAAACGTGAATGCGTATTATACGCTGGACGACAATAACATTTTTGCGGGGCAGTTACAACATCTTTGGCAGGATGAGGACCCTTTTTACAATGCCATAACAGATCTGCTCCCTTTTAGTGGAATTATTCCTGTGGATTCTACCCAGAACCGCTACAATATAAATCAGCAGAAAAATATAAAAACCAACAAACTGGATGCGAAGATCGATTATTACTATGTGCTGAATAATACCAGTAACATAAATTTCACTCTGGGTGCCACGTACAGTAACCAGCAATTCGATTCGAATATATTCCAGCTTCTCAATGGTGGTGGTATGCTTAATTTCACAGAGACACCCGAAATAGACGGAGAAAATCTACCCCTGGTTAACAATGTTACCTACGGATTTACCGATGCATTCCTTGGTTTGCATTACAAAGTGAAAACAGGCGAGTTTATCTTCACTCCGGGATTAACCCTTCATAATTATAACCTGAAGAACGAACAACTGGGAACAACGGTTACCCAGAATGACTGGATGGTACTTCCCGATTTTAACGCGATCTGGAATATTAAAAAAAGTGAAAGCCTCAGGTTTAACTACTCGATCTCTGCAGAGTATACCGATATAAATAACTATGCCGAGGCATTTGTGTTTAATAATTACAACAGTATGTTTAGGGGTAACAGAAACCTTGAGAATGCCCTATCACATCAGTATAGCCTCAACTATTTTAGTTTCAATTTGTTCAATTATACCAACATTAGTGGATCTCTCAATTATACACGCCGAATTGAAGGTTTCAAGAACAATTCAGAGGTTATTGGGATTAACCGAGTGGGAAGCCTGTTTAATATTGACAGTAATTTCCCGGACGAGACATTCTCGGCTGCTGCACGATTCAGTAAAACCATAAAAAAGATCCAGTTCAACTTAAATGCTAATGTAACCCTAAGCAAGTCGAACAACCTTATTAACGATATCATTACAGAAAGCGAAAGCCTTACGCAGGGATATAGAGGTAGTATTCGCTCTAATTTCAGAGAGTGGCCTAATTTCGAAGTGGGATACAGGCTCACTGTAAACCGTTATGATAACGGTGGCCTTGAACAGATCTTTTATACCCAAAGGCCCTACGCAAATATGGATCTCCGTTTCCTGAAACACTTTTCATTCAATGCAGAGTGGGACTATTATAACTATTCTAACGAAGAGAACACGGTAGACAACACCTATTCGTTCTTCAATGCCAATTTGTATTATCAGGAGGGGGAAAGTCCGTGGGAATTCTCTATTCAGGCAACCAATATATTAGACACCGAATTCACGAACAACGACAGCTTTAATGAGCAGTTCAACACCACTTCTCAATATTACGTTTTACCGAGAATATTGATGCTGGTAGTGAAGTATGACTTGTAGGCCGTTCATAAAAAAACCTAAATATTAATATGAATTCTCTCGCCCTACTTACCGTACAATCCCAAGCCGAAGCACAAGGTCGATTATTGGGGTATTTAGCAATGGGTATCTTTTGTGTGGCTTTGTTTTATTATGTATTTGTGCTGGAACCAAAACGCGCCCGAAAGAAGAAAGAGAAAGAGAAGGAGAAAGATTCTTAGAGTTTTTTCTGAAGGCTGGCCCAACCGCCACCGTTTACAGCTTCTATATCATTGTTTCGAAGGATAGTGGCGGCGCTTCCCGATCGCATCCCACTGGCGCAACAGGTGATTACTGGTTTATTCCATTTTTTTATTTCTGAAAGTTGTACCGATAGCTGTTGCAAGGGTATATTCTTAGATCCCGGGATGGCTCCTCCAACGTATTCGGCCTTGGTGCGAACATCCAGGATGACCGCATCCTTTTCAATGAATTCCTCAATTTTCTTTGTTTTATTTCCGAAGAGAAAATCTAAAAGTCCCATAATTATTTATTCAGTAAAGAAAGGCCATTGTCTACAAGATGAGCTACTTCAGGCCTATTCTTTTTTACAGTGGTTAGGTGTTCTATTATTTTTTCTGAAAACGAATCGTCTTTGCCTCGTGTGAGTTCCAGAATTTCCAGACTTAACAGCCAGTCTTCCGGGAATTCCTGCGATAAAATATTAAAGACTGATGTAAGGGCTGGTAAGTCTATCGCATTGCTCTCTCTCAGATCCCGAACCTTTTGATAAAGCTGGTTGCGTTTTTTTTCCACTTCTGAAAGGGACACACGAACCGTTTCAGTGCCACTTAGAGTATGGGCTAGTACATCGTAGGAACGATAGTCTGCCGCGCCCGCGAAAGCCGAAACGATCTCCTTTCCTACCGCCATATCGAAATCGCCCATTTCGGGAGAAAATAGGATTTCATCCCTGTATCTTACCGTACAATCGGTAAATTGGATAAGCATTAATTTGCCGCTGAGGTTTCGCATACCTGTAACATTGAGGCCATCTACGGTAATTCCGCTTTCAAATTCGAAGGAAATGGGTTTTCCATCGTAGAAATTATACGCCTGAAGGTCTCTGGGGCCCATATTCTCGATCGATAAGTTAATTCCTTTCAATTTCCCGAGAGGTGAACGGAATCCATTCTTGTGACGGCTAATACCATGTCCGATCACCTCCTTCTCCCGGTATGCAAGAGCCGTTTCACCCTCTGTTTCAAAATAGACAACTTCATTATCCTCATTTTGGATCATCCGGGTAAACACTCCACTTACTTGCAAGCCAGTACTTAATTCTATGGTGCCCAGTTGTTTGCTGCCAATAAGTTTTTTTAAGCCCCGCCAGCCACCTTTTCGCACAGCCATGGTATTTGCAAACTCCTCAAGTACTTCCTGGAGGTACGCAAAATCCGGTGTGACGTATAGTTGGGGTTGCGGTTTTGTAATGTCGAATTCCTGGTAGGCCGCGTCTATAGAGTACGGCAGTTTCTTCACTTCCGGTTTCATGCACCATGCGCTTTCACCTATGGACGACAACAGTCCGGCTCCGTAGATCTTTGGGTTATCAATAGTGCCAACAAGACCGTATTCTACCGTCCACCAATGTAGATTACGGATGAGTGCCATTTCGGATGGTTCTACTTTTTTCTGCTGAAGCGCATCCACTTTTTGTTCAGCTGCCCTGATCTTGTCCTCCAGGTCTTCCACGGAGGAATTATGCGCTTCTTTGAGAATAGAGAGTTCTCGTACTGCTTCGTACATTTCGTTATCATGTGCACTGGTGATCGCCTTGGCACCTATCTCTCCGAAACGCCTAAGATACTCGGCATAATCCGGGCTTGCTATAATTGGGGCATGTCCGGCACCTTCATGAATGATGTCCGGGGCAGGAGTATATTCGATGTTTTCAAGCTGGCGTATGTCGCTGGCAATTACCAGGATCTTATAAGCCTGGAATTCCATAAACGCGTTTGGGGGGATAAAACCATCAACAGCCACAGCCGCCCAGCCAATTTCCTTAAGGATACGATTCATCCCGTACATGGAAGGTATGCGGTCTATAGAGATCCCGGTCTTTCTTAGTCCGTCCAGATAACTCTCATGTGCTACCTGGCTGAGATAATCCACATTTTTTCGCATTACATAGCGCCAAACGGCCTGATCGACAGCCGTATAATCCTCGTAATTTTGTGGTTTGATAAATTGCTTCAGGTGCGGTGGTAAGCGCTCTATCAACTCGTTACTTTCGTAGCGTTCTTCCATAAGCTTTCAAAAGTACTACAGCCGTGGGAGCTTTCCAAAAGCCTTAGACTTTTAAACGCGATTTCGTTATCTTGCAAGGTAAATGAACACAGCAACCCGTAAGGAAGAAATCGTAGCCGTCGCATCTTCACTTTTTAAGGAAAAAGGGTATAATGCTGTTTCCATGCGCGACATCGCCCAGGAAATGGGAATAAAAGCTGCGAGCCTATACAATCATATTTCCGGCAAGCAGGAAATACTATCAACGCTCATCTTATATCTCGCGAGAAAATTTACCTCGGGGATGCAGGCGGTGATAGACTCCGGAGGAACACCTCTTGATAAGATCAAAGAAGTGATAGAGATGCATATAGACATCACGGTCAATCATTCGGAAGCACTTGCAGCACTAAATAACGACTGGATGCATCTTGAAAACGAGGATTTGTCCAATTTTGTTCGGATGCGCGAGGATTACGAGGATAATTTCAGAAAGATCATAAAACAAGGCATTGAAGAAGGAGATCTTAAACCCCGACATCCGGAAGTTATATTATTTTCAATACTGTCTACGCTACGCACCCTCTACCTGTGGTATCAGAAAAGAGGCAAACTGGACGTGAATGTGCTGAAAAAAGACATGGTAGCAGTATTGCTGGAAGGAATTGTTTAGCAAATTATTAACTTGCATATGTAACTAACAAACGTTAGTTTTGTTAGCCGAAAAATAAGAGATGTGGCTATATTTCATACATTAAGGATAAAGAACATTTATAAGGAAACAGACGATTGTTCTGTTATTAGTTTTGAGGTGCCTGAAGATATAAAGGAAACCTTTTCATATCAGCAGGGACAGCATTTAACCTTGAAGGCCGATATAGATGGAGAAGACATACGAAGATCGTATAGTTTGTGTTCGAGTCCGCTGGAAGATAAGTGGTGTGTCGCGGTTAAGCAGATACCCGGCGGGAAATTCTCCACCTTTGTAAATTCAGCATTAAAAACCGGTGATACTATCCAGGTGATGCCTCCTAGCGGTACATTTGGGGTGGATCTCAATCCTGAAAAACCGAAGAATTACCTGTTCTTTTCGGCAGGAAGTGGGATCACTCCTATCATATCGATGATAAAGACGCATCTCGCTGCCGAGCCGCATGCAACCTGTAAGTTGTTTTATGTGAATAAGACAGCCAAATCCATTATCTTTAAGGAAGAATTGGAACAGCTTCGAAATACCTATTTCGGCCGCCTGGAAATTTATTATTTCCTTACAAAGGAGAGAAGGGACATAGACCTTTTCAATGGTAGATTTGATGATGATAGAATGAAGGTCCTTTGCTCCACCTTTATAGACATTCCGGATACCAGTGAGGTATTTCTTTGTGGCCCGGAGGATATGGTACATTACGTAAGTGATTACCTGGTGAAAGCAGGTTTACCAAAAGAAATGATTCATTTCGAGTTGTTTGTTACGGGTCTTTCTGAAGAAGATAAGTTGAGAGCCGAGCGTCTCGCCCAGCAAAATGTGGAAGGAGTGGAACTCACAATTATCGATGGTGGAAAAGAGTTCCATTTTACGATGACCAAAGATTACGACAACATCCTGGATGCTGCCCTTGGAGCCGGAGCCGATCTTCCATTTGCCTGTAAAGGTGGTGTATGCAGCACATGTAAATGTAAGGTGATAGATGGTGAGGTGGAGATGAAGGTGAATTACGCCCTTGAAGAAGACGAATTGGCCCAGGATTATGTATTGAGTTGCCAGTCGGTACCAATCACAGATAAAGTAAAAGTAGATTTCGACGTCTAAAAATAAACGACATGAGTGAAAAAGAAGTAAAGAACCTGGAAGCTATTTTTGAAGCGCGTATAGCTCGCGATGAAAAGATCGAGCCTAAAGACTGGATGCCGGAAAAGTACAGGCAAACCCATATAAGGCAGATATCACAGCACGCACACTCGGAAATAGTGGGCATGTTGCCGGAAGGAAACTGGATCACCCGGGCACCCTCGCTAAGACGTAAAGCAGCGCTCTTGGCCAAGGTTCAGGATGAAGCAGGACACGGATTGTATTTGTATTCTGCTACCGAAACCCTTGGGATCTCACGTGAAGAATTATTTGACCAACTGCACAGTGGTAAAGCTAAATATTCATCCATTTTCAATTATCCCACCATTACCTGGGCAGACATTGGCGCGATTGGGTGGTTGGTGGATGGGGCTGCTATTATTAACCAGGTAGCCTTATGTACAACTTCATTCGGGCCTTATGCAAGAGCGATGGTACGAATTTGCAAAGAGGAAAGTTTTCACCAACGACAAGGGTATGAGATCATGCTCACTTTGTGCAATGGAACACCCGAACAAAAAGCTATGGCCCAGGATGCTTTAAACAGATGGTGGTGGCCAAGCCTGATGATGTTTGGACCGAGAGATGCCGATTCGCCGCATACGGAACAATCGATGAAATGGAAGTTAAAACGAAAGACCAACGATGAATTACGGCAGCAGTTTGTAGACCAAACTGTTCCGCAGGCAGATATTTTAGGAATCACGGTTCCGGACCCCGATCTAAAATTCAATGCCGAAACAGGGCATTACGATTTTGGCGAGATCGACTGGGATGAATTCTGGCAGGTAGTAAAGGGTCACGGACCCTGTAATAAAGAACGGATGGAGGCCAGAGTTGGCGCCTGGGAAAGAGGAAGCTGGGTACGGGAAGCCGCCATGGCCTATGCAGAGAAGCAGGCGAAGAAAAAAGTAGCAAAAGCAAGTTAAAGAGTTAGATATGAAAAAAGATTGGCCATTATGGGAGGTATTCGTAAGATCGAAGAACGGTCTTGAACATCGTCATTTTGGAAGTCTGCATGCTGCAGACGCCGAAATGGCCCTGGAAAACGCAAGAGATGTATATACCAGAAGGAACGAAGGTGTAAGTATTTGGGTAGTAGAGAGTAAGTATATCACTGCCTCAAATCCGGCCGACAATGGAGAGTTCTTCGAACCGGCTCAGGACAAAATTTACAGACATCCTACATTTTATGATCTCCCGGACGAAGTAAAACATATGTAAATGAAAGATCAGGACCTATACAATTATATACTTGGAATAGCAGATAATTCACTTATTCTTGGACAACGATTAGGTGAGCTATGTGGTCACGGACCTAATCTGGAAACGGATATAGCACTTACCAATATTGCCCTGGATCTGTTCGGACAAACACGAAGTTATTATCAATATGCAGCTAAAATAGCTGGTGATGGAAGAACCGAGGATGATATTGCTATGCTTCGCAACGAAAGGGATTATAAAAATGTACTTCTGGTAGAGCAGCCAAATACTCATTTTGGTCATGTAATCGCCAGGCAATTCCTGTTCGATGTTTACCACCTTCAGTTAATGAATGCCTTACAACATAGTGAGGACGAAATGCTGGTGGCAATTGCGAGAAAAGGTGTGAAGGAAGTGAGTTATCACAAACGTTTTTCCGGCGATTGGCTAAAACGCCTGGGTGATGGAACAGATGAAAGTAAACAAAAGATACAGGAAGCTATCGATCATTTCTGGCCCTATACCGATGAACTTTTCGATATGTCAGATTCGGATAAAAAGATGGCAGAGCAAGGGATTGGTGTGGATTTAACGGCCCTGAAAGACGAGTACTACAAGCAAATTTCCGAAGTTCTTGAAGAGGCAACCTTAACAATTCCCGATAACCCATACTCCAAAAGAGGTGGAAAACAAGGGATTCATACGGAACATATGGGGTACATTTTAACCGAATTGCAATATATGCAGCGTACCTATCCAAATATGACCTGGTAATACGATGATCGACCTGCACCCCAATATCGACGCAGAACTCATACCAATCCTGGAGGAGGTGGCAGACCCTGAGATCCCGGTGCTAACGGTGCTGGATCTGGGTGTTATTAGAGAAGCGGTAATAAGAAACGGGAAGGTATTGATAAAACTTACGCCTACCTACTCCGGATGCCCGGCCATGGACGTGATAGGCGATGATCTCAAGGCCGCTTTTTTAAAGAAAGGGATGGAGGCAGAAATAACATTGGTTTTGGCCCCGGCCTGGTCTACAGACTGGATCAGCGAAGAGGGAAAACGTAAAATGGAAGCCTATGGGATTGCTGCACCGTTAGAAGAGACTGCAGACAAGGAGGCTTTGCTGGGAAATAAACCTCTGGTGAAATGCACCAACTGTGGAAGTACCCATACACGACTTGTGAGTCAATTTGGTTCCACCGCCTGTAAAGCTCTTTTTCAATGTGAAGATTGTATGGAGCCGTTCGATTATTTTAAATGTTTAAAGTAAAAATATGAGTACGTATATTCAGAAAGAAATAGAAAATGGAGTAGCCTGGTTAAGACTTAACAGACCTGAGGTTTTTAACAGTTTTAACCGTGAGATGGCACTCTTATTTCAATCTGAACTCGACCAATGTGAAGCCGATCAAAACATCCGCGCCATTGTGATCACTGGGAATGGAAAGGCATTTTGTGCCGGACAAGACCTAAAAGAAGTGACTTCTCCAGAATTGAACCCAGGATTCAGGAAGATCCTGGAGGAACATTACAATCCCATTATTAAGAGAATTCGTGCGATAAATAAACCCATCATTGCAGCCGTGAATGGGGTGGCAGCAGGAGCCGGTGCTAATATCGCACTAGCCTGTGATATCGTTATTGCGGTTGAAGGCGCTGCTTTTATTCAGGCGTTTAGCAAAATTGGTTTGGTTCCGGATAGCGCCGGAACTTTCTTTTTACCCCGGCTGATTGGATTTCAGAAAGCATCTGCCCTAATGATGTTAGGCGATAAAGTAAGTGCCGAAGAAGCAGAACGATTGGGGATGGTTTACAAGGTAGTGTCACAGGATAGTTTTTCTGAAACCATTAAGGAAATTTCATCAACACTTGCAATGATGCCTACAAAAGCTCTGGGCTACACTAAGCAATTACTCAATGCTTCTATGGAAAACACCTTAGAAGAACAATTATCGATGGAATCTAAATTGCAAATTGCGTCGGCCCAAACTGATGACTATGCCGAGGGTGTGGCAGCCTTTGTGGAAAAGCGCAAGCCAAAATTTAAAGGAAATTAAATGATCGAAACGGTAGGTATAATAGGCTCTGGTACTATGGGTAATGGTATCGCACAGGTTGCAGCAACGGCTGGGTGTATGGTGTGTATCTATGACGCTAATCCGGATGCCCTGAGAAAAGCTGAGGATTCCCTGGAGAAAATACTAAACAGGTTGATCGAAAAAGGCCGGATAGACGAGAGTGAAAAGTCGAGGATCCGTGGTAATATAAAGTATGTAAGCAGTCTTGAAAGTTTGTCGAATTCGGAACTGATCATCGAAGCGATCATCGAAGATTTGCAGATCAAGAAAGAGTTATTTCAGAAACTACAAAAGATAGTCGCCAAAGATGCCATCATTGCTACTAATACCTCTTCGCTTTCCATTGCGTCTATTGCATCTTCCCTCGATAATCCAAAGCGATGTATCGGGATTCATTTTTTTAATCCCGCGCCGCTCATGAAGCTGGTAGAGGTGATTCCTGCGGTACAGACTTCAGAAAAAACTTTAAAAAACACCATTAAAAATATTAGCAACTGGGGTAAGACTATAGCGGTAACCAAGGACACCCCCGGATTTATCGTAAACCGAGTAGCCAGACCATTTTATGGTGAATCCCTCCGCATCTATGAAGAAGGAATCGCAGATTTTGCGACCATTGATTGGGCTATGCGATCACTGGGAGGGTTTAGAATGGGTCCTTTTGAATTAATGGATTTTATAGGAAATGATATCAATTATACTGTTACAGAGACTGTCTTCGAAGCCTTTTATTACGATCCGAGGTACAAACCGTCCTTTACACAGAAACGATTGAGTGAAGCCGGTTTTCTGGGACGAAAAACTGGAAAGGGATATTATAATTATAAAGAAGGTGCAGTAAATCCTAAGCCAAATGAGGATGTTGGTCTTGCCCAGAAAATTTTCGATCGGGTACTTGTAATGCTTATCAATGAAGCCGCGGACGCATTGTTCTGGAACATAGCGTCGGCCGAGGATATAGATAATGCTATGACCAAGGGCGTGAATTACCCAAAAGGCTTACTGGCCTGGGCAGACGAGAAAAGTATAGACTGGTGCGTAATGAAGCTGGATGCTTTATACGAGGAATACAGAGAGGACCGGTACAGATGCAGTCCGCTTTTACGCCGAATGAATAAAGAACAAAATACTTTTTTTTAAGATGAAGAAAGGAACATCCATACCCTATAAGATGCTAACTCTGGACCCGTTCAGTAGCTGGTTGGGTATAGAGATCCTGGAGTGTGAGATAGGAAGATGTAAAGTGGCCATGACCGTGCGGGAGGAGATGCTAAATAGCATGGGTAAGGCACATGGCGGAATTACATACTCGCTTGCCGATACTGCCTTTGGTTTTGCTGCCAACACCCATGGAAAATTTGCGGTTTCCATAGAGACATCTATTAACCATATCGAGACCGTGGAAGCCGGAGATTATCTGGTCGCAGAAGCTGTGATCGACGTGACAAAAACTAAATTAGGCTTTAATGTTATTGAAGTAAAAAGAGGTGATGAAATGGTCGCACTTTTTAAAGGAGTGGTCTACAGAACAGCTAAAGACTGGGAGTAAAACTGAAATAAAGCCCTATAATGATAAGCCGTCCAAATAGCGGTGGGCAAAGAAAAATTGAACGAATGAAAGATGCATTTATAATCGACGGAATTAGGACCCCTATAGGGAATTACAAAGGTACCCTTAGCCAGGTAAGAACGGACGATCTGGGGGCCCTGGTAATTGAGGAAGTTACCAAAAGGAACCCCAATATTCCTAAGGAAGATTATGACGATGTGATCATGGGATGTGCGAATCAGGCGGGGGAAGATAACAGGAATGTTGCTCGTATGGCGCTGCTGCTGGCAGGACTGCCATTCACCGTTCCCGGTGAAACAGTCAACAGACTGTGCAGCAGCGGGCTCTCAGCTATTATTCACGCCAACAGAGCGATTAAAGCAGGAGATGGTGATCTATTCATTGCGGGAGGTGTGGAAAACATGACACGCGGACCTTATGTGATCGCGAAACCGTCATCCGCCTATGGTAACGATGCCAAGATGTACGATTCCAGTTTTGGTTGGCGCTTTGTGAACGCAAAGATGCACGAGCTATACGGAACCGACGGCATGGGAAATACTGCTGAGAACCTGGTAGAAAAATACAAGATCACTCGTGAAGATCAGGATGCATTTGCCTATTGGAGCCAGATGAAAGCGACAAAAGCGCAACAAAACGGGAGGTTGGGCATGGAGATAGTAGATGTGGTGATCCCGCAGCGTAAAAAGGATCCCATAATCTTTTCTGAAGATGAATTTGTGAAACCTACAACTACCAAAGAAATTCTGGCGAAACTGAGACCAGCGTTCAAAAAAGATGGCAGTGTGACTGCAGGAAATAGTTCGGGCCTGAACGACGGTGCTGCTGCGACCATCATTGCTTCCGAAGAAGCCTTAAAAAAATACGATCTCAAGCCCCTTGCGAGGATCGTGAGTTCTGCGGTTGTTGGCGTCGAGCCCAGGATCATGGGTATTGGACCCGTTGAGGCTTCGAACAAAGCACTTGCCAAAGCAGGATTATCCATGGACGATATAGATGTTATCGAATTAAATGAAGCATTTGCGTCTCAAGCCCTTGCATGCATTAGAGAATGGGGTCTGGCAGACGACGATCCCAGGATCAATCCTAACGGTGGTTCCATCGCTATTGGACATCCCCTGGGCGTAACCGGAGCTCGGATAGCCTATTCTGCCGCGCTGGAATTGCAACAACAGAACAAACGATATGCCTTGATCACTATGTGTGTAGGTGTAGGCCAAGGGTATGCAGCGATCATTGAAAACCCAAATTTGTAATAAATGAGAATACTAATTATAGGTGGGAACGGAACTATAGGGCGCACCGTCACTTCACATTTGGCCGAAAAGCATGAAGTGATCATCGCCGGTAGAAAATCGGGTGATGTTACGGTCGATATTGCCGATATGGAATCGATTCGTCGCATGTTCGAATCGGTTGGAAAAGTAGATGCTGCAGTTTGCATTGCCGGTGAAGCTAAGTGGGATCTTTTCGAGAATTTAAGTGAAGAAGATTTCTATATAGGAATTAAAAGCAAATTAATGGGACAGGTAAACCTGGTTAAGGTTGGAAAGGAATTTATCAACCCCGGAGGATCCATAACATTAACTACGGGTATCCTGGCAGACGACCCGGTTGAAATGACCACAAGTGCGGCTATGGTAAATGGGGCCATCCATAGCTTTGTTAAAGCTGTGGTTCTTGAACTTGATAATGTTAGGGTGAATGCGGTTTCGGCCGGTTTAGTAGAGGATGCCTATGAAAAATATAAAGATTACTTCCCGGGTCATAACCCGGTGGCTATGAATAAAGTAGTGAATGGATATATTAAAAGTGTGGAAGGCAAAATAAACGGACAGGTGATACGCGTGATAGCATAAGTAGAACTGAGCAAAGTATTGGAAAAAATGAATAAAACACAACATTATGTTACGGGAAAATGGATAGACGGGACTGGTGACGGTTCTCCTATATTCGATTCGGTAACCGGAGAACAGTTCACTTCCGTAACGGTGGAAGGCCTGGATATCCCATCCATTCTTCAGTATGGAAGGGAAAAAGGAGACACACTTAGGAAAATGACTTTTCAACAGCGAGGGTTAATGCTGAAAAAACTGGCCTTATATCTCACTAAGAAAAAAGATCAATTCTACGAACTAAGCTATCGTACTGGCGCTACCAAAGTAGATAGCTGGATCGATATTGAAGGTGGCTTCGGAAACCTTTTTGCCAATGCCTCTTTGAGGAAATTGTTTCCCAATCAGTCTTATCATGTAGAAGGAGAACCTATCGACCTTTCCCGAGGAGGTCGCTTTATGGCACATCATATCATGGTGCCAAGGCAAGGGGTAGTAGTACACATCAATGCATTTAATTTCCCGGTGTGGGGCATGTTAGAGAAATGCGCCGTAAACTGGATGGCAGGGATGCCGGCAGTTGTACTTCCTGCACCTCAGACAGCATACTTAACCGAAGCAGTAGTTAAAGAAATTGTTGCTTCCGGAATTCTTCCTGAAGGATCTCTACAGCTTATTAGCGGCACCGCACGAAATATCCTGGATACTGTCCAATCCCAGGATGTGGTAACCTTTACAGGGTCGGCAAGTACAGGACGAAAACTAAAGAACCACCCACAGATCATAGAGGAAGCTGTACCGTTCACCATGGAGGCAGATTCTTTGAATGCATCTGTTTTAGGCGAAGACGCCGTCCCCGGCACTCCGGAATTCGATCTATTTATCAAGGAAGTGAGAAAAGAAATGACCGTAAAAGCGGGTCAGAAATGTACCGCGATCCGCCGAATTATCGTTCCTGAAAAATTAATGGAAGATGTGCAGATCGAGTTGGGAAAACAATTGGATAAGGTAACAATAGGAGACCCCAGATTACAGGAAGTGCGTATGGGTGCTCTAGTGAGCGACGCACAGCGACAATCTGTAAAAGAACAGGTGGGGAAGATAGCCTCTACGGCCGAGATAGTATATGGGGACCTGGAAAATGTGGAAACGATTGGCGCCGATGCTGAGAAAGGTGCGTTCCTAAAACCAATTTTACTGCGGGAGAACGATCCTTTCAAGAATGAGGCTGCCCATGTGATAGAAGCCTTTGGTCCCGTAAGTACGTTAATGCCTTATAAAGATCTTAATGAGGCGATTACTTTGGCACAGATGGGGAAAGGATCTCTGGTTTCCTCCATAGCAACTTTCGACGATAAGATAGCAAAGGAATATGTGATTGGCGCGGCATCTCATCACGGTAGAATATTAGTACTGAACAGGGAGAACGCACGATTAAGTACGGGCCATGGCTCTCCTTTACCTACCCTTATTCACGGCGGACCCGGTAGAGCCGGTGGCGGCGAGGAAATGGGAGGTATGCGTGGAGTAAAGCATTACTTACAGCGATGTGCAGTACAGGGAACACCCACCACGCTTACGGAGGTAACCGGGATATATCAGCCCAAAGGCGCCTACAAGGAAGCCGAACAACATCCCTTTAAATATCATTGGGAGGATATAGAACCCGGCATGTCATTGAAAACACACAAACGAACGATCACAGATGGTGATATCGTTAATTTTGCCAACTTAACCTGGGATCATTTTTATGCCCATACAGATATCACTTCCCTGGATGGCAGTATCTTCGAAAAAAGGACCGCTCATGGTTATTTCCTTCTAGCCGCTGCTGCAGGTTTGTTTGTTTACCCAAATAAAGGTCCTGTTGCAGCGAACTACGGATTAGAGGACTGTAGGTTCCTACGCCCGATCTATCACAATGATACGATCTATGTGCGACTTACCTGTAAGCAAAAGATCGATCGCGATCAGCGGGGAACCGAGCTTCCCAGCGGTATCGTGAAGTGGTACGGGGAGGTTTTCGATGCAGATGATGAGTTGGTGGCCATTGTAACCGTACTTACCATGGTTCAGAAGAAACAAACCACCTTTGTTGAAATGACCACCGAAAAAATAGATGAATGCCTCGATAAGCTTTCTGAAGAATCGAAACCTAAATGGGGGGATCTAAATCCTCAGCAAATGGTAGAACATTTGGAATATACCTACAGGATAGCATCGGGAGAGATCCAGGATTTCGAGATAAGCACTCCCGATAAGATCCTGGAAAAAGTACATGCCACCCTTTATAATTACGAAAAAATGCCTCGGGGATACGATTTCCCATTACGCGAGAAGTCTGCGATGCACCAATTAAGACATCCGGACCTCGAGACTGCCAAAGCTAAATTCAAGGAAGCAAGACAGGAATATTTAGAATATTTTAAAGCGAATCCCGATGCGCGAACAAAGAATGTTGTCTTTGGAGAATTGAACAGATTTGAATGGTACTTAATGGAACGTAAGCACCTGAATCATCATTTCGAACAATTTGACCTGATCTAAATCTAATTTTTTATGACCGCACCATACGTAAAAGAAGATATAAACAACGGAATTTCAACCATCGAATTCTTTCATCCGGCTCATAACAGCTTGCCAGGGGATCTGCTGGCAAAATTGGCAGATACCATAAGCGGGGCGGGAGCAAACGATAAGGTGAAAGTAATCGTTTTAAAAAGTGGAGGTGACCGAACTTTTTGCGCAGGTGCCAGTTTCAAGGAACTAATTAATATCAATGATGCCGAAACGGGACGAATCTTCTTTAGTGGTTTCGCCAATGTAATAAACGCTATGCGCAAATGCCCTAAGTTCATTATAGGTCGTATACAAGGTAAGACCGTTGGTGGAGGCGTAGGTGTGGCTTCGGCAACCGATTTTTGTATGGCCACAAAATTTGCCTCTATCAAGTTGAGTGAGTTGAACGTTGGGATAGGGCCGTTTGTGGTGGGGCCTGCAGTAGAGCGAAAATTAGGATTGAGCGGGATGTCTCAAATAGCGATCGATGCCAACAGTTTTTACGATGCAGAATGGGCCCGGCAAAAAGGATTGTATGCCCAGGTGTTCGAGTCCACCGAAAAGCTGGATGAGGCTGTACAAAATTTTGCCGAACAACTTTGCACGTATAACCCTGATGCTATGAAGGAAATGAAGGCAGTTTTTTGGAAAGGCACTGAAGACTGGGATGAGCTTTTGGCCGAACGGGCAGCGATTAGCGGAAGGCTGGTGCTTTCAGAATTTACAAAAGAAACATTAAAAAGATTTAAATAACCCTCTAATACCAGGAATTACTAATGATATACAGTTTCAAAGGACATATACCAGTAATACACGAATCCAGTTTCGTGCATCCGCTGGCGGCCGTTACCGGGAACGTTATCATTGGAAGGAACTGTTATATCGGCCCGGGAGCAGCCATCCGCGGGGATTGGGGTGAGATCGTATTAGAAGACGGGGTGAATGTTCAGGAGAATTGTACGGTGCATATGTTTCCCGGGAAGAGCATAGTATTGAAAGAAGGAGCTCACGTGGGACATGGTGCTGTAATTCACGGCGCTAACCTGGGTAGGAATTGCCTGGTGGGAATGAATAGTGTTATTATGGATGATTCCGAAATAGGAGATGAATGTATTGTAGGTGCTATGAGTTTTGTGAAGGCCGAATCGAAATTTGTAAAGAGGCAGCTGATCGTTGGAAACCCGGCGAAGGCAATTAAAGAAGTTTCGGATGAAATGATCGAATGGAAAACTGCCGGAACCCGATTGTATCAGCAGCTGCCTACAGATTGCCATGCAAGTTTAAGAGAAGTGGAACCACTTAGATCCATACCTGAAAACAGACCTGTTCAAGAGGACTTTTATAAGACATTGGAACAATTTAAAAGGAACGAATGAGCAATTTTGAATTTAAAATGCCCAAAATGGGTGAAAGTATTACACAGGCTGCCATAATCAAATGGTTCAAGAGCGTGGGAGATACTATTGAATTTGATGAGATATTGCTGGAAGTCGCAACGGATAAGGTCGATTCGGAAGTTCCTTCGACTGTCTCGGGAGAAATAGTTGAATTGCTTTACCAGCCTAATGATGTGGTGGAGATAGGGGAGGTGATCGCCATTATTAAAACCGATGGGGAAATCCCTAAATCAACTTCAGAAGATAAAAAATCGACGGAAACCGAAAAAACTACCGGCACTCCAAAATCTCAACCTAAAAGAAAATCTAAAGCAGTACCGGCAACCAATTTTAAGGTGAATGAGAATGTGTTTGTGAGTCCGTTGATAGACAGTATTGCAAGGGCACATCATATTAGTTACGAAGAACTTGCCAGGATACCCGGGACGGGAAAAGATGGCCGGCTTCGGAAAAGTGATATCATGAATTATCTGGCTGAAGGCAGGCCATTCCAATTTGCTCAACCGGTTGCGGAGAGTCCAGGGCTTAAAGTGCCCGATCTTCAGTTTGATAAGGGTACGGGAAAGGTGATCGAAATGGATCGTATGCGCCAGATGATCGCAGACCACATGGTGTTTAGTAAACATACCTCCCCTCATGTGACTGCCTACGTGGAAGCAGACCTTACCGATATGGTGAACTGGCGAAACGAGGTTAAAGAGAAATTTCAGAAGAAATACAAAGAGAAATTAACTTTTACACCGCTATTTATAGAATGTATTGCTAAAGCAATTAAAGCTTACCCTATGATAAATTCTTCTCTGGACGGAAAGAATATTATAGTAAAAGAAGACATTAATATAGGAATGGCCACAGCCTTACCTTCCGGGAATTTGATCGTTCCTGTAGTTCGTAATGCCGATAAATTAGACCTCCCGGCACTGGCAGCAAGTACTAATGAGTTAGTTGCCAAGGCAAGGGACGGGAAGTTATCTGCAGACGATACCCGAGGAAGTACTTTTACTATCAGTAATGTAGGTACCTTCGGGAGTTTGATGGGAACACCCATAATCAATCAGCCTGAAGCAGCTATCCTGGCGACAGGGATCATAAAAAAACGAGCCGAAGTAATGGAGGGTAAGAATGGTGATACGATCGAAATTAGACAGATGATGTACCTGTCATTGTCTTTCGATCATCGCATAGTTGATGGCTACCTGGCAGGATCTTTCTTAAGAAGGATCGCAGACGAAATGGAACAGTTTAACTTAAAACGAAAAATTTAAAGAATAGAATGATGGAGACCATGGAACAAATCAGTATTAAAAAAACCACTAATTCTAAACTAGCGTCATTGGATTTTAATTCGATTCCGCTTGGAAGAACCTTTACCGATCATATGTTTATATGTGATTATAAGGATGGAAAATGGCAGCAGGCCCGAATAGAGCCACTCTCCGATATTCCTACTCACCCTGCGGCGATGGCCTTGCACTATGGGCAAGCCATTTTTGAAGGAATGAAGGCAACGCTGGATAGTGACGGGAAGCCATTAATTTTTCGACCCGATAAGAATGCAGAACGATTAAATTTTAGTGCGCGGCGTATGGGTATGCCCGAATTTCCCGAAGAGTTATTCGTGGAAGGATTGAAGGCATTTGTCGATATGGAGCGTAAATGGATTCCTCCAATGGAGGGCAGTGCATTGTATTTAAGGCCGTTTATGTATGCCGACGAACCGTTTATTGGAATGCGCGCAGCTACCAGTTTTAAATTTATGATCATCGCTTCTCCCTCGGGGCCGCTTTTCAGTAAACCCATAAAATTATGGGCCGAAAAGAAATTTATCCGTGCGGTGGAAGGAGGAACCGGAGAAGCGAAAGCAGCAGGAAATTACGCTGCGGCAATCCGGCCTACAGAAATAGCGAAAGCCAAAGGGTATGACCAGGTGCTGTGGCTGGACGCCATTGAGCATAAGTATATTCAGGAAGTGGGCACTATGAATATCTTCTTTAAGATCAATGGTGCTTTTATTACTCCTAGCCTCGATGGCGCGATATTAAATGGAATTACCCGTTTAAGCGTTATCGAACTTCTAAAATATAAAGGCTACGAGGTTACTGAAAGGCCAATCACCATTGATGAGATATTAGATGCAGAAAAGAATGGGACCCTTGAAGAGGCCTTCGGAACAGGAACCGCTGTGGGGATCGCTTATATTGAAGCCATAGGTAGTGAGGACCAGGTGATCCGTATTTCCGATGAGCATCCGGTTGGACAGGATGTAAACGATACGTTGAACAAAATAAAAACAGGAAAGATAGAAGATCCGTTTGGGTGGATGGTAAAGATCGATTAAAAATGATCAAGGATAATTTAATCACTGTGAATAATAGTAAACTGAAGAAAGAGATACTTGTAAAGGGTTTTAAGAACCTGTGCACTGCCAAAGCACTTACATACCTGTATGAGGAAAACTTTAAAACAGTTTCCAAGTATGTGCATGCCACTTCTCGTGGACATGAAGTGATCCAGACCGCAGTGGGTTTACAGTTAAAACCTCAGGACTACGCCTTTCCTTACTATCGGGATGATGCCATGTTATTGGCCATCGGTATGAGACCATACGATCTTATGCTTCAGGTTTTAGCTAAAAGAGACGATCCGTTTTCCGGAGGCCGAACATATTATTCGCACCCTAGTCTTAGAGAAGACGATAAACCTAAAATTCCTCATCAAAGCTCTGCAACGGGTATGCAGGCCATCCCGGCAACGGGTGTGGCAATGGGATTCTGGTATAAGGAAGCCGAAGGAATTTCAGGCCTTGATACGGCTGGGAAATCTATAAATAATCCTGTGGTTGTATGCTCATTGGGAGATGCTTCGGTAACCGAAGGTGAAATTTCGGAAGCCTTCCAGATGGCAGCTCTTAAACAATTGCCCATTCTTTATCTGGTACAGGACAATGGATGGGATATTTCGGCAAATGCCGCAGAGACCCGTGCACAGAACGCTTTTGAATACGCTGCCGGATTCCATGGACTGGAAGCGGTCACCATCGATGGAACCGATTTTAACGAAAGTTATTCCACCATTTCAAAAGTGCTGGATACGATCAGGAAAGAGCGTAGACCATTTTTGGTTCACGCAAGAGTGCCATTGCTAAATCATCATACCTCCGGGGTTAGGATGGAATGGTACAGGGACGATCTGGAAGAGGCTCAGTCCCGTGATCCGTACCCTAAAATGAAGGCATTATTAAAGGAAACAGGCTTTACCGATAACGAAATTCAGGAATTCGAGAATAAATGTATCGATATAGTACGAGCCGATTTTGAAAAAGCCTTAAAGGCAGAGGATCCAAGGCCTGAGGATCTCTTTACTCACGACTTTGCTCCCACACCGATCGTGGAAGAAACAGGCGAAAGAAGTCCGAAAGGAGCCGACAAAGTGGTGATGGTAGATTGCGCGCTTTTCGCCATAGAAGAACTGATGCGAAAACATAAAGAATGCCTGCTCTATGGCCAGGATGTTGGTGGAAGACTGGGAGGCGTTTTCAGGGAAGCAGCCACACTGGCCCAGAAGTTTGGTGATAACCGGGTATTCAATACACCAATTCAGGAAGCATTTATAGTAGGTTCAACCGTAGGGATGAGTGCGGTTGGTTTAAAGCCAATAGTTGAGGTACAGTTCGCAGATTATATCTGGCCTGGACTTAACCAGTTGTTCACCGAGGTAAGCCGTAGTTGCTATTTATCGAACGGTAAATGGCCGGTTTCCATGATCCTGAGAGTTCCAATTGGAGCCTACGGAAGCGGTGGGCCCTATCATTCATCTTCTGTTGAAAGCGTAGTTACCAATATCCGTGGTTTGAAGATAGCTTATCCAAGCAATGGTGCCGATTTAAAAGGGCTTTTAAAAGCTGCCTATTACGACCCGAATCCTGTAGTGATCTTCGAGCACAAAGGGCTATATTGGAGTAAGGTTCCCGGGACCAAGGGAGCTACTTCGGTAGAACCTGCCGAAGACTACATCCTTCCCTTCGGAAAAGCATGGGTATTACAAGAAATCTGGAAGCAGGAAAACGAAGAGACTCTATCTATAATAACCTATGGCATGGGAGTTCACTGGGCGATGAATGCTTCCGAAGAACTAGGTCTTCAGGATAAGATCGAAATTGTGGACCTTAGAACGTTACATCCTTTGGATTATGACACCGTGTTCAAGAGTGTAAAAAAATGTGGCAAATGCCTTGTTGTTACCGAAGAACCTTCCGATAATAGTTTTAGTAGAGCGTTGCAGGGGAGAATCCAGGAGGCGTGTTTTCAGGAGTTAGACGGGCCTGTAATGATCATTGGAAGTGAGAATATGCCTGCAATTCCGCTTAATAGTACCTTAGAACAAACCATGATCCCTTCTGTTGAAAAAGTGAAGGATAAGATCATTGAGATTCTTAATTATTAAATAAAAAGGAGCGCCTAAGACGCTCCTTTCAACAATACTAAACAAAACTCCAAACATTATTGTTTGATCAACTTTATAGTTTCTGAAGCGTCGCCGGCGATAACGGTGGCGAAGTAACTACCAGATGCATAACCAGAAAGATTTATGCCAATGGCGTTACCATCTCCAGATACTTTGGTTAGTTTCTGCCCTAGTATATTATAAATGGTTACCGAAGTTATCGGGTTGTTAGCACGAATATCGAGTATGTCCTTTACAGGGTTTGGACCGTAACTAAGGCCTTCAATATTATTTTCGGTAACACCCAGTGTTTCGTCGTAAATAAGAAGATCGAAAGTGGCATTTTCTGGCATTGCCGATAAGTCTTCAGTATAAATACTCCAGTTAGCACCATCATACCACACGCCCATGTTATGATCCATTATCACATTCGAGGGATCTCCTGAAATACCCCAATTATGGCCAAATACGAAAACAGCATTAGGATCACCGTTTAAAACCGGATGATCGATTATCGTGTAATTGCCAAATATATTACTAGGAATAGCCACATGTCTCATGGTTTGAACATCTGCTCCATTCACCGCTACAAAAAAGGCAGAGCCTAAGGGTATAGTGCTGCTGTCCTCACTATAGATGATCCATCTGTCCAGTGTATCATCGTACCAAAATCCATATACAGTATCATTGTATTGATTGTTAGGATTATAATAGGTAGTTAAAACGGCATGAGCATTTGGATTACCGTTTAATAGCGGGCTATTTAAAACGGTGTATGAGTCTACAGATCCTTGATTACCAACCGTGGCAATATGAGTGATCGTGGCAGTATTGGTAGAATAATAAACATTATACGAACTATCCGGAACAATATTTACACCAGGATTCTCATTGTAAATGGCCCATTGTTGGGTAAAGGTGTCGTACCAGACTCCGGTAACATTATCGTTATACACGCCGGAAGACCCCACAGGGTTCCAGTTATGGCTAACCACCAAATTGGCATTGGGATTCGCGTTGAGGTCTGGATGATCAATGTAGGTAACATTGAAAGAACTGTTCGCTACCGTAGCGGTATGAACGAACATTGAATTTTGTGCAATGACAGCCGTGGTTGCCAGCACCAGTAAGAAAGTAAAAAATTGTTTCATCGTAGTTTAATTAAAAGGTTAATTTTATATGCTTCTTGATTATGGTGTAAAAGTAGATTCCAGCCTAGAGTTTATTAATAGTTAAAGACTCTATTTTAAAAAGGGATTTTTCCTGTAGTAACTGGGACAATACCTAACCGGGGCTAAAGTATATTTCCCCTGTGGCAACCTTTATAATTAATGTATCAATTTGTATAAATATCGTAACATCGCACACATAATTGGGAGCGAAATAAAACATATGTAACATAAATCCTTCGAAAGGGAATATTATTATAAATACAAGCTGTCACTTGATGTGGATTGCAAATTGTTTGGGTTTTATATTTTTTGAATTTGCATATCCTTTAAAATAGATCTTAAATTAATCTCATTCGAAGTTCAAAAAGTGAAAGCATTTTGTAATATACATGAAGAGGATAATTCGGGTGGGTATATTATTAGAACACTAGGAAAACAGTTAATTAAATAAAACTAAACAAAAATGAATCTTATGAGAATACTTATCATGATCATTGTAAGTCTGTACTTTTCACAGGCTATTGCTCAATGGAATTCCAATACCGAAATAAATACACTTGTTGTAGATTCGGAAGGAGGTGATATGAAAGCGATTGGTGCTGGCGATGGAAAAACTTATGTTGTTTTTTGGAAATCGGTGGCGGCTCCTGTTAATTATGAACTTAGGATGCAGGTCCTCGATGTGGACGGGAATAAAACCCTGGGAAATGACGGACTTTTAATTAGCAATACCATTCCTATGAGTACGTTTACCGTAATTTGGAATATAGCGGTAGATGATGCCAACAATATTTATATTGGGGTTACGGGAACTGGTGGTGGAGACCCGGCGTATGTATTTAAGTTGGACACTGCAGGCAACCATTTATGGAATAGCAACGGCGTAAACGTGGGAAGCGGAAACCTCGTGACCATACTACCCCTGTCTTCAGGAGATGCGTTAGTGAGTTGGCTCTCATCAAGTGGAGGGTTAATGCAAAAGTTCGATTCTAACGGAATGCCTGTTTGGCCTTCAGATCAACCTATAGAAAATGGCTCTAGTACAACAGCTCCGGCAAACTTCTTCGAAATCTCCAACGATAATTATATAGCAGTTTTTCACACATTAATTGGGGGAATAAATTCTTATATGTGGGCCCAGCGGTACGATGCAAATGGTGTCGCTGTTTGGGCAAATCCGGTTCAATTGGCGGACAGGGCCACTGCTTTCAATAGATCCTATACAGGTGTTAAGAACGGTGATGTGGTATATATGGGGTATTCATTGGCGTCGGCAATTAGATTCGATTCGTATGTGCAGCGGGTAAATCCGGATGGATCTTTACCCTGGGGCATCAATGGTTCCGACTTCGATACAAACGAAACAGATTATGAGATCAGTACTACTATTGCTATGAACCCTGGTTCGCAATACGTTTGGGCGGTATGCACCTATACCGATAGCTCACAAAACCAGAGAGGGGAATCTGTGCAAAAATTTGATAAAGATACAGGAGCAAGGCAGTTTACAGATAATGGCAAGGTTGTGTATGCAATAGGCGAGGAAAAAGTACATGCGGGGACCCTTTTCCTCAAAAATGATAGTCCGATATTTCTAATTAAAGATGGAGTGGACAATGGTGCTACCCCAACTACATTACACGTTTTGTATCTTGATGACAATGGTGAGTTTTTCTGGCCGGAAGAACTTAGACCTGTGGCTACATATGCTGCCAACAAAAGCCGAATTAACTATACCACACCTGTTAACAATCAATCTGTTGCTGTTTTTATTGAGGACAAAGGAAGCGGCTCTAGGATCTATGCCCAGAATTTTATCGATGAGGTATTAGGAATAGATGATCACCAATCTTCCAATCTGTTATTCGTATTTAACAACCCGGTGGAAGACATACTAACAATAAAAAGTAACCGGCCAATTGAAAAACTTGAATTGTACAACAGTATAGGGCAACAAGTAATTTTGGAAGAGGTACATCTGCAGGAGCAATTAGAATTATCCATGGAGAGCTTAAGCGGTGGGTACTATATATTAGAAGTGTATTTCGAAGACACCAGCAATAAAGCAGTTGGGGTTATTAAACAATAAGAAATTTTAAAACTTTGTTGTTCTTCGGTCTAACAATTTGCAAGTTATTTATCCAAATAAAAAACCCTCCATTTTTGGAGGGTTTATTTTTAATTCATTGTATTTCCAGGCGGGTATTTCATTAAGATCTCACGCACTATCTCTCTAATACGTGCTTCCTTCTTTTCTATATTTCCGCTCGTGATCAATCTTGCACTACCAACACCTTGCCAAACCAATTCGTTGGTTTTAGCATCAATGAGGTCTATGTACAGAGACCCTTCTGTGGATCGGGAAACGGAATTTCCGTAATAACCTCCATACCACCAGGGGTTCCAACCCCAGCCCCAGCCAAAATTATTATTGTAAACGTTAATTCGTTCACGTTCTTTGGTGAAAATACTAACCAGCAGATCGGGAGATTCAGACTTATTCATGCCTTTCGCCGCTAATTCAGAATTGATGGCTCGAAGAATACGTTTTTTATCCAGGTCTGAGATCTCGGCCTTATCTATCCCGGGCTTATAAAAAGCAAAAGACTTGTATTCATTGAAATTGGCCTGTCTGTCATAGTCACTCACCACCCGTACCGTGGTACAAGAGGTAAAGACAAAAAGTACTAAAAGTAATGATGTGAATTTAAGTGATTTCATAGCATATGGTTTACTTAAACAAATTGTTATCGACGAAATTCGGAAGCGTTACTTTTAGGTTTGGATTGTCTCTCATTGCTCGTTTGATGGCGAAAACGGCTTCTTCATTTCTCGCCCAACTTCTTCGGGCTATCCCATTATTTACGTCCCAGAAAAGCATGCTTTCCAGACGACGTTGGGCTTCTTTACTTCCATCAAGAACCATACCGAAACCTCCATTAATTACTTCCCCCCAACCAACACCTCCGCCGTTGTGAATACTTACCCAGGTAGCTCCTCTAAAACTATCTCCTATCACATTCTGGATGGCCATATCGGCCGTAAAACGGCTGCCGTCATAGATATTGGATGTTTCCCTGTAAGGTGAGTCGGTGCCCGATACGTCATGGTGATCGCGACCAAGAATAACCGGCCCTATTTTTCCTTCGGAAATGGCCTTATTAAATGCCGAAGCAATTTGTATGCGACCGTCCGAATCTGCATAGAGGATACGTGCCTGCGACCCAACCACCAGTTTGTTCTCCTGTGCTCCTTTTATCCATTTTATATTATCTGCCATTTGCTGCTGGATTTCTTCAGGGGCATTTAATTTCAGTTGCTCGAGGACAGCTGTTGCGATCTCATCGGTTTTTGCTAGATCACCGGGATCACCCGAAGCACAAACCCACCGGAATGGCCCAAAACCATAATCGAAACACATCGGGCCCATAATATCCTGAACATAACTTGGATATTTAAATTCCCGAACCGGATCATCCGAGCGAACATCGGCACCTGCCCTGGAAGCCTCCAGCAGAAATGCATTTCCATAATCGAAAAAATAAGTGCCTCTTTCGGTGTGTTTGTTAATTGCCGCTGCATGGCGTCTTAGGCTTTGCCTTACCTTTTCTTTAAATCCTTCAGGATCGCTGGCCATCATGTCGTTGGCCTCTTCATAGGTCATTCCCACAGGATAATAACCACCTGCCCATGGATTGTGAAGAGAGGTTTGATCGCTTCCCAAGTCGATCTTAATATTCTCTTCAGCAAAAAATTCCCATACATCCACAACATTTCCGTCATAGGCTATGGATACAGTTTCTCCATTGGCACAGGCTTCCCTAACACGGTCGGCCAGTATTTTTAAGTCTGAAATGATCTCATCCACCCAGCCTTGCGAATGTCTGGTGTGGGTAGCTTTTTTATTTACTTCGGCGCACACGGTTACGCAGCCTGCGATATTACCGGCTTTTGGTTGGGCACCACTCATTCCTCCCAATCCGGAAGTCACAAAAAGCCCACCCTTCGGGTCTTTATTAATTTTTCTGAA